>NZ_CBTK010000047.1 GCF_000531125.1 Candidatus Contendobacter odensis Run_B_J11 | reverse complement strand
AGGAGGTGTTCGCTCACTATGGCCCACCGGCCCGCGCGGCAGTGGGAGCGGCCCGCGCCGGTGAACAGGGTCGAGGATTCGCCGTCGTCGCCGGTGAAGTGCGCAAGCTGGCCCAACGCAGCGCCGACGCCGCCAAGGAAATCAAATCACTGATTACCGACAGCGTGAACAAAGTGGAAAGTGGGGGGAAACTGGTCGAGCAATCCGGCCAAACCCTCAAGGAGATCGTCGTTTCGGTGAAGAAAGTCAGCGACATCGTGGCCGAAATCGCCGCTGCCAGCCGCGAACAGGCGGGCGGGATTGAGCAGGTCAACAAGGCGATTCTGTCCATGGATCAGGTCACTCAGCAAAACGCCGCGCTGGTCGAGGAAACCGCCGCCGCCAGTCATGCGATGGGTGAGCAGGCCCAGGAACTGCAAAAGCTGATGGGTTTTTTCACGCTGGATCAGCGGGCCGTAGCGACCAACAGAGTTGCGACCGCGCCGCGTTCGCCGACTTCGGCCAAGTTCGCCACTTCTGTAAAGGCGCGTCCCGCCGCTAGACCGCTCCCGGTCAAATCCCAACCGGGTCATCACCGGCGTCGGCCCGACCCTGATCCTGTCGCGCAGATCATACCGGTTGGAAGAAAAACCACGGCTACTACTGCTGCCTCCCAGGAGTGGGAGGAATTCTAGGCGGGACTTTCGCTTTCCGTCATTCCCGCGAAAGCGGGTATGACGAATTCAAGAGCTGGTTCTGAAATAACTGCAAGGCTGGAACCTCTCATGGGACGTTGTCCAGTAGCCGGATTTGCTGGTTCGGGTAGAGTTTGTGGACACCGGCGGTGACCACCCGCTGGCCCGGCACGAGACCGCTGGCAATCGTAACCTGGTTGTTATCCTGGAAGGGACCCAGCGTGACCGGTTGCAAAGTCACTTTCAGGGTTTGCGCATCTACCACCCATACCGCTGGTCGACCGTCGCGTTCGGTAATGGCGGTCAGCGGCAGGCGAACCGAGGCTTCTGCAACCCGATGCCGGGATTGAACTGCGGCAGTCATCCCCAACTGCACCGCGTCGTCGGGATCCATCAGCGTGACCTTAACCCCGTAGGTACGGGTGAGCGGATCAGCCAGGGGCGAAATTTCCCGGATACGACCTTGGTAAAGCTTGCCGGGAACCGCCCAGATCGTAATGGAAACATCCTGGCCCATGCTTAATTCATCGCGGCGGTTTTCCGGGATGCTGATCGCGATTTCTTTTTCGCCCGGCAGCGCCAAATGGAGTACCGGCTGTCCCGCCGCCACGATCTGACCGACTTCGGCCTGCATCGAGGTGACGACGCCGGCCCGGTCGGCCTGCAACTGGGTGTAGCCGGTCTGGCGAGTGCCCCCTGAAAGCTGTGATTGTGCCTGGTCAAACCGGGCTTGGGCGGCTTCGTAGGCACTGCGGCGAGCGTCAAAATCGCTGAGACTGATCAGCTTGCGAGCCAGCAATGCCTTGGCGCGTTGCCATTCAGCGTGCGCTTGATCGCGGTCAGCGCGGGCAGCGCCCAGTTGCGCCCGCAACGCTTGCTCGGTCAGCGCCAGATCGCCCGGGTCGAGCTGCATCAACATCTCGCCGGCGCTGACCGACTGGCCCACTTCAACGGGCCGCCCTGTAATCTTGCCACCCACCCGGAATGCCAGCGGAATTTCATAGCGCGCCCGCACCTCGCCCGCATATTGCGCGGTCAGATCCAGCGGCTGGGAAGTCGTAATCACGGTTTTCACCGGACGGATCACCGGCGGCGCATCCGAGGATGCGGGCGAGCAAGCAGCCAGCAGGAGCAGGGCCACCGGCAGGAGGGCAAGGAATGGATTCATGAATGAACGGCCTGGTGAAGAGGGTGAAAGTGACACGGTGGGTCAGGGTTGGCTGATGAAACCGGCCAGATAATGATCGATCAGCGACTTGGCGACCTCCTGAATCGAACGGCCGCCGGCCATTTCCAGCGTTTGGTCGAGGCTGAGGATGCAGATTCCATGAACGCCGCTCCACAGCGCCCGGGTCGCCAGAGCAATATCTGCTGGGGAACGGTGAGGACAGAGCAACATCAGTTGACCTTGCACCAGATCGAAGGTCCGCGCCACCTTTTCGGTGAGAGAATCCGGCGCTGGCTGATCCTCTGGCAGCCGGTGTTGATAGATCGCCCGCCAGCGGTTGGTTTCCGTAAGCGCAAAGGTGATGTACGCCTGGGCCAGCGCCCGGACCGCCACTGGCGGCGGCGGCTGGTCGGCAATAGCGGTCGCCAGCGCAGTGTGAAGCCGCTCCAGCGTCCGCTCGTTCATCTGAACGATCAGGTCGTCCAGATTGCGAAAGACCATGTACAAACTGCCCACGGTATAGCCGATGCGGGCAACCACCTTGCGAGTACTCAAACTGCCCAGCCCGTTCTCAGCGACCAAGTACTCGGCAGCTTGCAGCGCGATAGCCCGGAGTTCCTCGCGGGTATGTTGGTTGCGTCTGCCCATCGGCTTTCTCCTGTACGTGGCGACGGCCTGAGAAGCGGGATAAAAACGTAGCTAAACTGTAGGGTATGCAAGGCGTACCCGCTCTGAGCGTGCGGTATAAAACAGTTCTACAGGCGTTAAATCCGTTGACGCCGCCAGAGGGTATCCAGTCTGGGAGGAAACACCCGCAAATCGGCCTGAGCTTGGGCTTCCCGCATCGCCTGACGGATCAGGGTGATATTGATCTGGGCGCGATGCTTGAGAATATCTGCCTTGATTTTAGCCAGTTCGTCAGAAGCTGCCAGTAGCTCCCGCTCGATACGCACCCGCTCTTGGGCAAAGTGTCGGCGCAAATCGGCGATGGCAGCGGGATCAACCCCTTTGCAGGGATCATAGCGGAAGCGTTGCTCCAGCGCCCGCCGCCAGTCCAGCAGTGCCGCTACCCGCTGGCGACCGAGGCGCTGACCGAAGCCGGGCACGGTTTTCAGCGCTTCGGCGCTGACATCAGCGGCGGTTTCGATGCCGTAGGATTCCAGCGCCATTCGGTGAGTGGTGAGAATGCCGGGAATCTGGGCAGCGTCAATGAACTGGTTTTCCAAAAACGCCTGCAACTGAATCTGGCGCTGATCGGCTTCCAGCCGTTGCCCCTCACGCTGCAACTCGGTCGGCAGGTTGCGGTGCCGGTCACGCAGGGCGCACAACTGATGCAGCCGGTCTGCAAACAGTTGCCCGGTGGCGCGCTGGTTCCAAACGGTGTGCAACTCCTGCCGTTCGCGCCGGGCGGCCAATAAGGCCAGCCGCCGGCGCTGGTATTCGCGCCGAACCGCTGGATTTCGCAGCAGCGACCAGGCGATGACTGCCAGTGGCAGCCATAGCCCGCTCAGTCGGGGTCGAATCAGCATCGCCGCCAGCGCCACGCCAGCGGTGAGCGCCGCTTTGATCCCGTTGCTGCGCTGGACCCGCCGCAGCAGTTCGGGAAGCGGGGTCGGGAGGATGGGGATACGCGATGAAGGCGAGGGCATGGCTTCGTCGCGGGGTGGCGCGACCGCCAGAATGCGGCTCCAAACCTGATCCAGGTCAAAATCGGGCAGTCCAGCCAGCAGCTCGGCCACCACCGTGTGGGGCGCTGGCAGGAAAAATAGCGTTCCGCTGACCCGTTCCAGCTCACACCACGGGCAGTCCCGCAGGTGTCGCGGATATTTATGCACACTATTTCGGCCACAGCTACGCAGTTCGCGGCTCAACCGTTCCAGCGCCTGTAGCCAGTCGCGGGCGGTGGGGCGACCCTGAGCCAAACTGGGCGAAGCGAAGGCGCGCTCAAACAAGTCGGTGATTGGGTGAGGCAAAGCGGCAAACGGCAGGATATAGGGCGGCGGCTCCATTTGCCGTGATCCGGCGTGGCGACCAAAAGCAAACCGCAGTTCCTGAATGGCACGCTCAATCGGCATATCGCCTTTGCCCTGATAGCGTCCAGCGAAAGGGTGGCGACCCATGAACAGCAGATGGAAACACAGCAGCGCCAGACCAAAGCCGTCGTGATCCGGGGTGCGTTGTAGTCGGTGGAAGGAGCGGCCCTGCAATTCCGGCGCGGTGAATTGCGGGACGCCGACATCGCAGGGAAACAGCCGGCCATCGACGTTGATTTGGAACGAATCGCAGTCAATCAATTTGACCAGCGCCTGGGGCGAGATCACCACATTGCCGGGATTGACATCACCGATGACGTGACCACGGGCATGAATCGCTTCAAATGCGCTGGACAGATTGCGGGCCGCGTGAACCAGAAACGACCAGTCAGCGTGGGGAAACGCTTTTTTACGATGCGCCGGGCCGTACAGGCTATGGATTTCGCGGTAGCCGTTGACCCGGGGCATGATAAAGCCCTGCACCGGCCCCTCGGGCTGGGTGCGCAACATATCCACCGGCCAGGCGGCAATGTCCAGCAGGCCGGGATGCGCCTGCCGGACCATCCCCTCCAGCTTGAGGGTTTTATCGGCGCTGATCGGCTGGTGATAAATTTTGGCGACGAAGCCAGGTCGCCCCGCAATTTGGTGAACCGTACCCTCACCGCCCCGCCCCAACGCTTGACCCAGTTCGAGCGGTTGACTTGCGCCGCTATACCGTATCGTCACGGCAATCTTCCCGAAGGGCGCACCCGGACACGTCGGGGTCAGAGTCGGAATCAGCATCCGTCAGGGTTATTGGTGGGATAACCCGGCTGGCTAAAATCAGGGTTTTGTCATCGTGGGTGCGCTGGTTGAGGTGCGGTGCGTCCAGAAAGCGTTCCAGTGCGCTGATTAAATCCGCCGGACAGCCGGGTTCGGGAACGGTGCGCAAGCGTTGGAACAGCGGGCGGAAAAACGGCGCGTGAGCCTGCCGGTTTTGATAATGCAGCGCCAGCGGTTGCAACCCATCGGTCAGTAGCGCGATTTCGGCGACGGGTTCGGCCAGGATGGCGAATTCCAGTCGGGTGGCGGCGTTCGGATCAGTCACGAACCAGGTTTCGTTGGCGTATTCGCCGGTTTGCGGCCAGAACACGGGGCGGTAGTCGTCGCCATTCCCGATCACAATAGCGCCGTCACCGATTTGCAAAAACAGCGCCCGGTCGGATGCCACTACCGCGCCGAGCAGGGTGCAGGCAAACTCGCGAACCGGCTGATTTTCTTCCGCCGCCCGTTGGATCAGGGCGGTTTGGATGCACTGCAACAGCCTTTCAGCAACGGCTCGCGTCCAGTCTTCCGCAGTCGCGGTGGATAACCAGGCCGTACCTTCAGCGAGGAAGGTTTGGCAGGCCAATTCGGCGCCGATGCGCGCTTCCGTGGCGCTACCGGCACCGTCCGCAGCAGCCAGCACCAGCACCGGATCGGCGTCGGCCATGGGCACCCGTTGAACCGCGCCGGCATCCTGACATTCGGTGCCACTGGCGCGATGCGCTACGCCGGGAACGCTGGCATAGACATAGCGCCAGCCGCCGATGATCTTCATGCAGGAATCCTGTTTGAGTTGTGAAAGCGCTACCGGTTGAGCCAAACCCTCCCCGCCGCTGACGCGGTTTCCCCCCCTTTGAAACAGAGGGTCAAGGGGGATTTCGTGGACAGACGCAACCACAATCCATTCAGAAGCACTATAGAATTGATTACAACGTCTCCAGCAATAACCCAGCAAAAGGATTGATAATTTCAAGTGAGTTAATGCGTAGCCCATGCTGCATATCTTCACTGAAAAGCGTGTCACAATCCGCAGCTTGTGCAGATGCCACGATTAAACTATCCCAGAACGAGAAACCGTAGCGTTCACGCAGTATGCTGGCTTGCTCGCACCAGTCTTCTTCAGGGCGAAACAGTTGGCAACGAACTTGTAATTCACCGATGAGTTGTCGTAGTTGCTGTTCGCTCCACTTCTGCTTACGCAAAAGATTGGCGCTAACTTCATTGATAATCTGTGGTGTGATCAGCGGCTGATTAAGATCGAAGATCAATTTTTGGGCAGCCAAATGCTTACCCAAATCACTCGCTGCTGGACGCGCCAATGCGTAAAACCAGAGGTTGGTGTCAACGCAAACGGTCAGCATAAATTTCATCCCGGGTTAAGGGTTGTGCGTCCGTCACGGTACGAGTGAATTGGTCGAAAAATGTCTGCCAATCCGCCGATGGAATACTTTCCTGTTTTGCTTTGACACCGTGTTGCTTTTCGATAAAACAAATATAGTCATACACTTGCCGAGCGAGGTTTTCTGGCAACCGTTGGGCCTCACGGTAAATGATTTCAGCAATCGCACTCATGGTTTTTCCTCTCGATAGGCGTGCAGCGCTGCCACTTTCACCGCTTCATCCACCAGCGGGAATGTGGTCAGAATATGGGTAAATTCCGCTTCGCTCAGGCCGTACAAATGGGCAATTCGTCCATCCAGTTCGGCGCGGAGTCGGGCGCGTTGCACCGGATCGGTGACGCCCTGTTGATGCGAACCTAAACCGACTTCTTTAGCGAGATCGTCAAATTCCGGCGCAGTGCAAATCAGTTGCGCGGCGCGGCTGACGATGGGCGCAAATGCGGAGTCTTGAGCAGTAAGGCGGGGAATCGGGAGTTGGTAAATATAGAAAAAATTTAATGTCGTAGTAACTTTCATCCGCAGAATAAAATCAACAACAAAACTGTTCCAAACTACGCATAGATAAAGCTGTTCACTATTGCTTAACAATCGCTTATTTTTTCCAAAAATTTGCACGGTTGGAATTTTATTTCCGTGAAAAGCTGGCGGAATAATACTGCAAACCATAGTTCTTTCATTCGTACTAGCAGCTATATCCCGAAATCCCAACCGATAACCTTGATAATCCAATTCCTCTCCGGTGTCTTGTTCCCGTCCCAACACTGCCGCCCGCCCTTCTTTCTCACTCACCCAGTACTTTGGTTTTGCATAGCCGTGTTCAAACTGCCAAATCATCTTGCCTTCGTACAAGGGCAATCGCCCCACGCCTGGTTCGGTTTTGAATAAATGACTGTCATTGGTCATGTGGAATTCGTTGGTTAAAACCAGATTCCAGGTTCCCGCAATTTTCTCGCCCAGTAGCGGAAAGCGCAGCATCTTTTCCGCAATCTGAATATCCAGGTCTGATTTGAATTCCATCACTGAATGCGAATCGGGCGACAGACGGTGGATCAATTCTACCGATAACTCCAGTGCCCCGGATTGCGGGAAATTCAGCAATTCCGCGACCTCATGGCGCATAAACGCCGCCGGGAACCGCTTGGTTTCTCCACCTTTATCAAACGTCAGCACCACAAATTTGAAACTACGATGGACGCCTTCAAAAATTTCCTTGCGATTCTCGAAACAGAACAGCCCGTTGATTTGGGTCTCTTGAAACAGCAAATCGCGCAAACCTTTCGCGCCTAAATCGGTATAAATCCCACTCGGAATGACAATACCGCATTGCCCGCCCGGTCGTAGCAGGTTGTAGCACTGCTCAACGAACAATTTATACAAGTTAATATCGGAGCCAGTTTTCTTGCCATTCACCACGGCGGTTTGATGCGGATACTGACGGGATGCCCGTAAATAAGCGGAGAGATGCGGAAAGCGGCTTTGGTAATCCAACCAGGCTTGGCGAATATCCTGGTCTTTCAACAAGTTTGTCTGTTCCTTTTCAAACTCCTTAATCGTCATTTTATTCTTGCTGACCAAATCCGAATGTTCAGCAAAGAATTCCTTGGCTTGCGGCTTAAAAATCTCCCACGGCGGATTGGTGATCACCGCATCAAACCCGCCGCGCTCATTCAGAATCACGTCGAACTCAAAACCCCAATGAAACGGATGCAGCGCCTCAATATCGGCCAGCGTCAACAACCGCTTGATCGGTTTACCGTCCTTGCCTTTTTGATCATCCCACGTCGTCTGCTCAAACTTGATCCCCAACTCGGAAAAATCCGCCAGCAGCAAATCATTCAATAACTCCTGCGCTCGCTGTTTCTGTTGCTCAATACTGTCACGCAAGGTGCGCAATTCATCGCCATAAATCCCCGCGCCATGGCGGTATTCCGCAATCAGCCGATTCTTATCATCCAGAACCTGGCGGTAAGTCTGCCGAAACAGATCGTGTTGCAACTTCTTCTCAAAGGCTTCGGCATTAACCCGCATCAACCCGATGAGCGAATTTCCCGCCAGGATATTGAAGTCAATATTCGGCAATGGCTCCAATTGCTCCACCGTCCGCGCCGACGACACCAGCGCCAGAAACAGCCGCAATTTGGCAATTTCCATCGCTTCTTCCATCAGATCAACGCCGAACAGATTATCGGTAATAATCGTTTTCTTGATGTAGTAATTCAGATTCGGATGCTCCCGTTCTACTTTTTGCAGCCATTCATTCAAATGGGGATCATTAAGAAACTTGATTCGCCCGATAATAGCGGAGTAGATATTGATCAGCGTTTTCATCGCCGCGACTAGAAACGCCCCCGACCCGCAGGCCGGATCCAGCAGCGACAACTGTGGCAACACCTTGAATAACAGCGTTCGGCACAAGGTTGCATCCAATCGCACCAGCAATTCCGGCACGCTGTCAAACTGCCGGGCGGGCCACTTCAATTCTGGCAGCGCCGGTTGATTCACCTTATCCAGAATCAACCGGTAAATCGTGCGCTCGCACAGATATTCAGTAATTTCAGTGCGGGTGTAATACGCGCCAAACGCCTTCTGGTTGATATATTTCTCGAAAATATAACCCAACACGTCAGGATTGATTTCGTCATCCTGACCGCCGGGCGTATCGTTCAAATTCCACGAATAACGGGCAAACAAGCTAAACAAATTCTCAAAGGCCCCATCAGCAATCGTGATCGCTGAATAACGCTGCTCAATCGAATGCGGTAAAAACAGACCGCCATTGAGATAGCGAATCTCGCCCAACATCGCCTTGGCGTTCTCGGAGCGCTCAGACCACGGTTTAGCGAAACCTTCAAAGAACAACACCCTCAGAAAGTCGCGATAAAACTGATCCGGGCCGCGCTGCTGGCTTCGCTTCAACTGATCATGCAGATAATCGGCATTGCCGCCATCGAGAAACTGTTTTTTCTGCAAAAACCAGATAAACATCAAACGATGCAGCAACACCGACGCATACCAGCGCTGGTCGCGCTCATCGGCAATCCCCAGTATCGCTTTGGTAAAATCCGCATGATCGTGTTGAAACTCGCGGAAAAACTTCCGGGTAACTCGCTCCACGTCCAGCGCGTGTTGCAGGCGCTGCGCTGTCTCCAGCAGCGGGAAATGGCCGTCCTTGTCCAATTCACTAATATCCACCACCATCCTGGAGATTTTGGCGATAAATAAATCGCCGGGCTGACCCCGGAAATAGGCATGTTCACGCGGCAGCCACTTCCCATCTTCGCGCTTAACCCAAGACCACAGGCTTTGACCAGGATCAGGCCGGCGGTCGAGAAAAATCAGCAGATGCTCATAAAACGACTGCCCAATCTCCCGATGAATTGCAGCGCGAGTTTTCGCATCAGGAATCTGGTGATCAGCGGTAGTCACTTCGATAACCGTGACTCCAGCCAATTGCGCGATATGCCGGTATTCCACCAGGACGCCCGCCCTATCCTGCTGGCTGGATCGGCGCAGCGCCGGTTGCGACCAGCCCAATTCCTCAATGAACAGGGTATGAAAATCGAATTGCTGAATCCGATCACGGCTGCGTTGAATGTTGATGCTCATACCGCCGCCCAACCGTTGGGCGCCGCAGGATTGCTCAACGGCACCTCAGTACCCGGCACCGAGCGCGAGACCGAGCGCATCGAATTGGAGAGCCACTGGAACATCTCGCGAAAGCGCAACCCTTTCAAACGCAAGGGCTGGCGAGTGGAAATCCGTTGCAGAATATCCAGATTGGCGCCTTCGACCCCAACCGCGAAGAAGGCGAAAGCGCGACTTTCCTCGCCCTTGAGCACCTCGGCAGCAGCGGTCTGCCAGTCGTCGGTCGGGCTGCCGTCGGTGATCAGGAACACCCAGGGCCGAAAGAAGGGAATGCCGTGTTCACGGTACAACGCCTTGCGCTGATTCAGCAGTTCCAGCCCTTGGAGGATCGCCAGCCCCATTGGCGTATCCTTGCGCGCAATCAGGTGTGGCGGGGTGAACTGCTCGGCGGTCTGGAACTCATTAACCACCTCGACCGGGCCAAAACTGACGATGGCGATTTCGACCCGCTTGGCCGCCAGACTGTCCGCCAGCAGTTCCTCCTTGAAGGTCGCCAGTCCTTGATTGAGTTCGCTGATCGGCGGTCCATTCATCGACCAGGAATTATCCAGTAGCAGGATGCAAGGGCAGCGCGGTTCTGGATTATCAGCGAATTCAGCGCCGCTGAAATCGGCGCTAAAGGGGGTTTGTTGGGGAAGCTCAAGTTCGTTCATGCGGCGAATCCTCGAATGCGGCGCGAGCGCGACCGGCTGAATATAGCCGATTTGCCACTGCGGTGGATGGCCGGAAACCGGCGCGGGAATACCCGGTATAATGGACGATGTTGCGGGATCAATCAGGAACAAGGCATGAGTCGGATCAGAAGGGCAGGAGTCGTGGTGCTGACGGTGGCGCTGACGCCAGGCTGCACCCTTTACCAGGCGCTGGTGGAAAGGATTTCCCGACCGGCGACTCCGCCTCAAGCCCTGCCGACGACGACGCCATCCACCCTGGAGCCAAAACTGGACGCGATGCGCGAGCGCTTGGGGCGGATGGAACAGGCCCTTGCCGAGGTGCGAGAACAGGGTCGGCAACGGCAGCAGTCGGAGATCCAGACGCAGAAAGCGTTCAGCGAGCTGCGGAAAGGAGTATGGAATACCCAGGTCGCCGTCACCGATGTACAGAAGCAGATACGACAAGTGACGGCGCAACAAGCGGCCTTGAGCGTGCAATTGCAGAACACCGCAAGCGGATCAGCCGATTTCTGGGCGGTGGACGTGCCGTTAGGTGAATTGCCCAACGGGGGTAGCCAACGGGAGACGCGGCGAATTCCCACCTTGGTGCCCGACAAGGCGCGGGAAATTCTGGTGTATGCTCAAATTGCGACCGGATACGTCAAGGGCGGCGCCCATCGCTTTCGGATTTCGGTGCAGGTGGAGGGAGAGCGGCAGGCGGCGTTCTATCTCTACGCTTTCGGTCAGCCACAACCGAGTTGGAGCTACAACTCCGATAACGTCTGGCTGCCGATGCCCAAAAACCGGGAGTTGATTCTGCAAACCGAGGGTGCGCCATTCTTTGGCGATTGGAGTAGCGAAGTGCGGATTATCGCTTATCGGTAAAGAACGCTCTTTTTACCATGGCGCTGAATCAAGCGGGATCGCCGCCGCAAACCAAGGTTGGAAACCCGCTAGAATCGCGAGCATTGACCTTCCACTCTCCTGCCGTTCGCAGCTACATCTCCGATGAAAATACCGTTTATATTCCTGCTGGCGATCACCGTTGGGGTGGCAGCTACTCCGGTCCTGGCTGGGCCACAAAGCACGCCTCCACCCCCATCCGCGACCTATATCATTGATGCGCTGGAAATTCCGCTGCGTGCTGGTGCCTCCGAACGCTACAAGGTTATCGGTTCGGTGCGTGGTGGCTCCCCGGTAACGGTGTTGAAAGTGGATGCCGCCAAAGGCTATACCCAGATTCGCAGCTCTGCCGGAGTGAAAGGCTGGCTGCCTAGCGCCCAACTCACCCAGACCCCTGGCAATCATGAACAACTGGTCAGTGCCCGTCAGGAGCTGGAGCAGTTGAAAGCGCGGCATACTGATCTCCAGCAACACATGGAGAGCGTGGTCAACAAGCCCGGCGCGGAGGCGTTGAGCTATCCACAACTCTATGAGGAAGCCCTGCGCCTGCGCCAGCAAATGGCGGAATATCGCAAGGTGGCCGCTGATACGGTGGCGATTGACGAACGCAACAAAGCCTTGCAGGAGCGAACCGTCACCCTGGAACGGGAACTGCGAATCGTCCAGCAGGACAATCAGACGTTACGCAACGACAATGGCAACTTGCGATTTCTGATGGGCGCGATCATTCTGGGGACCTGCCTGCTGGTCGCGGTGATGGTGCCACGGCTGCGCGAACGCAAACGGGCACAATGGAGTCGGCTGTGATGCAACCGGATTGCGGTTCTTCACCGGCTGAGTGATGGTTCCCATCTCAGCGTCACTGGCGTTAGCGTTTCCCGTGATGAATCGAACGCCGCCCACAGTTCAGCAAAGCTCGTACCCAGCAGCGGATGGCGACGGTCGCCGGCGATCTCGGCCAGTGGTTTCAGCACAAAGGCATGGCGGACGATCTCATCACGGGGAAGATGCAACCGGCCTTCGCGCAGTACCCGATCGTCATAGAGCAGCAGATCCAGGTCCAGCGCCCGCGAGGCCGGCTTCGGATCGGCGGTATTCCGGTGAACCGCCTCGATGTCGCGCAGGCGGGCAACTACGACCTGTACCGTCAGGTCGGTGGTAAACCCCACCACTCCATTCAGGAAGTCGGCGCCGGTAAAACCGACCGCTGCGTTAGCGTAGATCGTGGATACGTTGAGCCAACCGAACTGCCGCTGGAGTTCGGCCAGCCCGGCGCTGAGATGCCGCTCTGGCTCGATATTACTGCCGATGCCGACATAAACCTGGGCCACGCGCTCAGTCCCGGCAACCGCGTTCGATAATGATGCCCACCTCGCGGGCACTCCGCACCGCACCGGGTTTGCGCACCGTTAGCCGCAACCAGGGCGTACCGAATTCCTGTCGCAGCAATTCAGCGATACGCTCGCCCAGAGTTTCCACCAACTGAAAAGCATTGGCAGCAGCGAACTCGCTGACCCGTTGCGCCACGGCCTGATAATTCAGGGTATCATCGAGGCAGTCGGTGACTGCCGCCGGGCGCGTATCGGCGCCCAGTTCCAAATCCAGGATCAGCGTCTGGCGGATCTGGCGCTCCCAGGGATGAACGCCGATGGTGGTCTCGATACGCAATTCGCGAATGAAAATAATATCCATGAGGGAAGGTCCAGGCGGGGTTCGCATCTTAACGTAAAAACCGCCGGTCTTGACCCCTCATCCTGTCCACTGCCGGCCAGCGCTGGCGCTCCTGAATCGCTTGAACTGACGGTTATGTTCACCACAATCCTGTTTGTCATTCTCGGCTATCTGGCCGGTTCCATTTCCACCGCGATCATTGTCTGCCGGCTGATGGGATTGCCCGACCCACGCCGTGAAGGCTCGCGCAATCCCGGCGCCACTAACGTGTTGCGCTTTGGCGGCAAGAAAGCCGCTGCGATCACCTTGGCCGGTGACTTTGCCAAAGGGTTGCTGCCGGTGCTGCTGGCACGGCTGGCGGGCGTAGACGAGACTGGATTAGCGCTGACCGCACTGGCGGCATTTTTGGGGCATTTATATCCAGTGTTCTTCGGCTTCGAGGGTGGCAAGGGCGTAGCGACGGCTTTTGGCGTCATCCTGGGTCTGTCCTGGCTGGTGGCGCTGGCGGCGCTCGTCACTTGGCTGTTGATGGCCTTCGTGGTTCGCATTTCCTCGCTGTCGGCACTCACCGCCGCCGCGCTGACCCCGCTGTTTGCCTGGGGATTCGGACTACCGGGCGTACAGTTTGCTGCCGTGCTGTTCATGGTGGGGCTGTTGATTTGGCGACATCGCTCCAACATCCGCCACCTGTTGGCGGGCACTGAAGATACCATCGGTACCGACCGGCCCTGACCCTGGTCAACACCGATCATGTTGAAAAACATGAGGCATTTTCTGTACGCACCGGAAGGTGAAAAACATGAAATCAGTTGAACTCTTTGCGGGTGCAGGAGGACTTGCCATGGGGGTTTCATTGTCAGGTTTCGAGTCGCTGGCGGTGGTGGAGTGGGATAAATGGGCCTGTGACACCATTAGGGAAAATCAAAAGCGCGGATATCCATTACTCCAGAATTGGCCGCTTTGGGAAGGAGACGTAAGGAACTTTGACTGGTCCTCAATTGCTGATGGTATCGACTTGCTGGCGGGGGGACCACCATGCCAACCATTCTCGATGGGAGGCAAACACAAAGCGTATGGTGATAAAAGGGATATGTTTCCCTCTACAGTTGAACTGGTGAGCAAGCTAAAGCCAAAGTCCTTCATCATTGAAAATGTAAAGGGGCTGACTCGGTCCAGCTTCGCGAACTATTACCAGTACATCCTGCTTCAACTGGAATTCCCCGAAGTCAACCGACGGCAACATGAAACGTGGCTGGATCACTTGCGTAGACTGCAACGGGAAAAGACCTCAGGTGTCCTGCACAGGAGAGCGCTCACCTACAATGTGGTCCCTACCCTTGTAAACGCTGCCGATTACGGAGTACCCCAAAAACGTGAGCGCGTGTTTATTGTAGGCTTTCGCTCCGACATGGGTATTGAATGGTCTTTTCCGCGTCCAACTCATTCCTATGATGCGCTTCTGTATTCGCAATGGGTTACAGGAGAATATTGGGAAAAACACCGAGTTCCAAAATCCAAACGTCCAGAGGTACCTGAAAAGCTGGAAAAAAGAATCAAAAAACTGAGCAGGACTCTTCTGCATATCGAAGATAGCGCATGGCGGACAGTCCGGGATGCGTTGATGGATGTCCCAGACCCCCGCAAAAGGGCAGCCAAGGAGTTTCATAATCACAACTTTCAAGATGGAGCCAAAATATACAAGGGACACACGGGCAGCCTTCTCGACCTGCCCGCAAAAACGCTCAAGGCGGGAAACCACGGGGTGCCCGGCGGTGAAAATATGATGGTTATGGACGACGGGAATGTTCGTTATTTCAGTGTACGCGAATCCGCCCGCCTGCAAACATTCCCCGATGGTTATGTATTTCATGGCTCGTGGACAGAGACCATGAGACAACTGGGTAACGCCGTTCCCGTTGCCTTGGCTCGTTGCGTTTCTGCGTCTGTAGCGGAACGTCTTGCAGAGGCTGGTATACATAAACTAAGCCACTCCAAGGGAAGGAAAGTAGCATGACCGATAGCAATGTCGTTCCCTTCAATCCTCTTGATAAGCGGCATTTGGGAGAAAGTGTCGGTCAAGCCATGCTACGGCAACCCGTCATCTCCTTGGGAAGCTTCGATATCTTCGATGGCGCGGGTATCTATGCCATTTATTACACAGGTGATTTTCGGGGCTACGAGGCAATAGCCAAGCGCAACAGGAAAAAAGTGTTTAACGCTCCAATTTACATTGGTAAAGCCGTGCCTAAAGGGGCTAGAAAAGGTGGAGATTTAGAAGCTTCTCCCGGAAAGGTTCTCTATAACAGACTCAAGCAACACGCCAAGAGCATCGATGAAGCATCCAACCTGAGTATTGCAGATTTCCACTGTCGCTATTTAATCGTGGACGATATCTGGATTCCCCTCGGTGAGTCGCTGCTTATCGCGAAGTTTGATCCACTATGGAACAAGCTCATCGATGGATTCGGCAACCATGATCCAGGTAGCGGACGCCACGCTGGCTTGCGTCCACGGTGGGATGTTCTCCATCCTGGTCGCCCGTGGGCAGAGAGGTGCCAGCCACGCGGTGAATCGGCGGAACAAATCACCCTTGAGGCTCTGGATTATTTACGAAGTAACCCGCCGCCAGATGACCCTCCCATGGTAATAGCCTAACTCTTGTTTTATCACCTCAAAGCCTAATGGAGTGCTGCATCAGAGACCGCGCCATAGGACACTCCCTGTAAAAACTCAAAACCCGTTCACGCTTTAGTAATCCCCACGTGAACGGGCCGGTAAAAAACCGGACTGCTAATCCGGGGTGCGACAGAACGCGATCAAACCCAGAGTCGAACTGTCATGCCCACCCGCCGGACGGTCACCTTTCAACTCCGGCAAGATCGCATTCGCCAGTTGCTTGCCCAGTTCCACCCCCCACTGATCGAAGGAATTGATATTCCAGATCACGCCTTGGGTGAACACCTTGTGTTCGTACAGCGCCAGCAGCGAACCCATCACCTGCGGGGTCAGATGGCGATAGAACAGGCTGGTGCTGGGCCGGTTGCCGGGGAAGACCTTATACGGCAGCAACTGCTCCAGCGCCTCGCCGCTCAAACCCTGCTTCTCCAGTTCGGCGCGGGCCTGCGGCTCGGTTTTACCCACCATCAGCGCCTCGGCTTGGGCCAGACAGTTGGAAAGCAGAATGGCGTGATGATCGCCAATAGGATTGGGACTGTGCGCTGGAGCCAGAAAATCCGCCGGCACTAAATGCGTACCCTGATGCAGCAACTGATAGAAAGCGTGCTGGCCGTTATTACCCAAACCGCCCCACAGGATCGGCCCGGTGTTGACCGTGACCGGCTGGCTTTCCCGGTCAATGGACTTGCCGTTGCTCTCCATATCCAGTTGTTGCAGATAATCCGGTAACGAACGCAAATAGTCGTCATAGACCAGCGTGACCTGGCTGGCCGCGCCAAAGAAGTCGATGTACCACACCCCCAGCATCGCCAGAATCACCGGCAGATTCTCTTCCAGCGGAGCGGTGCGGAAGTGTTCATCCATCGCGTGCGCACCTTCCAGCAACTCGATGAAATGCTCCATGCCGATGTACACCAGAATCGGTAGGCCAATCGCCGACCACAGTGAATAGCGCCCGCCCACCCAGTCCCAGAACTCGAACATGTTGGCGGTATCAATGCCGAACTTGCGCACCCCTTCGGCATTAGTGGATACCGCCACGAAATGCTTGGCCACCGCCGTCTCGTCGCCCAGTTCCTTGATCAACCAGGCGCGGGCGGTGTGGGCATTGGTCATGGTCTCCTGGGTGGTAAAGGTCTTGGAAGCGATGATAAACAGGGTGGTTTCCGGGTCGCACTCGGCCAGAACATGGCTGATGTGAGCGCCGTCCACGTTGGAGACGAAATGCATCCGCAGGGTCGGATCGCCATAGGGTTCCAGTGCCTCGCAGACCATTTTCGGCCCCAGGTCGGAACCGCCGATGCCGATGTTGACCACATCGCGAATGCGCTTGCCGGTCTGGCCGCGCCATTTGCCACGCCGTACCTGATCGGCGAACTTGCGCATGTGTTCCAGTACCGCGTTAACGCCCGGCATCACGTCTGCGCCATTGACCAGAATCGGGCGATCACTGCGGTTGCGCAAGGCGACATGCAGCACCGAGCGGCGTTCGGTGTGGTTGACCATTTCCCCGTTGAAGGTCCGCTCGATCCAGGCCGGCAGTTGCGCCTGGCGAGCCAGTTCGATCAGCAGGCCGAGCGTTTCTCCGGTGATGCGATGCTTGGAGAAATCCACCAGCAGATCGCCAAACCGCCGGGAAAAGGTGCTGAACCGGGCGGGATCGGCGGCGAACAGCTCGCGCAGATGCAGATCAGCCATGGCGGCGTGATGGGCTTTCAGTTCTTGCCAGACCGGCAGGTCGCTGGGAACGGACATGGACAGCTTCCTTATGCAATTGTTAAGGGGCTCACGAAAGCGGATGAGTATAAGCCTTCGCTTGATCGAACTGCGGCCAGCGCCATTGCGCCGCCGTGATCCGTGAATCTCATCCTCTGGTTACTATAGTTTCCGCTGGGGTGACTGTCGAATCACTCCGGCTTAATCCCGCATCGCGGGCGATCCAGCGGAGGAGCGATCCATCGCTCCGATGCCGCCGTTCAGTTCCGCACACTCTCCAGCAGCTTGCGGGCGTCTTCCCGCTCCGGGAAAGCCTCCGGGCCGCTCAACAGCTTCTCCAACTCCTGCCGTGCGGCATCCTTGCGACTCGCCTTGGCGTAGGCTGCCGCCAGGTGATAACGGATCGAGAGCTGCTTCGGGTCCTGTTCCGCTGCCTTTTGCAGTAATTCCAGGCCCCGCAACGTCTCACCACGCTGCACCAGAATCCAGCCCAGGGTATCGGTCACATCGGCCCGATCCGGTGCCCGGTCGTGTGCCCGTTCCGCGTAGGGCAACGCTCGCTGGTCGTTCACCTCGAAGTACAGCCAGGCCAGGTTGTTCAACACCGCAGCGTTATCCGGGGCCTGTTTAGCCAATTGCTCATATTCCGCAATGGCCTCAGGCCGCCGCTGTGTTTCCTGTAAATAAACCGCCAGCGCCAATCGCGCCCGCGCATCCTTCGGCTCGCTGGTCAACCACTGGCGTAGCGTCGCCAGCGCCGGATCGCGTTCACCCGCTTGCCATTGTGCGTTCGCCAGCCGCAGCGCAGTTTCGCCATTCGGCGTTTTTGCGTAGGCGGCCTGATAGGCGGCAATGGCTGGCGCATAATTTTTCCGGCGCAAGCCCAATTCGCCTTCCAGCAGGTAACCCGTCACTTGATCGGGATAGAGCGCCTGAATGTTGCGCGCTCCGGCCAGCGCTGCGTCGAACTTCTCCTCCTGCTGCTGTAACTGCACCTTGGCGATCAGCGCCGGCAGATAGTTGCTTTGAATCACCAGCGCCTTGTCGAGCGATTCGGCCACTGCCTTGGTATCCTTGGCGACCCCCTGCGCCATGGCCGCCAGATACCACGGTTCCGGCGATTTCGGCACCAATCCCGCCAGCTTCTTGAAGGTCGTGATCGCATTGGCAATTTCGCCGCTGTTGGCCTGGGCCACGCCCAGCGCCCGCACCACCTGCGGGTCATCCGGCTTGGCGGTTGCCAGCTTTTTCACCACCGCCAGCGCCTTGGCGTTGTCCTTACGGGCCAGATAGTCCTGCGCCAGCGCCAACCCAGCCTCAACCGAATCGGGCCGCCGGTTCCAAGCACCCTCCAGCAAGCGCAAGGATTCGTCGGTTTGGCCCAGCAGCGCCACCAGCCGCACTACAGCCGCCAGATTGTCCGGCTCGCGCTCCAGCACTCGCCGATAACGCAGTTGCGCTGCTGCCTTATCGCCCGAGCGGGCTTCGATCCCGGCCAGGTTCATCTGCGCGGGAACGTAATCCGGTTTCAGCTTCAGCGCCTGCTCGAAGGCGGTCCGCGCTGCTGGGTTATCGCCCTTGGCCAGATAAACCGCGCCCAGCAGGTTGAACGCGCCGGGTTCGTTCGGCTGTTTCTGAGTCAGCTCGCGGGCTGCCGTGATGGCCTTGTCGTAGTCTTTTTGTTGCAGATACGCCTGGATCAACAGAGTGTCGGCCTGCCGCAGACCCCGATCCAGCACCGTCGCATCAGAACCCGGTTTCGCCTGCGCTTCACGCTGGGCCAACCGCTCGTATTCGGTAATCGCCTCTTCGCGCCGACCCAGCCGCTGCAATTCCATCGCCAGCCGGGTGCGAACCTGCACGTCATCAGAATGCGCGGTCAGCCAATCGCGTAGCGTCTTAATCGCGCCATCGCTATCGCCGGTGACCTGCTGTGCCCCGGCCAGCAACAACACGGTCTGGCTGTCCGGAGTCTTGGCATGAGCCGTCCGATAGGCTGCCAGCGCCTTGGCAAAATCCTTCTGCTGCAAGTACAGATTGCCTTCCAGCCGATAGCCAATGTTCAAATCCGGGAACTGGCTTTGCAGCGCCTTGGCTCCGGCCAGCGCCTCTTTGAATTGTTGTTGCTGAGCCTGCAACTCCACTCGCGCTATCAGCGAGGGCAGATAGTTGCCCTGCACCGCCAGCGCCTTGTTAATCGCCTCCGTCGCGCCTTTGAAATCCTGAGTTCGCGCCAGGGTCAGGGCGATCAGATGCCAGGGTTCCGGCGCTTGCGGCTGCAATTCGGCCAGCTTGCGGAAGGCTTTGAGCGCCTCGGCGGGCTGTCCATCGGCCAGCAGCGCCAGACCCAGCGCCCGTTGCGCTGCCGGGTGAGTGGGATTGGCGGCTTCCAGTCCACGCGCCACATTGACCGCCTTCAGATTGAGACTCGCGGCCTGATAGCGCTCGATCAGGGCCAAGCCAGCGGGCAGTGACGACGGATTCTTGTTCCAGGCCTGCTCCAGCCAGCGCTGGGCCTGGTCGGCTTGACCCGCCTGTTCCGCCAAACCGGCAAGGCGCAGCAGCGCGTTCAGATTGGCGGGATCTTTTTGGGCGATGGCTTCGTACTGGGCGCGGGCAGCGTCGCGGTTGCCGGCCTTGAGTTCCAGCAGCGCCAGATTTAGTGCAGCGGGACTGAGGTTCGGGTCCAGTTTCAACGCCTGCTCAAATTCGCCACGGGCTTTACCATCTTCGCCCTTAGCCAGATAGGCGCTGCCCAACAGGTTATGGGCCACCGGATCGTTGGGATGTTTTCCGGTCAGTGTGGTCGCAGCCGCGATAGCCTTGTCGTAATCTTTCTGCTGCAAATAGGCTTGCACCAGCAACAGGTCAGCCTGCATCACGTCCTGGCCCAGTTCCACCAGTCCTTGCAGTTCCTGCACCGCTTCATCCGCCCGCCCCTCGGCCAGCCGTGACAGCGCCAGTTGAGTGCGAACGCCGGTGGCTTCCGGGGTGATTTGGGCGGCCTTCTGCAAATATTCGGAACCCTTGGCAAAGTTGCGATCCTGCAAATAGGCGCTGCCTAGCAGGGCCAGTAGTTGCGCGTCATTCGGTGCCTGCGCCAACGCCGGCGTCAACAGATCAATCGCCCGGCGCGACTGATTTTGCTTGAGCTGGGTTGCCGCCAGCAGCAACCGGGCCGGGAGATAGCCCGGCTGGCTGTTAACGAAGGGGGTCAGGTACAAATCCGCCTGCCCCAGATTGTTCTGTTCGTAATTGATGGACCCCAGCAGGAACTGACTGCCCGGATGGTTGGGCACCACTTTGAGCACCTGCAATAGCGCATCCTGCGCGCCCGCCAGATCTTTTTTCTGGAACAGGATGCGCCCGCGCAGATAGTTGGCGTCTGGCAGATTGGGCTGGCGCTTGCGCACGGCTTCAACATCGGCCAGCGCCTCGTCTTGCTTGCCCTGAGTAATGGCGATCTCCGCCCGCTCCAGCAGAGCCACAGGATTTTGTGGTTGCAGTTCCAGAATCCGCTGCAACGACTTCAGCGCTGCCGGATCGTCATTCTGCATGCGGCTCAACCGCACCTTGACGAACCAGGGCCGCACATCGTGCGGATCGCGTTCGCTGGCCTTGCTGGCGAAATTTTCCGCCTCGCTGTAATTACGGTTGATCAGTGCCAACTGGCTCATCCCCAGCAAGGCGTCTGGATTATCGGGCTGCGATTCCAGGGCGCGACTCAGGCTGGCCTTGGCGTTGTCCAAACGATTCAGCGCCAGTTCGGCCAGTCCCTGCAAAGCCAGCAGGGTGGCCTGTTGCGCTGCGGGATCGTTGGCTTCTGGCGTCAAATCGAGCAGTTTCTGGTTCTGACCCTGCAACAGGTAAGCCCGTGCCAGTGGCACCTGCCAGACGCTCCGATCTGCACCCAGTTCCTTGGCCCGCTGCAATTCCTTTTCAGCCGACACCCCGTTGCCGGTCTCCACATACAACTGACCGAGCAGCGCGCGGGCATCGCGATTCTCTGGATTCTTTTGCAGGGCGTTTTTCAGTTCGATGACACTGGCCTGTAGCTCCCGTTTAGCCTGATGTTCACGGGCGCGCTGCACATACTCGACATCGGTGGTGCGATCACCGCAACCGACCCCTCCGACCGCCAGACCCACGGCCAGGCACAGTTTGAGTGCCGCAGTGCGCGGCTCGGGTAGCGATACCCGCATATCAAATTTCATAAGACGAGCTCCGGGTGCGTTGCAATCCAAGGACAAGGACAAGGACAAACAGAAACACTGATATCGGTGAGATTATAGGTTAAGCATTCTCGGTTAATGGTGTTGGATCAGCCGCGACATCAATGAATCCTAGGACTTTCGCTTTTCGTCATTCCCGCGTCAGCGGGAATCCAGTAAGCTGCTGAAAAGACTGGATACCCGTTTTCACGGGTATGACGACACCCAGTTTATGAGCGAAAGTCCTGAATCCATGGGTCGAGCGGGATGTCGGCGTATTTTAAGGTTCAATTCAGGCAAGCGGTTTACAGTGTGCTCCAAGGCTGTGGTCACGGCAGAGCAACTCATCCGAACCCACGGCCCGATTGTCATCCCTGAATCCATCTTACGAGGTCTACATCCATGATCGTTCGCAAACCGCTACTCGCCGCCGTCACCCTCGCCATTGCCTTCGCTACCACCGCCGCCTTTGCCGCTACTCCAGTCTCATCGGCTCCAGCCACTTCCCAGCCCGCCGCCGCTATCACCAAGGAACAGGCAACCGAAATGGCGCTCAAAGCGCATCCGGGCAAAGTGACCAAGGCGTATGAGGATACCCATAAAGGCAAGCAGACCTGGGAGGTTAAAATCACCGGCGACGATGGCAAGAAGTGGGAGGTTTACTACGAGATCGCCACTGGCGCACTGGTCGACGCCCAAGGCAAGTAACGACTGAATAAGTCCCTCCGCCTATCACCCTGCCTCCCCGCCGGCGTCCGCGCTGCGGTGGAGGCGCTACCGATGCGTCGAAATAACCATGACCGACCGTAGCACTGCTGAAATCATTGTTTGGGACCCGTTGGTCCGCCTGTTCCACTGGACCCTGGTGATCGCTTTCGTCCTCGCCTACTGCACCCAGAGTGAGTGGTTTGAAGAAATTCGGGATCGGCTACTGAGTGAAGAGTGGCTGCAAACCCTCCATGTCTGGGCCGGTTACACCCTTGCCGGCCTGCTGCTGTTCCGCCTGCTGTGGGGCTTTGTGGGGCCGCGCTACGCCCGTTTCAGCGACTTTGTGTATGGGCCGCGTGAAGTCCTGATTTATGTCAAGAGCGTGCTAACTTTGCGCGCCCCCCGTCATTTGGGGCACAACCCTGCCGGCGGCATGATGATCATCGTTCTATTGCTCAGCCTGACGATCACGGTCGCTGCCGGCCTGATGCTGTACGGCGCCGACAAGGGACTGGGGCCACTCGCCGGCCTGCTGGCGAACAGTAGCGACGGCGCCATTGACACCTTCAAGGAACTGCACGAATTCTTTGCCAACTTTACCGTCATTCTGGTGGTCGGGCATCTGATCGGTGTGGTCTGGGAAAGCCTGTTGCACCGCGAGAATCTGGCCCGCGCCATGATTACCGGGCGCAAACGCGCCTGAATCTGGCACTCGTGGCAATGCGTTCATGTGCCTTTATGCCAGATTCGCCCTCTTTTTGACTCTGGCGGTGGGTTCGCTCGCTGCCAGCCCGGTGACTGCCGGACGCGATTACAAGGAGGTTCGCCAGTTGCGCGATGCCGGGGCAATCCTGTCGCTGGAAACGATCATTGCTAATCACCGGCGCCAGTATTCCGATGGGCAATTGCTGGAAGCGGAACTGGAATTTGAGCAGGGGCGCTATGTTTACGATCTCAAGTTTCTGGGCGAAGACGGCGTGGTGCGGGAGTTTGAATACGACGCCCGCACCGGTGAACTGTGGCATCTCGAGCAGAAACCCCGGAAATAGCGATGCGGCTATTACTGGTTGAAGACGACGCGATGTTGAGCGGTCGCCTGCGAATCGATCTGGAACAGGCCGGTTTTGCGGTGGACGTGGTGGATAACGGGGTGGATGCCGAATTCATGGGTGAATCCGAACCTTACGCGGCGGTGGTGCTGGATCTGGGGCTGCCGGGTCGCTCTGGGCTGGAGGTATTGCGGCATTGGCGCACCGCCGGCAATCCGGCGCCGGTGCTGATTCTGACCGCTCGCGACGCCTGGCACGAAAAAGTTGAGGGTTTTAAGGCCGGCGCTGACGATTATCTGAGCAAGCCATTCCATGTCGCTGAACTGATCGCCCGGCTTCACGCCCTGTTACGGCGCGGCGTCGCTCGACCACCGGGTCCGCTGAAAATCGCCGGTCTGGAACTGGACGAAGACACTCAGACCGTGCAGATTTCCGCCACCCGCGAGATTTTTGAACTGACCGGCACCGAGTTTCGCCTGCTGCGCTATTTCATGTTGCACCCTGGCCGGGTACTGTCCAAAAGCCGGCTGGCCGAGCAAGTCTACGATTGTGAGACCGAGCGCGATAGCAACGTGCTGGAGGTCTACATCAACCGGTTGCGCCGCAAGCTGGGGCGCGATCTGATCGCCACCCGGCGCGGCCAAGGCTACATTTTCGGAGCCGATGCCGAGTGAAGTCGCTGCAAGCCCGGCTCTCGGCTGGCCTGATCATCGTATTGGCAGTGCTCACGGTGCTGGCGGTTGCGGTTGGCGGCTACTCGCTGCGGCGGCTGGCCGAGGATTTTGTGGCCGGTCGACTGGAACACGATCTGGAAACGCTGCTGGCCGCGCTGACGCTGAACGCCAACGGTCAACTTGAACTGGCTACTGACCGGATCAGCGCGACGTTCCGCCAGCCCTATTCGGGACACTATTACCAGATCACAACGGCCACCGGCGAAATCTGCTCGCGCTCGCTGTGGGATGCTGAATTGCCACTGCCACCACTCGTTCCTGACCGTTTCACCCGAAGCTTCGTGACCGGCCCGCAGCAGCAACAATTGTTGCTGGTGGGTCGCGCCTTTCGGGTGCAGAACCAACCGGTTGCTATTGGAGTCACCGAGGATTTCAGCCCGGTGGACGCTGGACTGCAACGCCTGTTGCTGCAATTTGTCCTGATCGCCCTAGCGCTGTTCGGCGTGCTGCTGCTGGTGCAGCGGCTGATCGTGCGGCGCGGACTGGCACCGCTGGAGCAGGTTCGTCGCGAACTGCCCCGCTTGGCGCGGGGGGAAATTCCGCAATTGTCGGGCGAGGCCCCCGCCGAGGTGCAGCCGCTGGTGGCTGAACTCAACCGGCTGCTGGAATTGCTGGATCAACGCCAGCGCCGTTCCCGCCATGCGCTGGGCAATCTGGCTCATGCCTTGAAAACACCGCTGACCGTGCTGACTCAGTTAGCCGAACAGTTACCGCCGGCGGGCGATAGCACGCTTTGGTGGCGGGATTTGCGCCAGCAGCTTCAGCACATCCGTGCCCTGACCGAACGTGAACTCAAACGGGCGCGCATCGTCGGCGGGGGCGCTCCGGGTCAGCGGGTGATGCTGGAACGGGAAGTCACTGATCTGGTTGAAACTCTGTATCGCATCCACCGCGACCGTAACCTCATTATCGAAACCCGGATTCCGCCGGATTGCGGATTTCCCGGTGACCGCGACGATGTGCTGGAACTGCTGGGTAATCTGTTGGACAACGCCTGCCAGTGGGCAAAAACACGGGTGCGATTGACCGCTACGGCTAACGCGGAAGGTTGGTGGCTGCGGGTAGAAGACGACGGGCCAGGCTGCTCGCCGGAACAGATGGAGGGGTTGCGCCAGCGTGGGGTGCGGATTGATGAGTCCCGTGCCGGTCACGGTCTGGGACTGGCGATTGCCGGGGACATCGTTGCGCAATACGGCGGTACCCTGCGCTTGGGTCGTTCCGGGACGCTGGGTGGGTTTCTCGCTGAAGTGAGCGTACCGGGGCTTGCCGGCGGTCTGGTCTGATCAATACGCCTCGAAGGTAAATCGCGCTGACCCAATCCCCAGCACATCGCCTGCTTCCAATGCGATTACCTCGTTAGTAGCCAACCCGTGACAACCGACCCGCACCGAACCCGGTCCGGCCAGATTCTGAATCCAGTACATGCCATCGCGGAGCAGCAGCTCGGCCTGTTGCGGCGCTACGCCTGCGGCAGTGATCCGCAAACCGGCTTGCGGATCACTGCCTAAAGACAACCACTTGGGCAGGTAATAATGCACCACCTGCCGTCCTCCGGCTTCATCCTCGCGCTCGAATCGGGCATAGAGCAGGGCACCCGGACTGCCGACCCCGTTCATGACGGCGACCCGTTCCTGCATCCGGAGCAGGTTGAGGTAGCGACTCCTGAGCGGGGCTTGGGTCTCGTCGGTATTGGTGCGCGAATCACGCTGCTGCAACTCGTCAACCAGGTCGAGCAGATAATGCCCAAACTTTTCGCGTGACTCGGCGGGATCCCAGCCCGGCGGGTCGCGCTCACCCCGCTGATCCCAGCTCAGAGTCAGGCGCAGGCGGTACAGGCCGCAAATCTCCAGAGCATCGCCGGACTCAAGGAACTCCCAGCACCCGCGCTCCAATCGCACCCCATTGCGACCCATGTAGGTGTAACCCTGATTGCTCGCCGGCATCAGCGCCAACTGATCACCCAGCGCGCAAATCACGCCATGTAGCCGGGAAATCCGGTTGTACTTGGGGACGAAACCCAGAGCGAAGTCGCCGAAACCCATTCCCGTCACGGCGTTGTAGCGCCCAAGCACCATGAAAGGACGCGAAACCAGTTCGATCCGCGCCGGCGCGTGGGCGGGGTCGGCGGACAACAGCAACGCTCGAGTGAGCGGGGTGCCACGAACGAGGGTTTGCACCGTCGTAGCACGCAGACGTTGGGTGCGCTCGGCATCGACTTCCAGCTCGAGTGGCAGGGTATCGGCCAAACCGCCCACAGTGGTTAAGGCGGCAGACTCGTTCAACAACCAGATTCCGGCAGCGGCATCGTTTTCAGCGCCTTCCGGTTCAGGCCAGAAACAATCGGGGCGGGCGTCGGTCGCCAGCACCTTATCCACCTTGCGCCCGCCTTCGCGCCTCAGCGGCAGATCCAGCCGAATCTCCCGCCGACTGACATAAGCCTGCCATTCCCCGCGATGATCGCGGAGTTCGATCTCCAGCCGCAGCCCGGCCTGGGTGGAACCCGCACTCGCGCCGTGAAATTCCAGATACACCGGATGGGCGTCGCGACCGCCCAGCAACCGCAGCGAGATAGCCTGTCCAGCGTTGGCGAAGCTGAGATCGGGACTGCGCACCTGCAAGCGAATCTCGCGATACTGCCACCAGGTCGGATTGATCAGCAGGGCGCATAACACCCCACTCGATCTCGGTGCGGCGCGGATAGCCACCGCCAGCATGACCACCACCGGCTGCTGGATTTGCGCCAGCCGCGCCAGTCGCCATTCGCACTCGGTCAGCCGCGCCCGACTCGTGCCTTGCAACAACCGCAGATAGCCGTAGTGGAAAAAGCGGAGCGCCGCCCGATCCCGGACATCATGGCGATCCTGTTTGGCAACGGTTTCCTCCAGCAACTGGGCAAATGCACGCAGGGGCGGCGACGCCGGCAACAGGGCTTCCGGGAGCGATTCCGGGATTGGCTCCGGGATGGGCTCAGGGAACTCCGCCAGTGGGGCGAATGCCGGCTCGACCGGCGGTTCCGGGGTCATCACAGTGGCCGGCTCCAGCTCAAAATCCGGGATCGCAACCGCCGGCGATTCACCCACCGATAACTCACTGACCGCCGTTTGATCCGGATCGAAATCGAAGGTGAAATCGAGATCGGGCAAACCCAGTTCAAGATCGTCAAGATCGTCATCGGTCATCGGTGTGGCAGCAGTGGAAACCGGGTGACGGGGAGCTTGAGTTTCGACTATTGGCCGTTCGGAGCGGGCACCGAGAAAACAGTCGCGAGCAACGTCGTCCACCAGCTCCGGCGTGACCCGCTGATTTGATTCCAGGCTGGCAAAGAGCAGGATCGCATCGCACAGCATGGCGATTGCGCGGGGTGCGCCCTGGCTATGGGTGGCAATCCGATCAATCACCGCCGGCGAGAGCAAATCGCCGACTTCAAGTCCGGCAACCGTGAACTGGTGCGAGATAAACAGCCCCGTTTCCAGGGTACTCAGGCGCTCCAGATGACAGCGAACCTCAATGCTGTCCTGGATCAGTTGTAAATCGTACTGGCGCAGTTTGCCTTCGATTTCCGGCAATCCTGCCAGTACGACTTGCAAGCGCTGGCTGGGCAGCGACGGCACCTCTACAAATTCCCACAGGCGACACAACGCATCGGCGCGCAGATGATGGGCATCGTCAATGAGCAAGGCGATGGTCTGGTTACGGCGTGCATACGCCACCAAAGTGTCCAGCAGCCGTTGGCCCTGCTGCTCGGTATTCAGGTGGGTGGCCGGCAATTCCAGCGCGCCGCACAGATAATTGAGCAGGTCGGGAAAGTTGAGATTGGCGTTGTTGAGCAGCACGAAGCGGATATCGTCGGCTTCTGCCATGCAGCGGCGCAGCACGAAGGTTTTTCCGATCCCGGCCTCGCCGGTCAGCAGGATGAACCCGCGCCGTTCCCGAATACCGTCCAGAATGTCGGCACAGGCGACATCGAAATTGGCATTACGGTAAAAATCCTTCGGATCTTTGGATTTGAACGGCTTGCTGTCAAAACCGAAATGGCTGGTATACATGTTTCCCTCCTTGCCACCACGGGCCATGAATCATTGTAAGGGGCTAACGACTATCGCCATAGCGGTTTCACTTCCAGAACTTTCGCTTTTCGTCATTCCCGCGTCAGCGGGAATCCAGTAAGCTGCTGAAAAGGCTGGATACCCGTTTTCACGGGTATGACGACACCCAGTTTATGAGCGAACGTCCTGACTTCTTGTCATTAACGGCAGCGCTCACCGTGCCACCCGGGTTCGATCTGCGCCAGTTCTACCCATTCCGCCAGTTCCGCCTCAAACCCGGCTACCAGTTCCCACGGATCGGCGATCACGCCGCTGTCGGTCATTACCCCCACCGTGATCGATCCGGCGTAGCTCAGAACGCTCACGCCGATACCGATGCCGGAGATCTGCGGCACCCAGGCCAGTACCCGTCCCAGCGGCGCTCCGCTCAGATAGAGCGGCTGCTCTGGCCCCGGCACGTTGGTGATCACCGCCGTCGCCTTGATGCCAAACAGCCACAATGCCCCTCGTTCCAGCCAAGCGGGCAGCCGACCCACCAGATTGATCATGACCCGGTTGGCTACTGCCTCCGGCAAGATCCTGATCCGCTCCATTTGTGCCCGCACTGCCTTCAGGCGTGTTACGGGATTGACCATTCCCAGCGGCAAGCTCGTAAAGATCACTGCGAACTGGTTTCCCAGCCGGATTTCCTCTTCGTAAGCACGCAGATTGACCGGCACCACCAGCCGCACCTTTAGCGTCGGGGTGATCTCGCCCCGCGCCCGCAGATAGCGCCCGAAGGCTCCAGCGATCACGGCCAGCATCACATCATTCACCCGTCCGCCCAGCCGTTGGCGGATCAGGGCGATGTCCTGCAACGGGATCGGCGCCGACCATGCCACCCGCTTATGCCCATTCAAGCGTCCGCGCAGCGCGGTGCGCACCTCCGGCATCATGAACAGTTGCCGTAGCAACGCCGTTCCGAACGCGGCTCCCCAGCGCATTTTCTCGGTCAGGTCACGCAGCGGTGTGAGCGGCTTGGCGGTTTTTGCTGCCAGCCGCGCCTGCTCCTGGCGCTCGGCCTGCGGATCCACGACCTGCGCCACTGCCGCTCGGTCGGTCAGCGCCAGGAACACCCGTAATAGCGCCACCCCGTCCGCGATGCAGTGATGCACCCGGAACACCAGCGCACAACCGGCAGCGTAATTCTCTACCAGAAAACAGCGCCAGAGCGGGCGGGTAAAATCCAGCGGCTCGCCGGCCCAGCGCCCGATCTGTTCCTCCAACAGGCGTTGATCAGCAGGCTCCGGTAACTGCATCGAGTGCAGATGGGCGGTCCAGTCGAGCGGCGCGTCCTCCAGCCAGCGATAGCGGCCTGCGCTCCACGCTACCCGTTGCCGGAATCGCGCCAAGGGCAGTAATCGCAATCGCAGCGTTTCGCGTAACCGTTCCGCATTCAGCGGCTGATCCAGTAGCAGCACAATCGTGACAACCATCGGCTGTCCCGGCCCATCCATTCGTGCCCAGGTCACATCGTTATCAGTCAGCGGTTCCGCCATCCGTCCAGCTTCAACGGGTATTGTTTCAACCAGCTTCCACCGTAGTTCCATAGAGTTCTCTCTTGCGTTGCTCTGCGGTTTCAACCGTCGTATTGCGCTTGAGTTTGGCCCTGCTCGTGCGAGTCAGGATGGTATTCTAAAAGTTCCGCTTTCCATCATTCCCATGCATGTAACCCACCCATCAAAGCGTAGCTTTGGTAGAACCATTGGATAAGGGTAATTTTCAATGACTGTTTATTTCATTGGCGCCGGTCCCGGCGATCCCGAACTGATCACCGTCAAGGGTCAGCGCCTGATCCGCGAATGTCCGTTGGTGCTGTACGCCGGCTCGCTGGTGCCTAAGGAAGTGGTTCTGACCGCCAACCCCACGGCGGAGATTGTCAATACCGCTGATCTGAGTCTGGACGGGATCATGGCTCGGATCCGCGCCGCGCATGAGCAGGGGTTGGATGTGGCGCGGGTGCATACCGGCGATCCAGCATTGTACGGAGCCATTGGTGAACAAATCCGCGAACTGGAAAAACTGGGAATTCCGTACCAGGTGATTCCTGGGGTGACCGCCGCCTTTGCCGGGGCCGCAATGTTACGTCGGGAACTGACTCTGCCGGGTATTAGCCAGACCCTCATTCTCACCCGCCATGCCGGCAAAACTCCGATGCCGGAAGGGGAAAGTCTGCCGGAATTGGCCCAGCACCGGGCGACCATGGCGATTTATCTTAGTGTGGACAAGTTGCAGGAGATCGTGACGGAACTGATTCCGTGCTACGGCGCGGAGTGTCCGGTAGCGGTGCTGCATCGGGTGTCATGGCCGGATCAGGATGGGGTAGTGGGCACTCTGGCCGACATCGCCGCCAAAGTTGAAGCGAAGGGTTTTACCCGTACTGCGCTGATTCTGGTTGGACAGGTGATTCAGCCGGAAGGATTTCCAGCGTCCTATCTCTACAGTGTCGAACATGCGGAGTGGTATCGGCGCCAATCGGAATAGTCTTAGGGTAAGCGTTCAGACCCCCTCCCCCCAACCCCCTCCCGCGCGGGGAGGGGGAGCCAGCAACCTATTGTTCCGCAAGACTCCCTCCCCCCTTGTGGGGGAGGGCTGGGGTGGGGGGGGTGAACGGTTTCTCAGGCAAGGCAATGGACCGCTACGCGCCCGCAATCATCACTCGGTTACGCCCGCTTTCCTTGGCCCGATACAGCGCCGCATCAGCCCGACCCAACAGGGCGGTCGCGTTGGTTTCCCATTGCCCGGCGACCGCGATTCCGATAGAGACGGTGATCGCCGGCAACTCGCTTCCCTGGTAGAGCAGCCGCAGTTGCATGATGGCTTGCCGCAGGCCATCCAGCCGGGTCCTGGCCTGGTCCGCTGTAGCACCGGGCAAGATCAGGGTCAGTTCCTCACCACCGTAGCGACAGGCGAGGTCGCCGGCGCGCAACGAACGCCACAGCAATTCGCCGACGGTTCGCAAGATGGCATCGCCCGCTTCGTGACCGTAGGTGTCGTTGAAACCCTTGAAATGATCCAGATCCAGCATCGCGACGGCCAGGGGTTCGCCGCTGCGCTGGCAGCGACGAAGTTCCCGGGGCAGGGTTTCATCCAGGTAGCGGCGATTGAACAGTCCGGTCAGCACGTCATGGATCGCCTGCTCGCGCAAGGCTTCCTGCAATTTGAGGTTGGACAGCGCCAGTTTGATCGAGCCGCTGACTTTCATCAGCAGGGGGCGCCATTCCTGGAGCGCGTCCCCGGCGAGTGCAGTAGCGGTGCTGACATGCAACAGGCCGAGATTTTCGCCCCGCACGGTCAGCGGTATACACCAGTAGGCGTACTGCGGCGGGGTGGCAAAGTGCTGACAATGCACACGGTGGGCGGGATCGGCTACTTCATACAGCTCCCCGCGCCGCAAGGCCCAACACTGGTGGGTCGGGAAGGTGGTGGGCAGGGCATCGGCATCGCCCCAGGTCGCGACCACTCGCAGCTCCGGCGCGGTGGCCTCACGCATCGCCAAACTACCGGCGCATCCGGCGAATAAGGTGCCTGCGCTGCTTGCAATCACCTCATAGGCTTCGGCGCGGGTTTCACACGAGAGCAGCAGATCGTTCATGCGGTTGAGGACGATCATCTGAGCGTCATGGCGCTTGACATCGGCCAGACTGACGCGCAGCGCTTCTTCTATCTGCTTGCGTTCAGTGATGTCTATGGTGTACCCGGCCAACAGGCTTCTACCGCCCAGAGCAAGCGGGAACTTGAGAGTGGTATAAGTGCGGCCATTCAAATGCTCATTCAATTCCAGGGTCTGACCGCTGGAAACGACGGCCCAATCGTCGGCGGTAATTTTTGCCGCAAATTCAGCAGGAAACAGGTCTTCCATGGTCTTGCCGACCAGTTCTGAACCCGGAATGCCGATCATCTCCTGAAAGTTTTCGCTGGCCTTCAGCACCCGACTTTCGGTGGCAGTTACCACCTTGATGTAGGTGAAAAGAGGCGAGTGCTGCAAAAACAAGGAGAGCAACTCATTGCTTTCCCGCAGTGCCGCTTCCGCCTGTTTGCGCTCGGTGATGTCCACCGCCAGGCTCAACAGCACCCGTTTATCCTGATGGATTCGGCCCAGCGGGGTGGTCTGGAACTCCCAAATCCGTTTCGAGCCGTCTTTGGCGGTGACGATCCACTCGCCATTGTTCATGGTGGCGTCGATCAGAAACAGCCGGTCGATATAGTCCTTCTCGGAACCAGTCCGTGCGCCATAGGCGCGCTCAGTCCAGTCGCCCAGCGTCGGCAGATCGGCGAGGGTGTAACCGGAGTAACGGGTCCAGCCTTTACTGAGTTGCAGGATCCGGTCGTCCTCGTCATGAATCATGATCGGAACCGGAATCTCCTCCATGGCCCGGCGGAACCGCGCTTCGCTGTCTTGCAGCGCGTTGAGCAAGTCATCCCGCTCGGCCACGCTCCGCGCCAGTTGCAGGTTGCTGTAGTTCACGGCTGAAAACAGGTGAGCGAACTGGGTGTAAAACGTCATCGCGGTGTTGACTTTTTCCCGGCTCCAGCGCGGTGCCCGATCCAGCGCCGCCAGGTATTCGGCTTCGTCAAAGCCGTAGTGTTGGGCCTGAGCGCGAAACTGCTCGCGGTTGGGCGGTTCATCGTCAAAGAAGAATTGCCCCAGAAACACATTGCCCAGATGCTGCCCGCCCACCATGATCGGGGTCGCAATATCGTACATCTGATTTTTGCAGCGATAGACCTTGAAGGTTCCCGGGGCCACGCCCCGCGACAGCGCGATGTCGCTTTCGACACAGTTCCGGCAGGTTTGCGGCTGAACCCGGTGAAACTGCACACAGATGTCCTGCCAGCCGGTGCCGACCAGCACCTGGCCCTTCAGATCGATGATTCCGATGCCGATGTGGGTGAGCTTGAAAAATTCATCCATGGTGGCCTGGATCGCCGGAATATCCAGCACATCGGCCAGTTCCAGCACCCCGAGGTCGCCATTGGGAGACAGGATGCTGTCCAGTTTCATCCGAACCCGGGTCTCACTCACCCGCAGTGCTTCCGCCACCTGCTGGCGCTCGCGATCCATGCGGTTCAGCTTGGCTCGCGTGGCGGATAACCACCCTAACACCGTATGTTCCAGCTCCGCTTTGATCGGAATCGCGGGTGATAAATCCCCATCGCCGATTTGGGCGATCTGGGCATAAACCGCGTCCACCGAACCGCCCAGGGTGCCGCGCAACGCGGTGTAAACCCGCCAGAGCATCAACAGCACCGCGATGCCGCATCCGATCAGCAGGAACCGGAAGGCAGTCGCACGGGTTTCAGCGGTATGGACCGCATCAAGCGTGCGCTGATCCATCAACCGATAGAACTCAGCGATGGGCTGCATGATGGTGGCTTTGGCCTGATGATAGCGGTCGCCATACAGCATCAGGCGCGCTTTGGCGCGGTCGGCCTCGGCCTCCGGGCCGGTGGACTGGGCCAGTTGCATCGCTTCGCGTTCGGTGGCCGTCAGTGCGTCGGAACTGGCTTTAGCGTCCGCCAGCTTTTGGAACTCCTGCTCGGTAAATCCGGTCTGCCGCATCAATTCCAGCAGTGCTATCGTCTGCGGGCTGGCGGGACGGGGCGGTTGACCGTCCGCCAGCACCAGATCCCAATAAATACTCTGGTACTCCTGCGGGCGAGGCTGCCTGCCCTCACGAATATCCAGAATGTCCTGATAATACTTTTGGTAGACCGGATTGCCGGTTACGACATAGCTTCGGGCCATTCGGGTCAGGTCATCTGAAGATTGGCGCAATTCATCGGCCAGCAGAAAGGACTGATGCCGTAAATCATGGGCGCGATCAATCTGCTTTTCCGAGTGGACGTAGAGGACAAAGGCGATAGCCAGCGCCACGAACAGCCCTGCCGTCAGCCAAAGATGGTGCGAAAATCGGGAAAGCCTATGCTGGGATGTCAAGGTCACGCTCTCCGTTTGCCATACCGATCCACGCACTGGGTGCGGTCCAAGCCGCGATCCAGGCCGGGAGCTGTTCGGGCGGCATCGGCCGGGCGATGCCATAGCCCTGGGCGAGATCACAGCCCAGCCGGATCAACAGGCTGCCATGGGCGTCAGTTTCCACCCCTTCGGCGATTACCTTGCGGCGGAAGGCCACCGACAGCCCGATCACGCCTTCTACAATCGCCCGTGCCTCGCTATCCACCAGCAGGTCGCGCACGAACGATTGGTCAATTTTCAGCAGATGCACCGCCAGATTTTTAAGGTAGGTCAGCGAGGAGTAACCGGTGCCGAAGTCGTCCAGAGCGAAGCGCACCCCCAGTTGCCGGCAGCTTTCGATCAAGTGGGAAATGATCGCCATATCTTCCAAAGCCACCGTTTCCAGAATTTCGAGTTCGAGTCCGTGCGCGGGCACGTCGGGATGAGCCGCCAGCGCCGCCTGCAACTCCGCGACGAAATCCGACTGCTGCAAGTGGCGGCTGGAGATGTTGATGCTCACCGGCAACCGCAACCCCTGCGCCGCCCAAATGGTCATCTGCCGCAGGGCTTCGTTCATCACCCATTGCCCGACGGCGATGGCGAGATCGCTGGCTTCCACCGCAGGCATGAATCGCGCCGGTGGCAGCAAGCCCTCGTCCGGGTGTTGCCAGCGAATCAGCGCTTCCGCGCCGATGACGGTGCCGTGGCGCATGTCTACCTGGGGTTGGTAATAAAGGCGGAGTTCGCCCGCGACCAGCCCTTGCTCAATCCGGTGCAGGCTGTCGCGGTAGTGGCGGGAGCGGCGGTCGTATTCGGCATCAAACCAGTGATAGCAGTTACCGCCGGCCTGCTTGGCGGCGTACATGGTCTGGTCGCTATGGCGTAGCAGAGTATCGGGGTCGGCGTGGTCATCGGGATACAAGCTCACCCCGAGGCTGGCGGTCAGCGGCAACAATTGGCCGGAGACGGTAAAGGGAACGCGCAGCGCCGTCACCACTCGATCCAGGGCGTGTTCGCATTCCTCCACGTCGGCTAAATCCCCCAGCAGTAGCACAAACTCATCGCCGCCCAGCCGCGCCACCGTATCGCCAGCGCGCACACTGGCTTTGAGGCGCTGGGCGACTTCCATCAGCACCTGATCACCGTGGCTATGGCCCCAGGTGTCGTTGATCGGTTTGAAATCGTCCAGATCGATGTAACACACTGCCAGCCGCTTCTGGTCGCGCTCGGTCTGAGCCATGGCTTGTTGCAAGCGGTCGGTCAGCAATACCCGGTTGGGCAACTGGGTCAGCGCATCGTGGTAGGCCAGATGTTCGATCCGATCTTCGGCCTGCTTGCGCTCAACCGCATCGATCAGCAAATCCGCCAGAACCTGCACTGCGGCTACATCGTCGCTGGTGTAGTCCTCCGGCTTGTTGCCGACGCCGATAATGGCGATTACTTGATCGTTGCGCAGAATCGGCACGGTCAGTTCCCGGATCACTGGAGCATGGCCTTCGGGCAGCCCTTTTTGATGCGGCAGGCTGGCGTAGTCGTTGTGGATGACCGGCTGGCGCTGTCGAATGCAGTCGGTCCAGACTCCGGCTTGGCTGATTGAATAGTGCAGACCCTTGCCCTCGGCCTTGCACATCGTATTCAGGGTATGGCTGGACCAGCTTTGGAGCGTCAGGGTTTCCTGATCCGGATCGACGAAATGGAAAAAGCCAATCTGGCTGCCGGTGAAGCGTTCCATAACGTCCAGCGCGGCTCGCAGAATGTCGTCCAGACTGCCGCTGCGGGCCTTTTCGGACAGGTGCATCCGCACTTTGAGCAGCGCCTCGGAGCGTTGCCGGCGGTGGATGTCGCGGATGAAGCTGAAGATGCGGTCGCCCGCAGGGTAGCGATAGTAGGCGGCATTGATCTCGGCCTGCCAGATTCGACCGCTTTTGGCCCGGTGCTGGGTTTGAAACAGGTCACTGCCTTGCTCGATAATCGTTTTGATGTGGGCGGCGACCTCCGCCGGATTCTCGCTGGCTTCCAGATCGGCCGCAGTCATCGTGCACAGTTCATCACGGCTGTAGCCTGACAGCCGCACATAAGCCTCATTCACTGCCAGCAGATGCCCTTGAGTGTCCAACATCCAGAATCCATCCGGGGAGGTTTCAATCACCGCCCGGTAGTGTTCTTCGCTGCGCCGCAGTGCTTTCTCCGTCTGTTTGCGCTCGGTGATGTCAATGTGGGAACCCAGCATCCGCAAGACTTTGCCTTGGGCGTCCTGGATCAGGGAGGCATGGGTTAGAATCCAGCGGTAGGAGCCATCCTTGTGGCGGAAACGGAGTTCCACGGTGTAGTTCGGCCACGGCTTCTCGATATAGGTCTGTACCGTCCGCAACGCACGATCCAGATCGTCGGGGTGAACCCGGCTTTGCCACTCCATAAAATTGTGGGCGATCTCATGATCCTGATAGCCGATTTGCCGTTTCCACTCTGCGGAGTAGAACACTTCATTGGTGCCCAAATCCCAATCCCATAATCCAACTTTGCCCGCTTCCGTGGCCATTTTCAGCCGTAATGTGCTGTCCTGGAGTTGTTGGTTGACTCCAAGCAATTCCCTGGTTTTTCGGGTCAGGACTTTGCGGAGGGTCTGGTTCCAGGCAAAAATGAGGATGATTAATCCGGCAATCCCATAGAGAGCCGTTTGCAACTGCCTATGGATGTTATGTTCTCGGTTGTGTTCCTGTCTAGCCGGATCAAAGATCAGTTCGTCAATAGCCATTGGTTTGGTAATAATTCCTATCGTTCGCATCAACTCATACATCCGACGCCAGCGATTCGGGTTAGTGTGACCGACATCAAGCAATGGATACAGGGTCAATGTCTTTACACCGTCAATCTGAAACCGGTTCAGCTCATGGAAAGTTCCGTGGGCTATTGTTTCAGTGCGCGGCAGGTCTTGGGAAATTTTATCCGCAATCTCAATCGGATGTTCCAGCGCATAGGCCCATCCTTTCAAGGTCGCTTGAACAAAGCGTTGAACCGCTTTAGGGTCGCGCTCAATCCAGCGGGCGTGAGTAAACAGGGAATCTCCATAAAAATCGATCCCGTAATTAATAGGACGCAGGGTGGTAACCGATATTCCCTGTTGCTGGAATGCATAGGGAGTAGAAATCCGATACCCGGGGATGACATCCACGCGATCTGTGACGAGATGATCGATACCCGGTTCGTGGGGATAGGGGGTGATTTGATTCGGATCGATGCCTTCGGCGCGCAGCATGGCCTGCAATTCGATATCAATCAGATCATTCTTGATTCGGGCCACCCGCAGCTTCAGCAAATCTACTGGAGCTTGAAGATGCGTGCCTTCCTTAGCATAAAATTCGGCGGCACTATTCTGAAAAATGGAGGCCAGTACCACTAACGGGATGCCTTGATCGCGGGCAATCAGAATATCCGCCGCGCCTACCCCGAAGTCGGCATTGCCATTAGCGACTTCCTGGGTCGCGCTGAGGATCGTCCCATCCGGTTTAATCGCCGACCGAATCTCGACCTCAAATCCCGCATCGGCGTAATAGCCCTGCCATTGCGCTGCATAGTAGCCGGCAAATTGAAATTGATGATCCCAGCGCAATTGCAGCGACACTTTTTCTGCGGCCACGGCATTGCCCATCAGGAAGATCGACATCAATAGAATGAGCATAATCCCCATAAAACCACCCGCCATTTTAATGATCACTGGCAGTAAGCAGGAGGTTTGCGTTAGACTGCTGGATGCTTTATACATAGTCAAACTTTCAACTCGGACAAGTACAAACCACTATCGGGAATCTCTGCGCATCCATGAAGAAACTACTGCTTTCCCTATTGATGATGCTGGGCGGTTGCGCGGTAGCGCCGCCCGCCGGGGTGATCCCCATTACCGGTTTTGAACTGGATCGCTATCTGGGCCAGTGGTACGAAATAGCCCGGCTGGATCATTCCTTTGAGCGCGGCTTGAGTCAGGTTAATGCTCATTATAGTCGGCGCGACGACGGCGGCGTGAAGGTATTGAACCGGGGCTACGACGACCGCGCCGGGGTCTGGAAAGAGGCCGAAGGTCGCGCTTATTTCACCGGGGAACCGACGGTGGGGTCGCTAAAAGTGTCGTTTTTCGGCCCATTTTACGGCGGTTATCACCTCATTGCGCTGGATCGGGAACAGTACTCCTACGCCATGATCAGCGGTCCCAGCCGGGATTATCTATGGATTCTGGCCCGAACCCGGCACTTGCCGCCGGCAGTGCTGGAGAACTTAGTGCAGCAGGCGAAAGCGCTGGGCTTTGCCACCGACGCGCTGATTCGGGTAAAGCAGGATGCCGCTTGACGGATAAACCGGGCGCTTTGCCCGACACGTATCTGGAACGGACAACGGGCAGGATGCCCGTTCCACCACCATCAATCCTTTAGCGTCGCCAGGAAGGCGATGACTTTGGCGCGCTCCTGAGTATTCGGCAGGCCGCTAATGGTCTTGGTGGTGCCGGGCAGGAACCGGCTGGGGGCAGTGAGATACTCGTCCAAATCGTGTTCGGTCCACACCCCGCCGGCTTTGGCCAGCGCGAGCGAGTAGCCATAACCTTTGGCCCCCCCTTTAGGTGCCCCCACAATCCCCCACAGACTGGGTGCAACCGGAGTAGAACCGCCTTTTTCCAGACTGTGGCAAACCACGCACTTCCCGGCGGGACTGTCCCAACCCGCCGGCTTGACCGCATAGCGTTCGTTGCCCGGCGTCGGTTGCGCCATCAGGGTAAACCCGTACCATGCCCCCCCTAAAACCAGTACGGTGATAACGATCATTGTCATCGGCTGAATTCTTTTCTCTCGCATGTCGCAATTCCCCACTGTTGTTTTATTCGCAGGACTTTCGCCAAGCCCCTTAAATTCGTCATACCCGCGAAAGCGGGTATCCAATTTTTTCAGTAGCTTACTGGATTCCCGCTTTCGCGGGAATGACAGAAAGCGAAAGTCCTGATTCGTTTGATCAGAATTTGAACTATATTTCAAGTCAATTGTAGTTCCGGTTTCAGAGATTGCTTTTCAAGCTCAGATCAGATCGCACTTGATCGCGATTAACCAAAAGACCGGGATGATTAGCAGCCAATATAAAACCACTAAAGGAGAGCGGACAATGGCAGAACAACGTAAAGGGACACTCGGTGCGAGTTGTTTAAGCTGCCCACTGCGCCAACGCAACGAGTGGAGTGTCTTGAACGAGGCCGAAACCCGATTGCTCGCCCGCAGTCGCAAGAGTCGGGACTATCGGGCCGGTGAATCAGTGTTCACGATGGGCGAGCCGAGTCACGGCCTCTACTGTGTGGTTTCGGGCACGGTCGCGATCCGCAAGAGCGACGCCGAAGGCAACGTGATTCCGATCCGGCTGGCGTATCCCGGCGATACTCTGGGCTATCGGGGTTTGCTGCTGGACGCCAAGCGTCGTTACAGTGCTGAAGCCCTCGGTCCCAGCCGTATCTGCTTCATTGATAAACCGGTGGTCAAGACCTTGCTCGACCGGAATCCGGCGTTGGGACAGCAATTTCTGCATCGGATCGCCAATGACCTGGACGCCGCCCACGATCACTTGATGCGGAACGCAACCCTGTCCAACCGCAGCAAATTTGTTCATCTGCTGCTGGCGCTGATGAATCGTCATGGCTGCACCGCCACCGACGGCAGCCGGTTCATGGAATTACCGCTGTCCCGGCGCGATCTCGCCTCCATGATTGGCACTCGCCACGAAACCCTGTCCCGAATCATCGGTCGGCTGGAAGAAGACGGCCTGGCCCGTTTTTCCGGGCGCACCGTCCATCTGACCCAGCCCCATTCGCTGGTTCAGGAAATCCAGCGCCCGTCGCGACTGGATTAAGCGGGCGGTACCGCCGATGAAAAAAATTCCAAAAGTTGACGATCATCAAACCGGATCGCCCGTGCCCTACTAGATTTCATGAATACTCAGTCCTTCAAGGGGGCGCGTTTATGGAACAGGTCGAAGATCACGCTATCGAGGTAGGCACGGTTCAGGACCTCGACGGTTATCAGGGGGCGCTGGGCGGACTCACCCGCCGCGAATTCCTGAGCTACTGCACCGGCGTTGCCGCCACTTTGGGCCTGTCCTCGATGATGGGCCTGCGCATTGCGGCTGCGGCTACCGCGCCCGCCCGACCGCCAGTCATCTGGTTGTCGGCGCAGGAATGCACTGGCTGCACCGAGTCGCTGCTGCGCGCCTACCATCCGACGCTGGAAACCCTGATCCTCGACATGATTTCCCTCGATTACCACGAGGCGTTGTGCGCGGGAGCCGGTCATCAGGCCGAGGCGTACCGCGCCCAATCGATGAAGGCCAACTGGGGCAAGTACATCCTGGTGGTAGACGGCTCGATTCCGACCAAAGACGGCGGGATCTACTGCATGGTGGCCGGTAGGCCAATTCTGGAAACCGTCCGCGAGGCGGCAGAAGGAGCCGCAGTGATTATCGGTATTGGCTCCTGCGCTTCCTGGGGCGGCATTCCCTCCAGCGATCCCAATCCGACCGGTGCCCAATCAGTTCATGCGGTATTACCCGGCAAGACGGTGGTCAACATTCCCGGTTGCCCGCCCAATCCCTACAACTTCCTGTCCACCGTTCTCTACCTGCTGACCTTCGGCAAGCCCCCGGAGCTGGACTCGAAGAACCGGCCGAGATTCGCCTATGGCCGACTGATCCACGAAAACTGCGAGCGGCGCCCACACTTCGACGCCGGCCGCTTCGCCCTGGAATTCGGCGATTTCGGCCACCGCCAGGGTTTCTGTCTCTACAAAATCGGCTGCAAGGGGCCGGAAACCTACGCCAACTGTCCCGCGATTGGCTTCGGTGATGTCGGTGAGGGTAACTGGCCGGTGGGTATCGGTCATCCCTGCTTTGGCTGCACCGAGGAAGGGGTCGGCTTTACCAAACCACTCCATGCCCTCTCCAGAGTGAAAACCTACGCGCCGCCGACCGCGTTCCCGGCGGTAGACGCAACCAAGGGCGAGGGCGTCACTCCAGCGGCGGTAGCAATTATCGCCGGCGCGGCCGGATTGGCGGTAGGCGCGGGGGCAATGGCTTTGCGCGGCATGGACGGCAAGGATGAGTCGGCGGCGGGTTCCAGCCACGATAGCGAGCGGTAAGAGGCGAATGCCATGAGCATAGATTTGAGCCGCAGAAACTTTTTGCGTGGCGCTGCCGCTGGTGCAGTCACTGCCGTCGCCGCGCCGGTTGCGGAAGCGACCCCGTTTGGTCCGCGTGAACCCAAGCAGTTGCCGCCCAAAGCGGTGGGGATGCTGTACGACTCAACCCTGTGCGTCGGTTGCAAAGCCTGCGTCAGCGCCTGCAAGCAGGCCAACGGGATGCCGGTCGAACAGCCGGCACATCTGGCCGCTTGGGGCGAGGGCACCTGGGACATGGCGGAGGACATTTCCGGTCATACCTTGAACGTGATCCGGGTCTACCAGAACGGCACCATGGAGCAAAAGGATCGCGAAAAGGACGGTTACGCTTTCGTCAAGCGCCATTGTCTGCACTGCGTCGATCCCTCCTGCATCTCGGTCTGTCCGGTGAGTGCAATGCGCAAGGACCCGGAAACCGGCATCGTCAGCCATAACCCGGACGCTTGCATCGGCTGTCGCTACTGCGTTTACGGCTGCCCGTTCAACGTGCCGCAATACCAGTTCGACGAGACCTTCGGCCAGATTGCCAAGTGCCAGTTCTGTAACCACTTGCAAAAGCAAGGCAAGCTGCCGGCCTGTTGCGACGTGTGCCCGACCGGAGCCTCGCTGTTTGGACTGGTGACCGATTTGCAAGCTGAAGCGGAACGGCGGCTGGCGGCCAAGCCGGGGGAGATGTACACCTTTGCCCGTGGCAAGCTGGGCGGCGACCGCCCCAGCCACGAAGCGCCACTGGGCGAATATCAGCCGCACCTCTACGGTGAAAAGGAATCCGGCGGTACTCAGGTGCGCTATTTGACCGGCGTACCGCACGAAAAGCTGGGTTTGCCCGCCTTGCCCGACCACTCGTTCGCCGCAGTGTCGGAGGGGATGCAGCACACCTTATATAAGGGAATGATCGCGCCGCTGGCACTGCTCGGTGGACTGGTGTTTCTGGCCCGACGCGGCGTCAAATCCCACCACGACGAGGATCCATCCTCATGAGCGCCCTTGCCCATCGGCCGCTTGGCGGTCGGATTCTGACCAAACCAGTTTTTATTCTCGGATTCTTCGTATTGCTCGGAGCGTACTTTATTGCGCGCCGGTTCATTTTTGGTCTCGGCGATGTCAGCCACATGAGCAACGGCTATCCGCTGGGGGTTTGGGTAGCGATAGATGTCGTGGTCGGCACCGCGTTCGGCTGTGGTGGTTATGCCATGGCGCTGCTGATCTATATTTTCAACCGCAATACTTATCACCCGCTGATGCGGCCAGCCCTGCTCGGTGGGGTGTTCGGCTACACCCTGGCCGGCCTGGCGGTGATGATTGACCTGGGGCGCTACTGGAACGCCTTCAACCTGCTGATGCCGTGGTATGCCCAGTTGAATTCGGTGATTTTCGAGGTGGCGCTGTGCGTGATGGCCTACACCACCGTGCTGTGGATCGAGTTCTGGCCGGTGTTTCTGGAGCGGATGCCACCCGCCTTCAAACAGCGGTTCAACCTGGAAAAATTTCAGGCTTTTTTGAAGCGCTACATGTTCGTCTTTATCGGTCTCGGCGTGCTACTGCCGACCATGCACCAATCATCGCTGGGTTCGGTGCTGCTGGTGATGGGTTCCAAGCTATCGCCACTGTGGTACACCGCTTGGCTGCCGCTGCTGTTCCTGATCTCGGCGCTGACCATGGGTTACAGCGTGGTGCTGCTGGAGTCTACCTTGGTCAGCCGGGCGTTCCGGTTGCCTTCCGAATCGGCATTGCTGACGCCACTCTCACGAATCGTCGCCGGGCTACTGGCGCTGTTCCTGCTAATCCGGTTCGGCGCGTTGTTGGCGGGCGGACACCTGAATCTGGTTTTCGCCGGGGATCGGTTGAGTAGTCTGTTCCTGATTGAAACCGCGCTGTTCCTCGCACCGCTGTTCATTCTCGCGTCACCTGGCGGCCGTGGCAGCCAGCGCTGGCGCTTTTTAGCCGCAGTTAGCTTGCTGGCGGGCGGTTCGCTGTACCGAATTAACGCTTACCTGATGGCAGTTGATCCCGGTAACGGTTGGGTCTATTTCCCCTCCGCCCCGGAGTTGATGATCACGGTCGGGGTGGTCTGCCTGGAAATCATGTTGTATCTGTTCTTTATCAAAACTCTGCCGATATTGCACGGCAGCGCCAATCAATCCCATGGGAGGCTGTTGTGACCCGAATCACTATTGACCCGATCACTCGCATCGAAGGCCATCTGCGGATTGATTGCGAAGTGGATAATGGCAAGGTGACTAAAGCATGGTCATCGGGGCAGATGTGGCGCGGCATCGAGACCATTCTCAAAGGCCGTGATCCGCGTGATGCCTGGCTGTTCGCCCAGCGCATCTGCGGAGTCTGCACTACGGTTCACGCCATTGTCTCGGTGCGCACGGTCGAAAATGCGCTGGGGTTGGAAGTGCCGCTGAACGCCCAGTACATCCGCAACATGATGATCACGGCGCACGGCATTCACGATCATATCGTGCATTTTTATCAACTGACCGCACTGGACTGGGTGGATATTGTCTCGGCGTTATCGGCCAGTCCCGAAGCCGCCGCCAAGCTGGGGGCCACGCTTTCGCCGGACTATCCGCATAACAGCTTGCCGGAAATCCGCAAGATTCAGGAAAAACTTAAAGCTTTTGTAGGGACCGGGCAATTGGGCGTATTCGCCAGCGGCTACTGGGGTCACCCGGCGATGAAGCTGCCGCCGGAAGTCAATCTGCTGGCCGCGACCCATTATTTACAGGCGTTGGAATATCAGCGCACCGCCAACCGGATTGTCGCCATTCTCGGCGGCAAGACCCCGCATATTCAGAATCTCGCAGTCGGCGGCGTCGCTAATCCGATTAACCCGGACAGCCAGTCCACCCTGACCCTGGAGCGGCTTTACGCGATTAAGACCGAGATCGATAAGCTCGGCGAATTCGTCAATGGCGCGCTGCTGCCTGATGTCGCGGCGGTCGGCGCGTTGTATGCAGACTGGACCGGGCACGGCGCCGGCATCACCGACTATCTGTCGGTGCCGGATTTGCCGCTGGATAGCAAGGGAACCCAATTTGCGCTGCCCGGCGGTTATATCGCCAAGGGCGATCTCTCCAGTTTCAAGCCGATCACCAGTTATCAGGACGGCTATTTCCGTGATGGGGTTAAGGAAAGCGTCAAACACGCCTGGTATGAATATCAGGGCGGCGACGGGGCGCGTCATCCCTACGACGGCCAGACCAACCCGCATCACACCGCGTTTCAGGACGACGGCAAATACTCCTGGGTCAAAGCGCCGACCTTTTACAACCAGCGGGTGCAGGTCGGGCCGCTGGCCAATGTGCTGGCGATGGTCGCCGCCGGTCACGAGCCGACTCAACGCCATTTGAAGCGGGTGTTGGACATTGCCAGCACCGTGGCTGGAACTCCCATTCCAGTCGCGGCGCTGCATTCAACCATCGGGCGGATTGCGGCGCGGGCGGTGCGCTGTGCAGTGCTGCTGGAATCGCTGCAAAATCAGTGGCAATTGTTGGTCAATAACATCGCCAAGGGCGATTTCGACACCTTCAACCGACCGGTTTTTCCCAAGGGCGAGAATCGCGGCTTCGGCTATCACGAAGCGCCACGCGGGGTGCTATCGCACTGGATCGTGATCGAAAACGGCAAGATCAAGAATTATCAGGCGGTGGTGCCGAGTACCTGGAATGCTGGGCCACGCGACGACGCCGATAGCATGGGGCCGTATGAAGCCTCGCTGGTGGATAATCCGGTCGCTAATCCCGAATTGCCGCTGGAGGTGCTGCGCACTGTGCATTCCTTTGATCCCTGTCTGGCTTGCGCGGTTCATCTGGTGGATGCTGACAATCAGCCCATCGTTCGGGTCAAGGCCTTTTGATGCGGGTCTTGGTGCTGGGTCTCGGCAATATTCTGCTCCGCGATGAGGGCGTTGGTGTTCGGGTGATTGAGGCATTGGCCGAGCGTTATGTCATTCCGGCAGAGGTCGAGATCGTGGACGGTGGGACTTCGGGGATGGATTTGCTGGATACCATCGCCGGCTGCGATCATTTGTTGATTTGCGATGCGGTGCGGGCGGATGCGCCACCAGGATCGGTGATCAAACTCTGTGATGCTCAAGTCCCGGCCCTGTTCCGTAACCGCTTCTCGCCCCACCAGCTCGGCGTAGCGGATGTGCTGGCAACGCTCATTCTTACCGACGAAACTCCGGTCTCGATCACCCTGATTGGCGTGGTGCCCAGTGATCTGGAATTGGGTCTTGATCTGTCGCCCGAAGTGGCGATTGCCGCCGAGCGTGCAGTGGAATGTCTGGCAGTAGAATTGCGCCGGCTGGGGTTCATCCTTGAGCCGCGTTCTGCCGTTTTAGCCGCAATGGTTTAGATCATGTGCATCGCGATTCCGGCCCAAGTGATCGAATTGCGCGAGACCAGCGCGGTGGTGGAACGCTACGGCGAGCGCTTGGAGGTCAGCCTGCTGCTGCTGGAGGAAGCGGTGGCACTGGGCGATTACCTGATCATTCAGGCACAGCGCTACGCAGTACGGAAAATTGACCCCGAAGAGGCGCTCGAAAGTTATCGTTTGTTTGATGAAATCATCGGCGCGACCGTGGCTGATGGAACCGCATGACTGAGATCGAATCCCGCATCGCGGAACTGGTAGCCCATTTTCGCCAGATCGGCGTGATACAGATGCAGGATTTACCGATCTACAACGCCGGCCTGGAGGTTGAAGCGGTTGGATTTCAAGCGGTTGGCAACCGTTGGATCGGGGTCTTAATCACGCCGTGGTTTATGAACGCGATCCTGCTGCCATCCGAAAAGACCGCACTGGATGCCAAGCTCATCGGCCAAAAAAGTCAGGAGGCGTTGCCTGCGGCGACTTGTGCCTTTATCAGCGGCGGGGATGAAACGGTCGGCGGTTATAAAAGCCTGTCGCTGTATTCACCGATGGCAGCTTTCACCTCCCAGGATCGCGCTCGCCACGAAGCGCAAGCCCGCCTGACCGCCTTGTTGACCCCGCCTGCTGAACTGCCGAAACCCGTGGCGCAAGAATCTCCACCACAAGAACCCGCGAATCTCAGCCGTCGCGCCTTCTTGCGCGGTCGCAGGAACGCTTGATTGCCGACCATCAACGGTGGTGAAGGCCGGTTACAGATTCGGGTTACGGTAGAAAATGGCGTGATCGTGAATGTCACGCTGACTTCAACCCGTCCGCTGAATGCCTGTTCCGTCCTGGTCGGTCGCCGCCTCGGCGACGCCATTACGCTGTTGCCCCGGCTGTTTAGCTTGTGCAGTACCGCTCAGGCGGTGGCTGGACTCATCGCTGCCGAAACCGCACTCGGTTTCACCCCGGCACCCGCTCAAGTAGCCGCTCGTCGCCTGCTGGTTGCCGCCGAAGCTCTTGATCAGACGGTTTGGCGCATTCTGCTGGATTGGCCGCGCTGCGTTGGCGCTGTCTCCGTCCTGGACCCTTTGAAACAGTTGCGACGGGTTTTGGCATCGCTGCGACCGCTACTGTTTCCCGATCCGGCCTGGAATCGCATCGGCGGCGCAGAGTTGACGCCAAACCACGCTGAACTCGCTGCGGCGCTGGACGCCATCGAAAGTGGTGTTAACGAGGCGGTACTTGGCGACGGGCAGTGGGTGGATCGACGGAGTTTCGATCATTGGCTGCGTACCGCTACGACTCCCGCTGCGGTGACACTGCGCTTCGTGGATGACATCAAACTGTCCAATTTTGGCCGCTGTGCCGTGATGCCGTTGTCTGAATTCGACGCAAACACTATCGGCGAAACCGGTGCTTTAGCCCGACGGTGGCGACATCCGCTGATTACCGCGCTGCGAGCCGATTACGGTAACGGATTGCTTACCCGGTTGACTGCACGGGTGATCGAAAGCAGCGCTCTGATTGCAGAATTGCGCAATCAGGCACTTGCGCTGAGTGCCGATTCTGGAATACCGCTCGCAGAGACGGCCAGCAGGATGGGTATGGGTTTGGGCATAGTGGAATGTGCGCGGGGGAGGCTGATTCATCGGCTGGTGGTAGCGGAGGGCCGAGTGTGTGATTACCACGTCCTGGCGCCCACCGAATGGAATTTTCATCCGCAAGGTTCGTTGGTGTGTGGTTTGACCGGCGCACCGGTTCCAGTGGGAACAACGCTCCATCAAGCTATTGAACTCCTCATCACCGCACTGGATCCCTGCGTCGGCTTTGAACTCGCCATCGAGGCGCGTTGACACCGTATCAGACCAACCGCCTATCTTTCCCCCTGCTCCAAGTTTCAATGCTGCGCCTGTTGGTCCGAGTCAATACCTTCTCCATGCGCTTGTTCCTGTGATCGTTAGCTATCGGGTAAACCCTGATGACAGCACGGCGAACCTTAACAGGACTTTCGCTAAACTCGTAAATTCGTCATACCCGCGAAAGCGGGTATCCAAGTTTTTCAGCGGTTGACTGGATTCCCGCCTACGCGGGAATGACGGAAAGCGAAAGTCCTGCTTAATAAAAAACGCAATAAATTTTGCAGTGCAGCATTTTTTAGGTATACTGAAATAAGCAGGTTATGCAAGAGCGGAAGCGCAGAAAATCAGAGGGTTACAAAAGGAGTCATGGCTTCCGTGAGCAGGGATGAAAAGGATCGTCAAGGGACTATCCAAAGCGCACGTCGCGCCATCAATGACGCATCAAAGGCTGGATCGACCTTGGTTTGGTGTTTCGATCCCGGATGGAAACTGCTCCTCGTCGATCGGTAAGCCCTCCGCAACCGGGTTGTTGCTGACATTTAATGATCCTTGGAGGACGCAAGCACTGTTCGCCCAATAAATGGAGGATGGGTGCTGCGGAAACTGCTATGAAAGAATTTTTCAAGATAGTTGCATGTGCACTGCTGGTGGTGGCGCTATCGCCGGTGATAGGTTTTTGGGTGGTGGCGCTGGTGGGTGCGGCAGTGTTCCTATTGCCGGTGGGCATCGCATTTTCGACGACGTTTCCCAACACATGGAAACATATCGAAGACAACCTGTTCGCAAGAACATCATCCCTGTCGGTGTCTTAGTGCCTTCCTTAACGATTGGTTTTCCAATAAAAAAAGCCCGGAGAACCGGGCTTTTTTATTCGTGGCCGGCCTAACAGCTTCAGCCGTCACGGCTGATGGCAAACGGCGCGAACGCCTGACCCACCGGCATTACTTCGATGCGATTGATGTTGATATGAGCCGGACAGGTCGCCGCCCAATACACAATGTCGGCGATATCTTCTGGCCGCAATGGCTGGGTTCCCTGGTAGGTTTGGTCGGCTTTGTCACGGTCACCCTTGAAGCGCACCAGTGAAAATTCGCTTTCCGCCAGCCCTGGCTCGACATTGGTAACCCGCACCCGCGTTCCCAGCAAATCGGCGCGCAGATTGAGCGAGAATTGCTTCACGAAGGCCTTGGTCGCGCCGTAGACGTTGCCACCGGGATAGGGGTAGCTGCCGGCCACCGAGCCAATGTTGATAATGTGTCCCCGCTGACGAGCGACCATGCCGGGCAGGATCGCCCGAGTGCAGTACAGCAGGCCCTTGATATTGGTATCAATCATCCGCTGCCAATCTTCCATGTCGCAACGCTGGGCCGGTTCCAGACCCAGCGCCAGTCCGGCATTGTTGACCAGCAAATCCACTTCGGCAAACTCAATCGGCAAAGCGGCAATGGCCGCGTTGACCGCAGTCTCGTCGCGCACGTCGAGCGGGAAGGCATGAACCGGCACCGTCGCCGCCAGTTCAGTGCGCAGGGCGTCCAACCGATCCTGACGCCGCCCGCAGAGGATCAGGGTCCAGCCGTGGGCGGCGAAGCGGCGGGCGCAAGCCGCGCCAAATCCAGAGGTAGCACCGGTGATCAAGGCAATTTGGGACATGGTGATTCTCATGGGTTGATGGCGGTGAGGGCGCTTAACCGGCAGTGTCCGCCAGCACGGTGCAGACCACCCGGCGATCCCGGCGCGGGCCGTCGAACTCGCAGAAAAAGATATTCTGCCAGCGGGACAAGCCCAGTTCTCCATCCACAATAGGGATGGTCTCCGATGGTCCCACCAGACCAGCCTTGAGGTGAGCGTCACCATTGCCATCCTGCTGGTCGTGCAACCAGACCCCACGCGGAATCAGCTTGCGCAACAGGTCAATCACATCGGTTTGCACGCTCTCATCCCAGTTTTCCTGAATCATGATCGCTGCGGTCGCGCCTTGGGCGTAGATCGTTGCCAGTCCCTGTTGCACTGCGCTGGTCTTGACGACAGCGGCTACCTGCGCAGTAATGTCGAGCAGTTCTTCCCGGTGCTGGCTGGTCAAATGAAGTATCTCGCGCATCAGTCGTCTCCCTCCTTGACAGCCCTTTCAACCGCGCCTTTCAGCATCACCCCGTCTACCCCGACGATTCGCAGCCGGGTTCCCGCCGGACAATCCTGCTCTACCACCACTTTCCAGGTGCTGTCATCGACCCGGATTTTGCCGTGACCATTGACCGCTGGTGTGTCCAGGGTGAACACCCGCCCGACGTACTGATGGCCGCGCCGGTTGAGCAGTGGATCAGCACTCTGAGTCGGGTGTCGCCGCAACCGCCGCCGCCAGGCGACGATGGAACCCACCGACAGCAGCGCGAACAGCATGATCTGATAGCTCCAGTCCATATTCGGCAATACGGTGAGTACTAACCCGATCAGGAGCGCGGCGACCCCCATCCACAGAAAGAAGAAGCCGGGAGAGATGGCCTCGATAGCCATGAGGACTACTCCCGCCAGCATCCAGTTCCAAGAGGTTGGCTCCAGTAACCATGCGCTCACGAGCGCGCACCGGCTTTGCTTATCGCTTCCTGCGTCAATTCAGCCACCCCGGCCAGGGTGCCTATCAGCCCCGAAGTATCCAGCGGCATCAGCAATACCCGCTGGTTTGGCGCTGCCGCCAGCTTGGTAATCGCCTCAACGTATTTCAGCGCTACAAAATAGTTGACCGCCTGCACACTGCCCTTGCCAATGGCCTCCGACAGCATCAAGGTGGCGCGAGCTTCGGCCTGAGCCAACCGCTCACGGGCTTCGGCATCGCGGGACGCCGATTCTTTACGGCCTTCCGCTTCCAGAATCGCCGCCTGCTTCTGACCTTCAGCGGCCAGAATCGCCGCCTGCCGCTCACCCTCGGCAACCAGAATTGCCGCCCGTTTGTCGCGTTCCGCCTTCATCTGTCGCCCCATGGAATCCACCAAATCCTTGGGCGGGGTGATGTCCTTAATCTCAATCCGGATCACTTTCACCCCCCACGGCGTCGTCGCTTCATCCACGACCATCAGCAGCCGGGTGTTGATCTCGTCGCGCTTGGACAGCAGTTCATCCAGGTCCATCGATCCCATCACGGTGCGCAGATTGGTCATGGTCAGTTGGAGAATGGCCAATTCCAGTTGATTGACCTCGTAGGCCGCCTTAGCCGAGTCCAGCACTTGGTAAAACACTACGCCATCGACCCGAACGATGGCATTGTCCTTGGTGATGATTTCCTGTGAGGGTACGTCCAGCACCGTTTCCATCATATTGATCTTGCGCCCGATGCGATCAATCACCGGGACGATGAAGTTCAGTCCCGGCGTCAGGGTCTGGGTGTAGCGGCCAAAGCGCTCGACCGTGTATTCCATGCCCTGCGACACCGATTTAACTCCCAGAAAAATCAGGATCACGGCGAAAATCGCCAGAGTGACTACGAAAGCGGGAAAACCTTCCAACATGACTCGACTCCTTTATAGGGTTATCCATCCAGAACGACGCCCGATCGGGCGTCCAGCGTGACGGTCAACGGCTGATCGGTCTCGGTCCAGGCCACCACCTGCCAACGCGGCGCGCCGTCTTCATCGCAATACAGCGAAGCAGATTCTAGCGCATGGCGCCCAGCCCCCGCGTGTTGATCCAGTGCGGTCAAGGCAGTGGGTAATACGCGATCCAGATCGTGCAGCCAAGGGCCGAGTCGTAACGGCGCCAGCGGCGAATCTACGGTCAGTTCAGCCCACACGGCTTCATCGCTCGCCTGCTCGAACTGCCGCTCCATGGCGGTCACTGCCAGCGTAGCGGCTTCCAAGTCGAGCATAATATCGAAACCACGCACTCGGCGAATCCGGCGCCGGCTGTGGTCAGCATAGCCAAGAAAGGTATAGCGGAACTCCAGCATCTGCGCCATTCCAGCGGCGTCGCGGTCCAGTTCGACCACCACCGATTCCAGCGCGGCCTGCGGATCGATGTGCTGGGCCAGCAGTCGGACGTGTTCATAGCCAGCGCGTACTGTCCCGATGAGGGTTTGCGCCGGGAGTGACTGGCGGGCGACCAGAATGTCGGGAGCAGCGCCCGTAAAGGCTTCAACATCGAGGTCATGCTCGGCCAGCAGGCGGCGGGCGTAGCGGTCGGCAGCCCGCAAGTGCAGGCTGGCCAGCGGCCAGGCTTGACGCCAAACGCCCGCTATCGCGCCCTCAACACTCAACCGGGCCGCGCCCGTATTCGGGTCTAGCCGCAGCCAACCCTGCACGATCAGCGCCTCAATTTCCCGGGCGTAACTATCAGCCAGCAAAACGGCAGGATCGCAAGCAGCCCGCTCGACCTTAGCCAAGCTTACGGGCCGCGCCAAGGCCGCGATCAGATCACGGTGCAGGACGTACAGCGCGCGGGGTTCCCAGACATCCTTAAGTTGCAAGCGGGCCAGATAATCCGGCGCCGGCAAGCTATAGGGCAGGTTCAGATTGTTGGTGGACAGCACCCGACCGTCACTGAATTCGGTAGCGAATTCGACGTAGTTCTGCGCCGGGCGAGCGTTGGCGACGTACTCGATATGTGCGGCTACGGCGCCGATCCCCTGCTCCGGCTGACCCAACAATCGCAACCATAGCACTGCATTCTGGATCAGGCCGTCGCAACGAAAATCACCGTAGTGAACAAAGCCGTCGGCGGCCAAGGCTTCAGCCGTGCTGGTGAGTTCAATCCAGGCCGCGTCGGGTAGATCGGTTTCCTGAATGGGGACAAAGCGCGGTCGTAGCGGCTGGCGAATTCGCAGCAGAACCAGCGGAACGCCAATCAGCAATTGCAACAGCAAAGCGAGCGGGGCGATCAACCATTTCAGCAGGCGAACCACTAAAACCAGTGTATAGGACGGTAGCAGCACGATCACGCGCAGCAGAGACAGCAATGAGCGGCGCACCGGCGGCCCTCGCGGTATCAGTCGTCCAGCCGACCGAGGCTGAAAAACTGGCCTTGACTCCACACCCCGTAGTCGCGGCCCTGATCGGAAGGACGTTCCTCGCCGAGTTCAGCCAGTTCCAGAAATACTGCCCGGGTGAGCAGGGCGCGCAGCCGACCGCGCACCTGAAGATAGGGAGCCGGTTCGCCGCCGGGGGTCTGGTATTCCACGCTCAGCGGATGATCGGAGCCGGCAGCAATCATGTCGCCGACGTTGGTGGTGAAGCTCAGAATTTGTTCGCGCCCGGTGCCGGTCACGTCGAGCCGTACTGCTCGAAAGGGCGCGTCATCCACGCGGATGCGCCATTTCTCCACTGGGGTGATCAGATAATGATGGCTGTCTTCATCACAGCGCAGAATGGAAGCGAACAGCCGGATCAGTGCCTCGCGCTGGATCAGCGTGCCCTCATGGTACCAGGCACCGTCGCGGGTGATACGCAGATCCATGTCACCGCTGAGCGATGGATTCCAGCGCTCAACCGGTGGCAATGCCGGTGTGGCAGGGAGTGTGGCGGCTAAGGTGGCCGGATCAGGTCGGGAAGGAGGCATGGTTTGGCATCGGGTAGTCGAAGGCATCCATATTATAGGAATGCGGAACGACTGCGATAAAGAACCTGCCTTGGGGTGCCAATGTCGAGAGGGTCACTGCGTCGATGGGAAAAAGTGCCGCCCGGACGGGTTGGCGCGGGCGGTGTTGCGCGTCAACCTTCGGTCGTGGTGCGCCGCAGATCCTGATAGATTCGGATGACTCGATCAGGGAAAGATGAGCGCGATCCCAGACTGCCGTTATAGCTGAGAAGTGCCCGCCGCAGGTTGCCGGAATGGGTATCCAGGTACTTCACCAGAATCAGGGAGCCGGTGTGGATATTCTTGGCCGGATCAAACAGGGCATGAGCGCCGCCGATGTTCTGCATTTTTTTGGGGTGGGCACCGGGCATCACCTGCATCAGACCGCGAGCGCCTTCCCGGCTGACGGCGCGCTCCTTGAAGGTAGATTCGACGGCGATAATGGCGAGGATCAGCTCCGGGTCAACTTGGTAAGTCCTGCCGTTGAGGATGGCTTCAGCGACAATCCGCCGCGCCTTGGCGTCAGATATCTGATATTTGCGTTGGATGTGCCTGGAAAGACGGGTGATTTGCCGCTGGTCGGTGGATTGCGCCGCAGCGGAATGAGTGGTGGAGTCGGCCGTTATGGCCAAGGTGGCCTGAACTGCTTCTTCGTCGCCAGCGGCCTTCAGCGATTGCGCCAGCACCGACGCCGGCATCAACATGACCGCACACAGCAGACTCGACTTCAGGGTCAGAGCAAGCCTTCCTTTGACACATTCGGTAAATTCCATGAGACCTCCATCTTTGATCAGTACGCACTGATAGTGCTTGATGGACTCATCCTGAATCGGCGAGGGACTTTTCCTGGTCCGGATCGGATCACTCCAATCCCCTACGAGTCCGACCTAAGCAACTCCGGATACAGGCCTGCCAGCCTGGCTACCGGTGCCGCCTGACGTTCCCAGGGCAGTGTTTACAACATGACTGGCCTATGGCAGGAACTTATTGCAATACAGCATTGCGGCGCTATGAAAGCACGGAGGAAATTTGTTTTGCAAGTCTTTATTTGTGAAATAAATATTTTTTCATTTTGGATAAAATGGTTTTTAATCAGTGATTATTTATAAATTTTATGTTTATAAACATATAGTTAAGTTAAATTTTGTTTTTTGGATAAAAAATAAAATTGTTGTTTATTAACAATAGGTTAAAAAATTTTTCACGATGAGGCAAATCAGGGCGATTTTCGACGAGTCAAGGGTCTGCAAGAAAATACGGGGGATTTTTGCAAACCAAGGAGAGAAATTTTAATAAATATGATATTTTTCAATAAGTTAAATTGGTATTTTTCTTGCTTGTCTTGTATAATTAATTTATTTAATAACTCGTTGAAAATATTTGCTTTTTTATAAAAGCATCGGCATGACCAATCCGAGGTCAGCAATAACCCAGCACCCGAACCGGTAGCGGGGTGGCACCGGGGGTGAATTTCCGGTGGCTGCGATAGAAAATCCGAGCGGATTCGGGGCTAGGGTTTCCGGCATGAGGCGGGACTTGGTATGGTGAACAACCGACCACGATGAGGAATGAAACGATGGGCAACCGACTTTCCAAAATTTACACCCGCACCGGTGACGAAGGTACGACTGGGCTGGGCAACGGCGAACGGGTTAGCAAGGATTGTTTGCGGATTGAAGCGATTGGTGCGGTGGATGAGTTGAACTGTACGATTGGCCGGGTGCTGGTGCATGACTTGCGTATGGAAATTCGTGACTGTTTACAAGAAGTGCAGCACAAGCTGTTTGATCTGGGTGGAGAACTGAGCATCCCTGGTTACCAGGCAGTCAAGGAGCAGGATGTGACCCGACTGGAAGCCTTGCTGAATGAGTTCAACGTGCAATTACCGCCGCTCAAGGAGTTTATTCTGCCGGGCGGCGGGCGGGCGGCGGCTGATTGCCACATGGCGCGGGCGACTTGCCGCCGCGCCGAGCGACGAGTGGTGTCACTGGCGCGGGAGGAAGAGGTCGGTGAATCGGTGCGGGTTTATCTGAACCGGCTGTCAGACCTGCTCTTCGTACTGTGCCGGATTCTGGCCCGCGATGATGGCGGGGTCGAGGTGCTATGGCGTAATCCAAACCGCACCGAACAGCCGACGGGTTGAGCTTAGGGCTGAGTAACACTTACTCACTGCCGCCGCTTACTTTTCCAGTACATACCGTCCTGGCGCCGTATCCAGCGGTGGATATTGGCTGTTTCCGAGCGGCGGCGGCGGTCCCAGCGGGCCGCAGCGTTCGTTCAGCCAGCGAACCCAATCCTCCCACCACGATCCCTGCGCTTTAGCAGTGGCTTCCTGCCACGCGGCGGCGTCCTGTGATCCGCTGGCATCACCCACCCAGTAGCGCCGTTTGGGGGGCGTGACCGGTGGATTGATGATGCCGAGGATGTGCCCGGAGGTGGCCAGCACATAACGCGCTGGCCCACCGATCAGCCCACACAGCCGGAAGGTCTGTTTCCAGGGCGCGATGTGATCCTGTTCCGCCCCGACGGCGTATAGCGGTTGCTGAATGGCCCCCAAATCCAGCCGGCGCCCGCCAATCTCCAGGCTACCCTGCACCAACCGGTTATTCAGATACAGTTCTCGCAGATAAAACTCGTGCATCGCTGCCGGCATCCGCGTGGTGTCGCAATTCCAGAACAGCACGTCGCTGGGCGGCAATTCTTCGCCGTACAGGTAGCTATGCATCACGTAATGCCAAATCAGGTTATTGGGTCGCAGCATCCGAAACGCGCTGGCCATGTCGGCGCCATCCAGATAGCCCACTTTGTTCATCCGCTTGCGCAGGAACTCGAAGCTGTTTTCGCTCAGGAACACGCCAATTTCGCCGGGATCGCTGAAATCCACCAAGGTGGTAAAAGTAGTCCAGTGGGCAATCGGGTGAGCGGCGCGGTCGGTGGGATCGGCGTTGAACCAGGCCAGTAGCAGCGCCAGCGAGGTACCCCCCAGGCAGTAGCCGGTGGCGTGTACCTGGGGAACGCCGCAGATGGCGCGTGCCGCTTCCAGCGCCGGTCGTACTCCCTTGAGCAGGTAATCGTCGAGCGTCGCTGCACGGGCTTCAGGACCCGGATTTTTCCAACTGGTGATGAACACGGTGAAGCCTTGATCGCGCAGGAAGCGCACCAGACTGTTATCCGGGCCGAGATCCATGATGTAGTACTTGTTGATCCACGGTGCCACCAGCACCACCGGTATCGCCCGAACCTGGTCAGTAGTGGGTGTGTACTGGATCAGTTCCAGCAGCTCGTTACGCAGCACCACTTGACCGGGGGTGGCGGCCAGATCGCGACCAATCTGAAACGCATCCGGTTCCACCATCCGCACATTGCCAGCAGCAAGATCGCGTAGCCAGTTTTGCAAACCCGACAGGACGCTGAAGCCGTGACTGGCGAAGCCGCGTCGTAACGCTTCCGGGTTGGTCCAGAAGAAATTGGTGGGAGCGATAGCGTCCAGCCATTGCCGAACCCAGAATGCCGCCCGCTGCCGTTGAGTGGGATCGATGTCCTCGGTGGCGTAAATGGTGTCTTCCAGATAACGGCTGTAGAGCAGGTACATTTCTTTCAGGTAGGCAAATCCGGGCTGTTCGATCCATGCCGAATTCTGAAAGCGCTGGTCATGGATGACTGCGGCCACCGCCGGTTCACTGGGAATGCCGAGGCTGGTTCGGGCGAAGCGGTCATGCACCCGGTGGGCATCCAGAGCCAAATTTTGCAGAACGGTGGCCAACCGCTCCGGCTGGCGCAACCAGAATTGCTGCACCGCCAAGCTCGATCCGACGATATCAAACGGGTCGAGCTGCGATCCAGGGGGTGGGGAAGCGGATGGGTTGCTGATCGTCTGCGTGTTCATGTTGATCCTCCTATGCCGCGCGAACCAAAATGTCGTGGGCGACTGGTGCGTTTCACAGAGTACCCGTATGAATTATATGCCGATTACCGGCCTTTAACTTTGCGTAATGCGCCAGCAGCGGTGAATTTTTGGATCGCGGGCGAAATCAGGCGGCAGGGTGCGTCGGCTCCAGTCTTCGAGATGGATATCGGCCAGCGCCGCTACCTCCAGCCGAAATTTGCGGTGATTGGTGGAAAAAATCAGCACCCCGCCAGGTGCCAGTAGTCGCAGGGTTTGCCGCAGCAGTTCAACCTGATCGCGCTGAATATCGAAGCTCTCGGTCAACTGCCGGGAATTGGAGAAGGTAGGCGGGTCGAGAAAGATCAGGTCGTAGCGATCCAGCGTCCGCGTCAGCCATTGCCGACAGTCGGCCCGGATCAACTGGTGCTGGGAACCGTGAATCCCGTTCAGTTCCAGATTGCGCCGTGCCCAGTCCAGATAAGTCGCTGATAAATCGACCGTCGTGGTGCTGGTTGCACCGCCCAGTGCGGCGTGAACCGTGGCGGTGCCGGTGTAGCCGAACAGATTGAGGAAGCGTCGCCCGGTCGCCTGTTCCCGCAGCAGTTGCCGGGTGAGGCGATGGTCGAGAAACAGGCCGGTGTCCAGGTAGTCGGTGAAGTTGACCAGCAACCGCGCCGGTCCCTCATGGACTTCATGGAAGCGGCCCTGTTCCGCCTGTTTCTGGTACTGGCTGGCGCCCTTCTGCCGTTGCCGAACTTTGAGAACAACCTGATCCGGCGGCAGTTCCAGCACTGCGGGCAATACCGCTATCACCTGTTCCAGCCGCTGTTGAGCGCGGGCGGGATCGATGCTGGAGGGCGGAGCGTATTCCTGCACATGCAGCCATTGTTCATAGCGGTCTATTGCGACCGCGTATTCCGGCAGGTCCGCATCATAAATACGGTAGCAACTCACTCCTTCCCGTTCCGCCCAACGGCCCAGATGGCGCAGATTTTTACGCAGCCGGTTGATGAAGCCATCAGCTCCATCGCTGATCGCTCGATTCAGTGCGGCAGCGCGAGCATGGCGGTCGGCGGCGTCCCGATCCACGAAAAATTCCGGCTCAACTCGAAATTGCAGCAGTCGGCATTCCAGCGGGCCGTTGTAGAAGACATTGGTTTTGTGGGCGCGCAGTCCCATCCGCTTGCCGAGTTCAGGCGCACCGGTGAACAACGCCGCCCGCCAGCCGCCGAAGTGGCTTTTCAGCCGCTCGCCCAACTGAATGTATAAGGCGCTCACATCATCGGTTTCGCCCATTCGTTCGCCGTAAGGCGGATTGGCGATCAGCAATCCCGGCGGACCCGGTGGCGGTTTGACCGTAGCCCATTCCCGCCGCTCGACCCGCACCCGATCCGCGACGCCGGCGCGCCCGGTATTGATCAGCGTTGCCCGCACCGCTTTTGAATCGTGATCGCTGGCGAACAACGGTGGAATCCGGCTCTGACCCACGGCACAGCGTTCATCCGCCTCAGCCAGCAGCCGGTTCCACAGCGCAGGAACATGGCCCAACCAACCACTGAATCCCCAATGACTCCGCAGCAGGCCCGGTGCGTGGTCGCCCGCCATCCAGGCAGCTTCAATTATCAGGGTGCCGGAACCACATAACGGATCGATCAGGGGTCCACCCGCCGCAGCGATAGCCGGCCAGCCGGCTTTTAACAGCAGTGCAGCAGCCAGCGTTTCTTTCAACGGCGCAGTCACAGTGGCCTCGCGGTAGCCCCGCCGATGCAGACTGTCCCCCGACAGATCGAGGCTGACCGTCACCTGTCCATTCCGCCAATGGGCGTGAATCCGCAGATCCGGCTGCCGTGAATCTATGCTCGGTCGTTCGCCGCAACGTGCCCGGAATCGATCCACAATGGCATCCTTGACCCGCTGTGCGCCGTAGTGGCTATGGTCAATGCCGGGACCGCTGCCATTAAATTCAATACTCAGGGTCCCGTCCGGCGCCAGATGGTTTTCCCAAGGCAGATCGTGGATACCGGCGTAGAGCGCTTCGGCGTCAGCAGCAGGAAATTCCGCCAGCGGTAACAACACCCGGCTGGCGGTGCGCGACCACAGGCAAGCGCGATACCCCAATTCCAGCGGCCCTCGGAATAAAATCCCGCCGCGAGCGGCTTGGGCCGTCGCCGCACCCAGTTCAACCAGTTCCGCTGCCAGCAACAGTTCAACGCCTGCTGGCGCGGTGGCAAAAAAAGTTTGTTCACTCATTCGTTAACCCTCAATAGCCACCTCAACCAGCGTTGGTTGCAGCACGCGCTGAACCTCAGTCGGCGTCATTCCGATCAAAAAACCGCGTTTGCCACCGTTGATATAAATCTGTGGCAAATCCAGGATGCTGCTTTCCATATACACCGGCATGATTTTGCGGGTGCCAAAGGGCGAGGTGCCGCCGACTTGATAGCCACTGTGCTTGTTGGCGACGGCGGGATCGCAGGAGGTGATGGTCTTGACCTCCTGCCGCCGCGCCAATTCTTTAGTGGAAACCTTGCGGTCGCCGTGCATCAGCACGATCAGCGGTTGCCGGCGCTCATCCTCCATGATCAAGGTCTTGATCACGCAATGCTCATCCACGTTCAGACAATGCGCACTGTGCGCAGTACCGCCGCGTTCTTGGTAGGGGTAGAGGTGGCTGGTAAAGGTAATGTTGTGTTTTAGCAACAACCGGATCGCGGGTGTCATTGGAAATTTTTCCTTGCTCATAAATACCTTGCAAAGCGCTCGTAGTTAATTTGCCATTTTAATAATAAGTTGTAATAAAGATAATTTTTTGTTTATTTTTGATAATAAATAATTGTGACAGTGGAATGATTTTACATAACTTACTTTTTAATCTAATTTTTTTTCTGCACTCGCGTTTCTTTTTCCGACTTCTTTTAGTGCTGATATTTTGTTCTATTAAAATCTTTTGAAAAGTTGGACAAAAAAATGCAATAGCCTTTTTGTTGCTTAATGACACAAGCGTATTGGCACAACTGATTCTTGCTTTAAGAAAGCTAATTTGGTTAGAGTAAAGAAAAATTCAATTGCTGGGAGGATGTAAAAGAAATGCGAGCAAATATGACGCTCCAACCGAGCAGCGGGATGGGGAAAGAGCAGCCGGAAGCAAGTCGGCGTGGGTTCCTGAAATGGATGGCAGGCGGTATCGGCGCCCTGGCGCTGGCCCCTGATCTGCTCAAAGCGGCGGTTTTACGTGAACGTTATCTCTTGTTCCATAACCCCAACACCGGCGAGACCATCCGCCAAGTCTACTGGACGCCGCGCGAAGGCTATATCCGTGAGTCTCTCAAGGAGATCAGTTGGGCGTTACGCGATTATCATAATGATCAGGTCAAGCAATTTGACCCCAATGTGCTGGACCAGCTTTACGCCATGCAGTTGCAATTGGGTTTAGGCCGCCCGGTGCATATCATCAGCGGCTATCGCTCGCCGTCCACGAATTGGATGTTATGCGAGCGCAGCCGGGGCGTAGCGCGCAACAGCTACCACATTCAGGCCATGGCGCTCGATATCCGGGTTCCCGGCAACCGGGTCTGGGATGTGTGTCAGGCGGCCCGTTCCCTGGGCGCGGGCGGGGTCGGGTATTACCCCGGCGCCAACTTCGTCCACATCGACAGCGGACCGGTGCGCTACTGGGGTTAAACTGACGGTGGGCAAATTAATGAGAAAGGGGGCGGACTGATAAGATCGCCCCCTTTTTTCAACCCGATACCCGGCTAAAACAGGAGCTGGGGCAGGAACAGGCTGACCTGCGGGATGTAGGTAATGATCATCAAGAAAGTCAGCATCACCATCAGCCACGGCATGGCGGCCTTCACCACATCCCACAGCGGCATCCCGGTGATCCCCGAGGTCACGAACAGGTTCAGGCCCACCGGCGGCGTGATCATGCCGATTTCCATATTCACCACCATGATGATACCGAGATGGATCGGATCAATACCCAGTCGCGTAGCGATGGGAAACAGGATCGGCGCCAGGATCAGCAGGATTGACGACGGTTCCATGAAGTTGCCGGCGATCAGCAGGATGATGTTGACCACGATCAGAAACTGCCAGGGCGCCAGGCCCCAGCCGATAATCGTCTCCGCCATCACCTGCGGGATGCGCTCGGTGGTCAGCACATGGGCGAACAGCATGGCGTTGGCGATGATGAATAACAGCATCACCGTCACTTTGCCGGCATCGGCAAACACATGGGGGATTTGCGGCCAGCCCATGTCCTTGTGGACGAACAGGGCAACGATGAAAGCGTAGACCGCCGCCACGGCGGCGGCTTCGGTCGCGGTGAAGATGCCGCCATAGATGCCACCCATCACTACGAAAATCAGTCCCAGTCCCCAGATGGCATCGCGGGTGGCAACCATCAATTCCGGAAATGACGCCCGCTTCTGCACCGGAATCTTGAATTTGCGGGCACTGAAGTAGATCGCCGCCATTAACATCAGGCCCAGCAGAATGCCGGGAATGACGCCCGCCATGAACAACTGGCCGACCGACTGCTCGGTCGCGGCGGCGTACACCACCATCACGATGGACGGCGGAATCAGGATACCGAGGGTGCCGGCGTTGCAGATCATCCCGGCAGCGTAGGGCAGCGGATAGCCGGATTTGACCATCGCGCCGATCACGATGGAACCAATGGCCGCCACCGTGGCTGGCGATGAACCCGACACTGCTGCGAACAGCATACAGGCCAGCACCGAAGCGATGCCCAGCCCGCCGGTGACATGACCGACCACCGCAATCGCAAAGCGGATCAGCCGACGAGCAACGCCACCGGTGGTCAGAAAAGCCGAAGCCAGGATAAAGAACGGAATCGCCAGCAGGGTGTAATGCTCCATGGTGTCGAACAGCTTGAGCGACATTGAGGCCAGCGAATCGTTGGTGAAAAACAGGATGGTCAGGATGCTGGACAGTCCCAGCGAGAACGCAATCGGCACCCCCATCACCAGGAACAGAAACAGCATTGTGAACAGGAACAGGGAGGTCATGGCGCGTTCTCCTTGCGGGCGGCGGTGGGGTGCAGGGTCTCAAAGCTTTCAACCGCCTCGACCGTCTCGACGCCCTCGACGGCTTCGATGGCTTCACGAGCTTCGTCAGCCAGCCGTAAGCCTTCTTGCTGGCCAATCAGGGTATACCAGGCGACTTGCAACAATCGCAGCAGAGCCAGCGCCAGACCCAGCGGTAACATGATGAAGGCCGTCCAACGGGGAATCGGCAGATCCTGGGCTTCGATGCCGATGACATACAGTTTGTGGACATAGCCGAACGCGCCGACCAGCAAAATGATGCAGTAGGCGCAGCAGCACAGCACCGCCAACAGCCCGACGGTGCGGCGCAGGGTGTGCGGGAATTGACGGACCACCACATCGATGCCGATGTGAGCGCCCACCTTAATGCCGTAGGAAACGCCGAACAGAACCAGCCAGGCGAACAGATAGGTGGTCAGTTCCAGCGCCCAGCCGAAGCCCGCTCCAAACAGATAGCGGGCGATAACCTGGCTGAAGGTGATCAGGGTCATCAACGCCAGCAGCAGCGCGATGAAACCCTCCTCCAGATGATGAGCGATACGAATCAGCATGCGGGATTCTCCGAACGTAAGCGCAAACAACCCCCCCATGCGGAGATGGAGGGGTTGAGAACGAGAGCTACGGCTTGTTGGCAGCCAGGGCGGCGTCCACAATCTCTTTGCCAATCTTGGGCGTGAACTGTTCGATCACCGGCTTCATCGCTGTCTGCCAGGCAGTGCGTTGTTCCGGCGTCAGTTGGAGAATTTCGGTCTTGCCGGATTCCTTAATCTTCTTGCGGTCGCCGTCACTGAACGCCGTCGCCTGGGTGTTGACCTGCGCCGTGACCTCGGCGAGGGTCTTTTCCAGCACCGAGCGCACATCGGCGGGCAAGTCTTCCCAGAATTTAGCATTCGCCACTACCATGTAGCCTAGATAGCCATGATTGGACTCGGTGAAATACGGCTGCACTTCAAAAAATTTCTGCGAATAGGCGTTCGACCACGGATTCTCCGCACCGTCCACTACACCCGTTTCCAATGCCGAATACACCTCAGAGAACGCCAGTTTCTGTGGAACAGCGCCCACGGCCTTGAATTGCGCTTCAAGAATGTCTGACGCCTGAATGCGGAATTTCAGACCCTTGGCGTCTTCCGGCATCCGCAGCGGCTTTTTGGCCGAAAACTGCTTCATTCCATTGTCCCAGTAGCCCAGCCCGATCAGACCCTTTTTGGTCATGGATTTGAGGATGCTCTGGCCAGTGGCGCTTTGCTGGAAGCGGTGAATCGCCGTGATATCTTTGAACAGAAACGGCAGATCAAAGACCTGAATCTGATTGGTGTAGCGGTCGAATTTCGACAGCGAAGGGGCGATGAGCTGTACGTCACCCAGCAACAGCGCCTCCATTTCCTTGCCATCGCCAAACAACTGTGAGTTGGAATAAACCTCTACTTTCACTTTGCCAGGCAACCGCTCCTCAGCCAGTTTTTTGAACAGCAGAGCGCCCTGGCCCTTGGGCGTATTCTCAGCGACTACATGTGAGAATTTGATTACAGTTTCGGCGTGAGCCATTCCGCTCAGTAGAGCCAGCGTAGCGCCGGCCAGCAGAGTTTTGATGATGGGTTTACGCATCGGGGATTGCCTCCTTCGGTATCATTATTGGCGGACTGAATGCAATGTCAGTCCTTGGATCGAGGTCAGCGTGAACGCGGGACCTTGACCGTTAAGGATAGGTGAAATAATTAAGAAAGCGCGCAAAGCGCATCACATCGGATTGTTGCAGCTTGCCAGGAGTGAGCCGGCGTCAGGTGCGAATACGACAGGTTGACGCTGAACACCACATTCATGATCAGGCTCAACGCGCTATCCTATAATTCATCGACCCACACCCAGTTCCCGACTACCATGAATCCTTTCGCCATCACCCTGATCGTCGCTGGCACGTTGCTGGTGCTGTACTTGGTCGTTATCTATAACCGCCTGGTCAACCTCAAACACAATGTCGGCATGGCCTGGTCCAACATCGACGTACTGTTGAAGCAGCGCCATGATGAATTGCCCAAACTGGTTGAGACCTGCAAGCAGTACATGAGCTACGAACGTGCGACCCTGGAGGCGGTGATGCGCGCCCGTCAAGGGGTAGCCGATGCCCAGAAACGGGGCGACCTGCCGGCACTGGGAGCTGCTGAAAGCCAGTTGCGGCTCGGGTTGGGTCAGTTATTCGCTGTGGCGGAAGCCTATCCCGAGTTGCGCGCCAGCGACAATTTCCGCCATTTAGAAACCCGCATCACCGGTCTGGAAAACGCTATCGCCGACCGCCGCGAGTTTTACAACGACAGCGTGAACATGAACAACGTCCGCATCGAGCAGTTTCCAGATGTGCTGGCCGCCCAGATGTTTCACTTTGGGCCGTTCCGCCTGTTGGAATTCACCGATCCGGAAAAACGGGACGTGGATCTCGCCCGGTTATTCCGCTGATCCTGGTCGAATGCGCCGATGCGCGATCTTGGTCTCAAGGGACTGCTGCTGTTTGGCGCCCTCTGGTTCGGCAGTTTTCTTCTGCTGCGGCAAGGGGGGAATTGTGTGGACCGGCAACTCCCGTTTGCCGCCTTCGCTCTGGCAGCCGCAGTCGCCGGGGCCTACGGCGCTTTGTATTTTGGGCGGAGAGCCTGGCGGTTGGCTGATACGCCCATCGCTCGTATTCGCTCCGCGCCGCAGGGTTATGTGGAGCTTTATGGCCGTGCCCGACTGATGGACGGACCGCCCATTCTTGCCCCGCTCAGTCATCTACCCTGTGCCTGGTACTCCTACCGGATTGAGGAGCGATCCGCGAACGGCCGCTGGTGGCCGGTGGATTCGGGCGAAAGCGACAGTCTGTTCCTACTCGACGACGGCACCGGTCGCTGCGTGATCGATCCCGACCGCGCCCACTTCGTCAAAACCCGGCGCGATGTCTGGTATGCCAGCGAGAGCGGGATGCGTTCCCATGCACTGTGGGGCATTGGCGCCGCCTATCGCCATGTCGAGCAGCGCATTATGCCCGGCGAAGAATTGCACGCCATCGGAGGGTTCCGCACCGTTGGTGGCCTGCGCGAGGCGCCGGACACCCGGCGGGAAGTAGCAGAATTGCTGGAACGCTGGAAACGCGATCCAAAACGCATGGCGCTGTTTGACCGTCGTCGCAATGGCCGCGTCGATCCCGATGAGTGGGAGGCGGCGCGGCGGGCAGCGGAGAAGCAGGTTCGGCGGCAACAGCGGCAACAGGCGACAGAGCCGGATGTCCATTTGTTGGCCGATACCGGCGATCCGACCCGTCCGTTCATTATTGCCGCCTTCCGTGAGGAGGATCGGCTGATCCGCTATTTTCAATGGCGTGCTGCCGGTTGCCTGCTGGCGACCACGCTGTCCAGCGTTTTTCTGCTGAACTGGCTGTTTTGAAACGATATTCATCGCATGGAGTGAGCCGGCGTCAGGTGCGGATGCCAGTCCCCCGGTCCAGCAACCACAAGCTGTAGCCAAACAGCGCTGCAATCAGCAGCAAAATAATGGTGAAGGCGAGGCGGATATCAATATCGGATACGCCAAGGATGCCGTAGCGAAAGGCGTTGACCATGTACAGGATGGGATTGAACCGCGACGCATCCTGCCAGAACGGCGGCAGCATATTAATTGAGTAGAAAATACCGCCGAAGTAGGTCAGCGGGGTCAACACAAAGGTTGGAACCAGCGAAACATCATCGAAACTCTTGGCAAAGATGCCGTTGATCAGTCCCGCCAAAGCGAACAGCAACGAAGTCAGGATCATCACGGCAAGGGTCAGCAACGGATGTTGCCAGTGCAGGTCGGTGAAGAACAACGAAACCGCCGTCACCACCATTCCCACCGCCAGCCCTCGCGCCACCCCGCCACCGACGAAGCCCAGCACAATAATGGTATTGGGCAGGGGCGAAACCAGCATTTCCTCAATATGGCGCTGAAATTTGGCACTGAAAAACGAGGACACCACGTTGGAATAGGCATTGGTGATCACCGCCATCATGATCAGCCCCGGCGCGATGTACTGGCTATAGCTCAGGCCGTCCACCGGCCCCAGTTGCGCGCCGATCAGCTTGCCGAAAATAATGAAGTACAGCAGCACCGTCACTGCTGGCGGAATGAGCGTCTGAATCCATATCCGTAAAAACCGCAGGGTTTCCTTGAGCAGAATGGTTTGCAAGGCAATGAGTTGAGTACGGACGGTCCGGGCATAGGGTGGATGGGCAATCACGGTGACACGCTCAAGGTGGCATTGAAAGTAGACATTGTATTTTTATCAGCCGCCCTTGACACACTCGACTTCAACAACCAGCCTTTTTAGTGAGATCCACTCATCGCAGCGCGGTGCTGAAACCACGCCGATGATGAAACTGGAACGTCCAGTGAACCCCGTGAAACGACCATAAATCAGAGGCGAACCCGGCATGTCCGACGAGAATGCTCAAGCCGAGGCTCTTGCTGCCGACAGTCCCGAACCCGCTCAGAATCAGCCAGCGGAAGCGGTAAAATTGCCCATGAACGGCATCCGCGTCATCGATCTGGGAACCTTCCTGGCCGGTCCCTATGCGGCATCGATCCTGGGCGAGTTTGGTGCCGAAGTGTTCAAAGTCGAACACCCTATCGCCGGTGATCCGATGCGACGCTTCGGCACCGCCACCAAACGTCACGATGCGACCCTGGCCTGGCTCAGCGAGGCGCGCAATAAAAAATCAGTCACCATTGATCTGCGCCAGCAGGAAGGGGTTCAGCTTTTCCTCAAGCTGATCGCCAAATCGGATGTGCTGATCGAGAACTTCCGACCGGGCACCATGGAAGAATGGGGGCTGGATTGGCAGACGCTCAGTCAAGCCAATCCAGGTCTGGTGTATTTGCGGGTATCGGGGTATGGACAAACCGGACCCTATCGCCATCGCTCCGGCTTCGCCCATATTGCTCACGCCTTTGGCGGCTTGTCCTATCTGGCCGGTTTTCCCGGCGAAACCCCGGTGGTGCCCGGCACTGCGCCGCTGGGGGATTATCTATCGAGCATCTACGGTGCGATTGGCATTCTGTTGGCACTGCGGCATCGGGAGAAAACCGGCGAAGGTCAGATTGTAGATATCGGTATTTACGAAGCGGTCTTCCGCCAATTGGACGAGATTGCCGCTTCCTATGGCCTGTTTGGGAAAGTTCGGGAGCGGGAAGGGTCGGGTAGCTTTGTCGCGGTGCCGCACGGCCATTTTCGCACCCAGGATGACAAATGGATCGCCATCGCCTGCACCACCGACAAGATGTTCGAGCGTCTTGCCGAAGCCATGGAACGCCCTGAACTGGCCTCTTCCGGTCTGTATGGCGATCAGCGCAAACGGCTGGCCGCCCGCGATGAAGTCAATCGGCTGGTGATTGAATGGGTGGGTTCGCTCAGCCGCGATGAGGTGATGACACGCTGTCTTGACTGCGAAGTCCCGGTCGGCAAGGTCAATAGCATTGCCGATATTTTTGCAGATGAGCATTTTCAGGCGCGGGGCAATTTAGCCAAAATCACCGAAGAAGGTTTAGGTGAAGTGGTGGTGCCTGGGGTCATACCCACGCTGTCGGAAACGCCCGGAAGAATTACCCATCTGGGGCCAGTCATGGGTAATGCGACCTACGAGGTCATGCGTGAGCTGCTGGGGATTTCGGCTGACGATATCAAACGGTTGCGGCAACGCAAGATTATCTAGTGGTAGCAGAATACGGTGCGAGGCAACCCAGAATGGATCAGGATAAAGTAGAACTGCCCCTTGCGGGAATTCGCGTCATTGATGTCGCGACGGTGATCGCAGGCCCTTATTGCGCCGGCATTCTCGGCGAGTTTGGTGCTGAGGTACTGAAAGTAGAGCATCCGGTCGGCGGCGATCCACTGCGGCGGTTTGGCACTCCGACCCGGCGCGGCGATACCCTCACCTGGATGAGTGAAGCCCGTAATAAGAAATCGGTGACGATTGATTTGCACCGCCCCGATGGTGTTGAACTTTTCAAGCAACTGGTCGAGAAAACCGATGTGGTGTGCGAGAACTTTCGGCCCGGAACCCTGGAGAAATGGGGATTAGGCTGGGAGGTGTTGCGCAGGATTAACCCCAGCCTGATTCTATTGCGCGTCACCGGATATGGACAAACCGGCCCCTATAAGGATCGCCCCGGCTTTGCCCGGGTCGCCCATGCCGTAGGCGGTATCGCCTATCTGTCTGGAATGCCTAAAGGAACGCCGGTGACTCCGGGTTCCACTACCTTGGGCGATTACCTCACTGGTCTTTATGGCTGTCTCGGTGTGCTGATGGCCTTGCGTTTTCGTGAACTCACCGGGCGCGGTCAATATGTAGACGCGGCATTGTATGAGTCCGTTTTCCGCTGCACTGATGAATTGGCACCGGCTTATGCCATGCACAACGTGGTTCGGGAACGGCATGGGCCTACTCATAATGACTTTGCCTGTCCTTATGGGCACTTTCCGACCAAGGACGGTAAATGGATTGCTATCGCCTGCGCGACCGACAAGCTATTTGGACGACTGGCTGAAGCAATGGGACGGACAGAACTTGCTTCTTCTGGTCTTTACGGCGAACAGAAAACCCGGCTGGAAAATCGGCATGACGTGAATGAGATCGTCCGGGATTGGTGCGGTTCCCTGACCCGCGAGGAGATACTTCAGCGTTGTTTTACAACGGGAGCGCCAGCGGGTCCGCTGAATAATATTGCCGATATCTTCGGCGACCGCCAATTCCACGCCCGGCGCAATGTTGTTGCGATTGACGACGAGGATTTGGGCGAGACGATTATCGTGCCTGCAGTGATTCCACGCCTGTCGAAAACACCGGGGCAAATTCGGCACTTGGGACCCAAACTGGGGCAACACACCGAAGAAGTGCTCAAAGATCTGCTAGGTATGGACAGTGCTGAAATCAGCGAATTGCGCAAGAAGCGGGTGATTTGATCGGGCAATCAGTGGAGACAATCCGGTGGGTGATCTGAATTTGCAGGATTGGGTCGGAAAGACCGAACAGGTTGTTGATCACAGTTATCCGACGCCAGTCAAGGCGCTTGCGCAAACTCTGGATTACAACACATTTGCAGCCGACGTAGGCGATGTTTTGCCTGAGCTTTGGCACTGGCTTTATTTTTTGCCACTGGTCGCTATTTCGGAAATCGCCGGGGATGGACACCCCAAACGGGGCAGCTTCCTGCCGCCGGTTTCTTTGGGAAGACGGATGTGGGCCAGCAGCAGATTGGAGTTTCATCAAGATTTATACATCGGGCAAGCAATCACAAAAATATCTGAAATTATCAAAGTAAGTGAAAAAGAAGGTAAATCCGGCAAGATGGTCTTTGTAACCGTCAGACATCTGGTCAAGTCTGATCAAGGCATTGCAATTGAAGAAGAGCAGGATATTGTTTACCTGTCAATGCCCAAGTCCTTTATTCAGCCTGCACCCAATCCTGCACCCGCTGACTTGCACTGGACAGAGGAATATCCCATCAGTCCCGTCGTATTGTTCAGATTCTCCGCACTGACGTTCAATAGCCATAAAATTCATTATGATTGGAAATATGCCACTGAAGTTGAAAAATATCCGGGGCTAGTGGTTCATGGACCGTTACAGGCGCTTTTGCTTTTGGAGTCTGCTAAGAAACACAATCCCGGAAAAAAAGTTTCCCGGTATGAGTTCAAAGCGGTTCGTCCGATTTTTGATTTTGATAAAGTCAGTCTTTGTGGTTGCTTGCTTCCAGATGGAAGCAGCGATCTGTTTACTGCCAGCACCGATAATAACATCGGGATGCAAGCACATGTAACCTGGAGATAATACGGTGATTGATAGACTGGAACGCTCAGTTTTACTGGTGCCTGCTTCTAATTGGAATATGATTCAAAAAACTGCTGCATCTCAAGCGGATGCGGTCTGTATTGATTTGGAGGATGCCGTAGCAGCCAGTGAAAAGGAAGTCGGTAGGGTCAATATAATACGAGCTTATAAGGAACTGGACTTCGGTAGAAAATCGAAGATGTTTAGAATGAATGGACTGGATACCCATTTTGCCTATCGGGATCTGATCGAAATTGTAGAAGAGGTTGGCGATAAAATAGATATTATTGTTGTTCCAAAAGTTAACCGGGCTGAGGATATTTATGTAGTAGAAACACTGCTCAGTCAGATTGAAAGTTATAAAAAAATAAAGCATCCGATTGGAATCGAGGCACTGATTGAGACTGCTTTGGGCTGCGTCAATATCAAGGAAATAGTCGCTTGCTCAGTCCGCCTGGAGGGAGTTGTGTATGGACCGGGTGATTATGCAGCCTCGGTACAAATGCCGATGGAATCCATTGGCGAGATGGACGCTAATGATGCTCTTTATCCGGGGCATCGATGGCATTATGTGATGCATGCGCTGGTCAGTACAGCAAGAGCTTATCAAAAACGAGTGGTTGATGGACCTTTTGCCGGCATCAAGAATGCTGATGGTCTGCTCCAAGCCTGTAGGATTGGACGAGCCATGGGATTTGATGGTAAGTGGTGTATCCATCCCAATCAGGTTGAGACTGTGAATCAAACCTTTGTCCCTTCTGAAAAAGATATTCAGTGGGCGAAACAGGTCCTCCATGAATATGAAGCGGCGCTGGAGCAAGGTAAGGGGGCCATTAGTGTAAAAGGCAAGATGATTGATGTTGCTTCATTGAGAATGTGTCGTGCAACCGTGGAAAAAGCTCGGATTGCTGGATTATTGAATGACTAGCCGCTATTAAAATTCACTTAACAATAAAAGGAATCAACAATGGTGAAAATACTGCAAGGACTGCGAGTCATAGAAGGCTCTGCATTTGTAGCTGCACCGCTGGCAGGAATGACACTCGCCCAAATGGGTGCGGATGTTATTCGTTTTGATAGAATCAGAGGGGGGCTGGATTATCATCGCTGGCCGGTTACCCAGGAAAATAAAAGTCTGTTTTGGGCGGGTTTGAATAAGGGGAAACGCTCTATTGCGATAGATATGACAACACCGCGTGGACAGGAAATCATCACTCAACTCATTTGTGCGCCGGGGCCGGATGCGGGTATTTTTCTGACGAACCTTAGGGTTCGCGGTTGGATGGACTACGAGAACCTGAAAAAACACCGGGAAGACTTGATTGCCGTGACCGTGCTGGGTACTAGAGAGGGTGGCCCGGCAGTGGATTACACTATCAATCCTGCGGTTGGCTTTCCTTATGCGACCGGTCCAGAGGGTTCCGCAGACCCGGTTTGCCATGTATTACCCGCCTGGGATTGTATTACCGGACAAATGGTCGCCTTGGGTGTGCTGGCGGCAGAGCGGCATAGAAGAATAACTGGACAGGGACAAGCGGTTGAGATTGCGCTGAAAGATGTGGCCTTGGCAATGTTGGGTAATTTGGGGATCATTGGTGAGGTTACTGTCAATCAATTTGATCGCCCCAAGTACGGTAATGCGCTGTATGGCGCTTATGGACAGGATTTTTTAACGGCTGATGGTAGAAGAGTCATGGTAGTGGGTCTAACGCAAAGGCAGTGGGATGGCTTGTGTAAATCAACGGGTCTGCAAACGGAGTTCAATGCACTGGGCGATAGACTCGGCTTAAATCTGCGTCAGGAAGGGAATCGATTTATAGCACGAAAAGAAATTACGGCGGTTTTTGAATCCTGGTTTCGCGTAAGAACCATTGAAGATTTCGCCACGTCTTTTGATGATAACGGAGTCACCTGGTCGGTGTTTCGCACCTTCAAGCAAGCTGTAGAGGAAGACCCTGATTTTTCAGTAGAGCATCCGATGTTCAGCACGGTGGAACAACCGGGAATCGGCCATTATCCAGTACCTGGCAGTCCTTTTGAATTCAGTGAATTTGAGCGTCTTGCTCCTAAACCGGCTCCGATCTTGGGGGAACAAACCGACGAGATTTTATCGGAAATTCTGGGCATTAGTGACTCCGAAATTTCCAGATTGCATGAGGATAAAATAGTCGCTGGACCCTGCCGTTAATGTCCACATCTTGTCCTGCTCTGTTACTCAGTGCCCCGGCCTCCGGTCAAGGTAAAACGACCGTTACCGCCGGCCTCGCCCGTTATCACCGCAATCAAGGCCGTAAAGTCCGCATCTTCAAGACCGGCCCGGATTTCCTTGATCCGATGATTTTAGAGCGAGCTTCTGGCCTGCCAGTCTATCAACTGGATTTGTGGATGGTGGGCGAACGTGATTGCAAGACGCTGCTTTATCAGGCCGCGCAGGAAGCAGATTTAATCCTGATTGAAGGGGTGATGGGTTTATTCGACGGCACCCCGTCCAGCGCCGATCTGGCCTACCTGTTCGGAGTCCCGGTGCTGGCGCTGATTAATGCTCACGCCATGGCTCAAACCTTCGGCGCACTCGCTTATGGCCTGGCGCACTACCGGCCCGGCTTGCCCTTCGCCGGGGTGTTGGCCAATCGAGTGGCGGGGCCAGGCCATGCCGAACTGCTGGCCGAAAGCCTGCCGCTGGACTTGCGTTATTACGGCTGGTTGCCGCGTGACGGTGAAATTGCCCTGCCCGACCGCCATCTCGGTTTGGTGCAGGCCGCCGAAATTGCCGATCTGGAAACGCGGCTGGAAAGTACCGCCGCGCTGATTGCTGCGACTGGACTGGCTGAATTGCCGCCATCGGTGATTTTTCCAGAAGTCAACGCGGAACCATTGCCGCCCTTGCTCAAGGGTGTGCGCATCGGCATCGCCCGCGACACCGCATTCGCGTTTCTGTATCCGGCTAATCTGGATCTGCTACGGGCATTAGGCGCGGAGCTGGCATTTTTCTCGCCGCTGCGGGATCGCGAATTGCCGGCGGTAGATAGCGTTTATCTGCCCGGTGGCTATCCCGAATTGCATTTGAGCGCATTGGCCGCTAACTCATCCATGCGTGCGGCGCTGCATCGGCATCATCAAGCCAACAAGCCGATTTATGCCGAATGTGGCGGCTTGCTCTATACCCTGGAATCGCTCGCCGATAAGGAGGGCAACTGCGCACCCATGCTGGGTTTATTGCCGGGTCATGCGGCGTTGCAAACCAAACTGGTGGGATTGGGCATGCAGGCGGTGGAATTGCCGGAAGGTGAATTACGCGGCCATACGTTTCACCATTCCAAGCTGGACATGCCGCTGCAACCGCTGATCAACGGTCGCCGCCAGCGTGATGGCAAACCGGGCGAAGCGGTTTATCGAGTCGGACGGCTGACCGCCTCGTATCTCCATCTGTATTTTGCCAGTAATCCTGCGGCAACGGCACGGCTGTTTCTGCCATAATCAGGCCACATCAAACCGATCAAAAGTCATGGTGAACTGACCGCGCCCACGGGTCATCCCGCGCAGATCGGTGATATAACCCAACAACCGATTCAGCGCGCAATCGCAGTGAATAATCGTCATTTCGCCCAAAGTGGTCGTATCGCGAATCACCGCCCGGCGCGACTGCAAATCGCCGATCACCATCCCGACATCGCTTTCGGGGATCACCACCTCGGTCGTCATCATCGGCCGTAACACCAGACCACCCGCCTGAACCAGTGCCTTGCGGGTCGCCTCCGCTACCGCTACCCGCAGCGCCTGCGGGCTGGACAAGGCGCCGAACAATTCCACTTCCAGCACCCGCACCGCTAAATCCTGCAACGGCATCCCGGTTGCGGGACCGCTGACCAGCGCATCCTCCGCTCCACCCGCCGCTGCGTCTCGTTGTGCGGGATGCAGTTCGACCCCTTCCGGGCACACTCGCGGCTCAACGGTCACGGTCACGCCTGCGCCACGCGCCAGCGGTTCCACTGCCACTCGCGCTCCAGCTTTTAGTTCCAGCTTCCTGCCGTCCGGCTGATCGATCAGCCGGTAAAACACGCTGGTAAACTCGGCAGGTCCGGTAATGGACTCACGGGTGACCACATCGGGATGGCCGGCCCGAATCTTGACCCCGAACTCGCGCTGCAACCGCTCCTGGGCAATCTGCAAGTGCAGTTCACCCATGCCACGCAGCACCCGTTGGCCGGTCTCCTGATTTTCCTCAACCCGCAGCGTCGGATCTTCCTGCTGCAACTTGTCCAGCGCCTCCAGCAACTTCTGCTCGTCGGCGCTGGATTGCGGTTCAATCGCCAACCCCAGCACCGGTGCCCGGGTTTCGATCCGCACCAGCCACAGCGGATGCGTCGGCGCGCACAGGGTATCGCCCGTCGTTGCCCAGCGCAGCCCGGCCAGCAGCACGATCTGACCGGCGCTGGCCTCATCCAGCCGATTCTTGTGGTTGGCGTCGACCTCGAACAACCGTGCTACCCGCTCCTGCCGCAGCGTCCCGTTCAAGCCGGGGATCGCAATTTCATCACCGGGCTTGAGCGTTCCTCGGTAAAGTCGGGCGAAAACGTGGCGGCGGCCTTCCCACATCTGTACTTTGAACACCAGCGCCGCCAAGGGACCCCTGGCATCCATCGCTACCCATTCCTCACCACCTTCAGGCCGGTGCGCCAGACTTGGCGGACGTTCGGTAGGGGTCGGTAACAACCGCACCACTGCATCCAGCAACGGCTGTACACCCTGATTGCGCAGAGCGCTACCGGCAAAAACCGGGCAAGCCTTGCCGGCCAGCACCGCCAGCCGCAACGCCGCCCATACCGTTTCAGCCTCCGGTTCCTGCTCCGCCAACACCTGTTCCGCCAGCGCATCGTCCATCTCCGCCGCCGCCAACAGCAGGCTTTCCCGATACGGTCGCGCCCACTCCCAAGTCGCCTCATCACAGGGCGCAATCCGCACTTGTTCGCCCTTGTCGCCACCGAAGCACAACCGGGTTTTTTCGATCAGGTGAATGATTGAACCGTCGTAATCAGGCAGCGGCAACGTTACTGCTATCGGTTCAACCTGCAAACGTCTACGCACGGTTTCCAGCACCCGTCCAAAATCAGCGCCGGGCCGGTCCAGCTTGTTGACGAAAAACAACGCTGGTAACTGAAATCGAGTGCGTTGCCGCCACACGGTTTCAGTCTGCGGCTCTACCCCACGCACGCCATCCAACACGATTACGCAACCGTCCAGCACTCGCATCGAGCGTTCGACTTCAATCGTGAAATCGACATGGCCGGGGGTATCGATCAACTGAATCCGATGGTCGCGCCAAGGCAATTGAGTCACGGCGGCGGTAATGGTAATGCCATGCTCCTGTTCTTCGGCCATGTAATCCATGTGAGCCGCACCTTCGTGGACTTCGCCGATCTTGTGGGAAACGCCTGCGTAATACAGCATCCGCTCAGTCAGCGTGGTCTTGCCGGCGTCTACATGGGCAGCAATGCCGATGTTGCGTACCTGCGAAAGGTCCGGAGCCTTTAACATAACGTTTTCTGCAAGCAGGGATTGGGGATTAGGGCGCGATCCGCCGGCATTCCAGATAGAACCGTTTCTCATCGGCTTCACCCATTGAGAAAGTCTTGCGAGGCAAAGCGCCGTCGCGGATCACGGTGCGGAAGAAATCATCCTTGGCTAATGCCGGTAGATAGAACCCCATATTGCCCGGTTGCACGCCAAGTTGTTCCAACGTGTCCTCGCCGTGAATGTAATCAAGCCGTGCATCGGGCAGATCTGGCAGATAGTGATCCAGGAACGCTTGCAGGCTGGCGACCGGCAGGCTCAGACGTGGCTGCTCGATGAGTAACACTCCGCAACTCTGCTGGTTTACGAAAGCGATGGCATGGCAGTTAGGCGACCATTGCATCTCCTGCCACGCCTGTCGCGTGACTGACCATGAGGGGTAATCCTGCACCGTTAATCGCGAACCCTGCGCTGCGCAAAAATCCGCCAGCGCCGTCAGCAAGCGGTAGGGTTCAACATGGAACACGACCCGGTGAATTGCCGCAAATTCCAGCCCTTGATCATGGAGATTGACCAGTTCCACCAGCGCGTGACGAGCGGGATGGTTCATGATCGCCACGGGATCAGGGGCAGCGCGCTTGAGATTTTCCCAGATGATCTTGGCGGTGGCGAAAGAATGGTTGCCATCACCCATGGCGTACAGCAGCACTGGCTCGTCGGCGACTTCATAACGGGTAGCGAACACCATCGGATCAGCCAACCGCGTCAACTGCTCGACCACCCATTGAATCAGCCAGGGATGTTCCACCTGCCAGCCACGAACCCGACCGCTGTCCAGCATCAGCGGCACGTCGTACAGTGGCTCCAGTGGCTCGGCAAACAGCGGTTCGATGACCGTATGCTCCGGGTCGTCAATCAATACCATCACATGCGGCAGTTCCAGCGACGCGCCCTCGCGCACCCGGATTCGCGGTGGCAACCGCTCCAGAATGGTGCCCTCGGTCGGTCGAATCAGAGTCTTGGCGCCGGCATTGAAATCGTAGTGTTCCAAGTCCAGCGCCACCACCAACCCCTTGCGCGACCGTCCTGACGCTGTCTCCCGCTCTATCAGCATCCAGCCAGGCTTTTGCGGAACCAGCACCGCCTCATCCAGATAACAGCGCATGGTGTCCTGAATCGCCTGAATCCGTTGCGTTTCATCCGTCGCCCCTAAATAAACCTCGGGCAAAATCAGCCGCAGGGTGGACGGTGCATCACCTACCTGCGCCTCCACCCGCGCCCAGTACTCCGGCTGTGAGGTGTATTGATCGCAGGCGACCACCGCCCACTGACTAAGGTTCACGTTCGCTTGGGGTAAGAGTAGCGACGGAAGCTGTAGACCAATCCCAGCGAAATTCATGAACAACCTCTCCTTGATAAAAACAGTCACCGATGATCGAAGCTAATCATACTGACACAATCCGCACACAGGTTATCCAAACGCTGCACCGGTATAGTAAAAGATTCCGCTGATGTCCATTGTACAGTGGTCGCTTTTTTCTCAGGATCGTCCACGATAGCCGCCAAACCACGGGTTTTGAAACTACTCTTGATCGTGGTCTGCAAATTATCGGCTTTGGAATTATCCTTAGCCAGCCGGGCTTTTAACAACTCTTCGTATTGCTGTTCTAACGCCTGATTGGGTTGTCGGAAGGCCAGAAAAAGAATGCTTTCCAAGCCGACGATATTATCAAGCTGAAACGATTTATCCTTGGCCGGCAGATGATAAGTGACACCGGCCCGAACCGGATTAAGATTGTCAACCTTGATCCCTCCAAAACTGGTCATCGGGAAAAGCCGGTAAATCGCCTTGCTGCTATCCACCTGAAAAATGTACACATAACTATTTTCTTCAGGGGTGAATTGAATTTTGTAGTGGTCACCGGAATTCAGGACACTGCCATCAACCAATGGCTTGAGAACTCCCTGACCACCAGGGCGATAGACATAATTAACCTTGAAGTTCAGCGATTTTAGCGCCGTTTGTGGGGTGAGTGACGCCGGTTTTGGGGTTGCTCCACCCGGCTCGGGAGCAATTTTGACGGTCCCCGCCGGACCACGGGTTTTCAGATCGGTGTCGGATGAAGGATTGTCAGCACCTCCTGCGGTTCCGCTCAATACGCCACCGAGCAAGATGAGCAATGAATAATTCCACCAATACGTTTTACAGATCATGGCTTCCCCTCTCATTGTGTTTGAAATTAATCACCGGCATGGCGCCTAATTGAACCTTCTGCAAGCTATGGGTCAACTGACCTTGCAGATCCGCAATTCGTGAATGGTTCTGCACCCGGCGCGCTTCAACCAGCGCGGTATACTGGCCTTCAAGGGCGACATTGCGATTCCTGAAAGCCAAAAAGTGGATTTGCTCCTGGCCTACCTGATCATCCAGTTGAAAAGCCTCGTCTTCGGCGGGCACAAAGTAGGTCATGCCCGCCCGCACCGGATTAACATTAGCGGTTTGTGAGGTGTCGCTGCCTTCCACCGGGAACAGGCGGTAAATTTTCCCACTGCTATCAATTTGAAAAATATACGCATAGCCGTCTTGTTCTGGTATAAAGCGAATTTGGTAACGATCCCCGGAGTGTAGGACCCCATCGTTGGTCAGTGATCGAAAATTAAGCTGATCAGTGGGTCGGTAGGAATAGGACACCTGAACGGAAAGAGCAGAATTTAATGGGCGATCCCAAAAAAAATAACCGGATCCCACCAGAAAAGCGGTGACCAGAAGAAGCGCGATCCCGATAGAGTATGGGTTGAATAGACGCAGGCGTTTAGCTTGTTGACTACTGTCCACTGTTGAAGGCAGGACAATAGTTTTGTCATCTTCCTTATCGCTGATTTTATCGAGGGCGTTAATGAGCTGTTCGGCGGTATTAAAGCGCTCATTCGGGTTGCGGGCCAGCAGTCGGTCCAGAATGCCCTGGTATCGACCAAATCCCGCTGGCAAGCGTTCGATAAACCCCTCCAAGGTGCGATCGGGTCGAAACCCGACCAGCATTTCGTAAAACAACAATCCAAGCGAATACAGGTCACTTCGGCCATCCAGTGTTCTACCTTGAGCCTGTTCCGGACTCATATAAAGGACTGTGCCAATCGCCAAGCCGGTCGCGGTAAGCTGGACGCTATCTTCACAGGATTTTGCAATGCCGAAATCGGAGAGTACTGCGTTATGATCGTCGCGAAATAAAATGTTAGCGGGTTTGACATCCCGATGAATAAAACCCTGACGATGCGCATAGCCCAAGGCGCTGGCCAGTTGGCGCATGATATTGACAGCCTGTTCCGGGGACAAACCTTTTTTAATCCGATCCTTTAATGTGCCACCTTCTATATATTCCATGATCATGTAGTACTGATTCAGGCATTCGCCGATATCGTGAATCGTCACAATATGCGGATGGCGCAGTTGAGCCACGATCTTCCCTTCCTTGAGAAAGCGCAGGCGGAAGGTGGCGTCAATGCTCAGAGCAGGGGTAATGACTTTGATTGCGACTGGCCGTTCCAATGCTTCCTGAGTCGCTAAGTACACCTGGCCCATAGCGCCGCCATTAATCAGCTTTTCAACCTTGTAGCCGGGAATTACGGGAGTCGCATCACTGATCTTGAGATCACTGATATCAATATTTGCCTGGGCATCAGGTTTAACCTTGTCAGGATAGGACATCAATGCTACCACCCACTGTATTAAAGGTAACCGCTGCCGACCGCTTACCGTGTCGGCAGACCCAAACTACTCTCTCGTATCGGCTTAAAGAGGGCTGAATGATAACGCAGTAATCCACGGCTAAAACTCCCAGCGCAATTCGGTAGTAACAGCATGCTCCTCCAGGCTGGTGTAATCGAACAGGGTGCGGTACTGAATCAGAACGGACGGGCCTCGGTTAAACCGCGCCGATAAGCCCAAGCCCAGTCTGAAGTAATTTTTATCCACTGGATCGGTAGCCAATTGGAACAGATTATCGGGAACGACGGCACCCTCTACGAAGCGACCCCTGACCAAGCGGTTATCATCGTTGAATTCGTGCAGCCAACTCAATTCCAGTTGCGGTTGCAACACCCCCCACGGCTGATCAATCAGGTAGCTGACTCGTCCGCCTACCGTTGAAACCAGCGATTGCAAATCCTGCGGGTCAATCGCTACCGCCCAGGCTGAGCCGGGATTGCTATTACCCGCCCGTTCCTGGAACGAATCCACCTTTACATCCAGATAACTCAGGCGGACCTCGGGGCCGAAGGTCAGATTACCGTGCGTGAATTGGTAACCGACGCCCAGGTCAACAAAAAACTGCTGGCCACCATAGCTACTATCAAAGCGCTGCTTCACGTCAGTATTTTGGAGCCGGTAAGCCACGTTGCGCTGTTGGTCGTAGTTATTCCAGCCGTAGTTGACCATGCCGTCGAAATAGAGTTGGTCGGAGGGGTAATAGGTACCGTACAGCGTCAGGCCGTAGCCCCGGGTATCCAGAGAGCCGCCGCTGCTATCCACATCAGTATTGATGGCGGTATATGAAAAGGCGGTCCCGAGTACGAACTGATCGCTGAGCCGATAATCGGCGCCTACCGTCAATGCGAGAGTCTTAAAATCAAACCCGGTCTGATTCACGGTGCTATCCCGGTTGCCGAGATTGAAGGTGCCGCTGGCGAAAATGCCGAACCCGCCCAGATTCGTGTCCACATCCGCACTGGGGCCGCCGCCGCCCACGCTGGCCAGCAGGTAGCGCAAGTCCCGCCCAGAGAGTGTCCAGCCGCCGCGCTGGATATTCAACTGGTCGAGGTTGATGCCCATAACCCCGCTGCGCAACGAGGCCATGCGGGAGCGGATGCTCAACATCTGGTTTTGTACGCTGGTTTGTGAGGTATCGGCCGCAATACCTAAAGCCTCGGGGGTAATTTGCTCCAGCGCCAGACCCACCCCGGGTTCGTTGTTACTGGCCGCGTTAATGAGCGTATCGCAGTCACGCAGGAAGGTCGCACTGGCGGTCTGATCAAAGCAGAGACCGCCGATGGTTCGGCCGACCTCTTTGGCATTGGGATTGTCGGTCGTGTTCTCCAACAGCTTTTGGGTGCCTTCCTTGCTGCGCTTGACGGTGACGGTCACCGTGGCGGTATCGGTGTTGATGCCGTCGGTCATGGTGTAGGTGAAGGTATCGGCGCCAGTGAAGTTCGGGGCTGAGGTATAGGTGATCGCACCATCCGCACCGGTCATCGCAGCGCCATGAGCCGGGGTGCTTACCTGGGTGATGGTCAGCCCCGTGCCTACGTCGTTGGCCAGCACTGGAATTGCGACTGGTGTTCTGGTCTGGGCGGTAGCTGTATCATCTACAGCGTCCAAAGTCGGAGCAATGACTGTCACCCGCACCGTAGCCGAGTCGGTGCTGATGCCATCAGTAATGGTGTAGGTGAAAGTATCCGTGCCGGCGAAGTTCTGGGCTGGCGTGTAGGTGATCGTGCCGTCTGCACTGGCCACTGCGCTGCCATGGGCTGGAGCGCCGACCTGAATAATAGCCAACCCCGTGCCCACATCATTAACCAGTACGAGAATCTTGACCGGGGTTCTGGCCTGGGTAATCGCCGTGTCGTTCACTGCGTCCAAGGCTGGCGGTCTCACCGTCACTGTCACGGTGGCACTGGCGATCTGGCCGAAGCTGTCGCGAATCGTGTAGATGAAACTGTCGGTGCCGGCAAAGCCCGGCGCTGGAGTGTAGACCACGGCACCGCCGCTGATCACGGCGCTGCCGTGCGATGGGTTGCTGACCTGGCTGATGATCAGCCCGGTGCCGGTGTCGTTGGCGAGGACGCTGATGGAAACCGGCGTTC
>NZ_CBTK010000046.1 GCF_000531125.1 Candidatus Contendobacter odensis Run_B_J11 | reverse complement strand
GGCGGCGGGGAGAAAACTCTGCCTCGACCGAGATGGAGTCGGTGAACACAGAATCCGGTGATGAGATCGCGGAACAACCCGCCGCCCGTGATCGGAATCAGCCATCGGCTGAAACCGATGCAGTGGCCGTATCGGTATCGCCCGTTGCCACTGCGGGATCATCCGTTGCACCAGGGTCACAGCGGCGGATTCGCAGCGGTCGCCCTCGTCTGCCCCGCGAGGTGCTGGCGGCGGCGAGAGCCGTTACCGAGAATGTGGCACTGCCTCTGCCGCAGGAACCGGTGCCGCCACCGCCATCGTTGCTGGAATATCCAGTGGCCGATACCGAAACGGTACCGGCCGCGCAGCTACCGGTAATAGCCGCCACGCGGATTACTGACGGTTCTGCTGAATCTGCCCCGGTCGAATCGGTCGCTCCATTGGCCGACCCCGTTGCAGTTCATGAAACTGGGGTTTCCGCACCGGAAGTCATCGTCACCGTTGCTGATCAATCCGCAAGCGCCAGCATAGAAGCCATTAAGGAAAACTTGCCCGCAGTTGAGCCGATAGACACGGATTTCAAAGCCAGTGAACCCGTAGTAGAACCGGCAGGGATTGAACCTGCCGAGGTATCGCCCTCACCCGACTCCGGCGCGGTTGACGGGATCGTTATTCCCACGATGGAAGTTGTTGTTGCCACTGCGCTGCCGGTGGAGGAAACCGGTGCGGTTACGGTTGCAGCGGAGACCCCGGTTGCGGCGGAAGCAGCGGCAACCGCTCAAATTGCCTCCGATATTCTTTCCGCAATGGAGGAAGCAACCGTTGTCGAAGCCTCATCCGATGCTGTAGAGCCAAACTCGGCGACACCACCAAAGCCTGACACCGAGGATAAACCAGCAGTTTGAGCGATAAAGCGGGGCTGGAATGCCAGCCCTGTTATTTCTGGTGCAATGATTAAGTAGTTAAAATTCCATCTGCATCGAATTCAGATCGCAAAATACCCGCTTTTTCCTCGTTCTCACTGACTTACACCACCGACCTCCGATCCGAAAATCATGGCATACAAAGGCATCATTCTCGCCGGTGGTTCCGGCACCCGGCTGCACCCGTTGACAGTTTCAGTCAGCAAGCAGCTTATGCCGGTTTACGATAAACCGATGATCTACTACCCGGTTGCCACACTGCTGCTGGCGGACATCCGCGACATTCTCATCATCACCACGCCCCGCGACCGGGACGCCTACGCCACGTTGCTAGGCGATGGCAGCCGGTGGGGGGTGAATTTTCAGTATGCGGTGCAGCCGAGTCCCGACGGGCTGGCGCAGGCGTTTCTGATCGGCGAGCGATTCATTGACGGCGATCCAGCCTGTCTGATTCTGGGCGACAACATTTATTACGGCCAGGGCTTATCGGCGATGCTGCGCCGGGCGACCGCCCGCAGACAGGGCGCGACGGTGTTCGGTTATTACGTGCGCGACCCGGAGCAATACGGCGTGGTGAATTTCGATGCCCAGGGCCGGGCGGTAGACATCGAGGAAAAACCGAAACAGCCCAAATCCAACTATGCGGTGACCGGACTGTATTTCTATGATAACGAGGTGGTTAACGTCGCTAAATCCATTCGGCCCTCGGCGCGCGGCGAACTGGAGATCACGGATGTTAATAAGGTCTATCTGGAACGCGGCCAACTTAACGTCGAATTGATGGGACGTGGCTACGCCTGGCTGGACACCGGTACCCATGAATCATTGCTGGCAGCGGCGAACTTCATGCAAGTGGTCGAACAGCGTCAAGGTTTGAAGATTGCCTGCCCTGAAGAAGTGGCTTGGCGGATGGGCTACATCAATGACGAGCAGTTAGCCCAATTGGCCGCACCGCTGGCCAAAAGTGGCTACGGTCTCTATCTGCTGGAATTGCTGGAGCGGGGAATCGTTCAATGAACGTGATCGCTACCGACTTGCCTGGTGTGTTGCTGCTGGAGCCGAAGGTGTTTGGCGATGGACGCGGTTTCTTCATGGAAACGTATCAAGCCGCCCGCTACCACCAAAGCGGGATGCCCGAATCCTTCGTCCAGGATAACCATTCCCGCTCGCGCCGGGGAGTGTTGCGGGGTTTGCATTATCAGTTGACCCAGCCACAGGGCAAGTTGGTGTGGGTGACTCGCGGCGCGGTATTCGACGTAGCGGTAGACGTTCGCCGGGGTTCGCCGCATTTCGGGCGTTGGTATGGCTGTGTACTGGACGATGTGGATCACCGCCAGTTGTATATTCCACCCGGTTTTGCCCATGGCTTTTGCGTACTGTCAGACGAGGCGGATTTTTTCTACAAATGCACCGCCTATTATCATCCAGCCTCGGAACGCGGCATCGCCTGGGACGATCCGGCGATTGGCATTGACTGGCCGCTGCGCGATGTGGCGCTATCGGCCAAGGATCAGGCTAATCCGCGTTTGGCGGATCAAGCAGTTGAGAATCTGCCGATTTACGGGATTTAGCCATGAGCGCGAATCTGTTCCAGTTGCCTATGGATCTTCCCGTGCCGGTTGACGATGGTGCTGCGGCGCATTTGGAGCAAGTACTCTTGCCATGTATATCGCTTCCAAGTACGGACGGTACGACGGTCAATCTCGCGGCGATGGAAGGTCAGTGGGTCATTTACGTTTACCCGATGACTGGACGCCCGGGCTTACCTTTGCCTGACGGTTGGGATGCGATACCAGGCGCTCGCGGCTGTACCCCTCAGTCGTGTGGCTTTCGAGACCACTACAAGGAGCTGAAGCAACTCAGATCGGGGGTCTTTGGGCTTAGTACCCAGACCAGCGAGTATCAACGTGAGGCTCGTGACCGATTGCATCTGCCCTTTCAATTACTCAGCGATAGTTTGCTTCAATTGAAGCATTCTCTGCACTTGCCCACGTTCACGGCAGCAGGAATGGAGTTATTTAAGCGTATGACACTCATCGTGCAGCAGGGGAGAATCAAAAAGGTGTTCTATCCGGTATTTCCGCCGGATCGGAATGCCGATGATGTATTGGCATGGCTACGAACAGACTCCCAACCCGACGTTACAGGGGATGCGCCGCTTGCAGTGCGCCCCTGAGCTTTGACGTTGGCAAAACACCAGTGCATGGATTTACGAGGAATGCCAGCCATGAGTACGATTGTTTTGGATACCTTGGAATACGCCACCAAACTGAAGGCGGGCGGTTTCACTGATCAACAAGCCGAAACTCAGGCTCGCGCTCTGGCGGAAGTGGTGGAAAAGCAGTTGGCGACTCAGCAGCAGGTTAGCGAGCATGAATCGAATTTGCGCCGCGACATTGAAGCGTTGCGGCTGGAATTGAAGCGCGATATTGAAACCCTGCGGCTCGAAGTGAAGCGCGATATTGATGTGTTGCGCGCAGAGGTTAAAAAAGACATTGCCGAAACCAAGGCGGAACTGATCCGCTGGGTCGTTGGCGTCAGCATTCTGCAAACCACGCTGATCGTTGGCATTCTGGCGCGGCTGGCGAAAGTCATTTGAGCCGGCGCGCCACCGCCATCCGCCATGCTGAAAAAAATACCGGTTTGAACGAGGGCTGAATCATGCGAATCGCAGTTATCGGCGCTAAGGGCCAAGTCGGTTGGGAACTGGCTCGACGTGCGCCCCTACTGGGTCATGAAGCGCTGGCTTGGGATATGGCCGAACTGGATATTACCGATGCCGTCGCCGTGGATCGGGCGTTGGCGGTGAGCGGCGCAGACGCGGTAATCAACGCCGCCGCCTATACTGCGGTGGATAAAGCCGAGCAGGAGCCAGAACTGGCGTTCGCGGTCAATCGCGATGGTCCGGCTCATCTGGCCGCCGCCTGCAATCGCTTGCATATCCCGCTGCTACATATTTCTACCGATTACGTCTACGACGGCAACAAGCCCAGCCCTTATGTTGAAGACGATCCGGTTGCGCCGCTCGGCGTGTACGGTCAGAGCAAAGCCGAAGGTGATGATGCCGTGCTACGGTTATTGCCCCGACATTTGATCCTGCGGGTGAGTTGGGTATTCGGGATTCATGGTCATAACTTCGTTAAAACCATGTTGCGGCTGGCGCAGGAGCGGGAAGAATTGCGGGTGGTCGCGGATCAATTTGGTTGCCCCACCTATGCCGGCGACATCGCCGATACTTTGCTGGAACTGGCGGGGCGCACAGCGGAAATTGACGCCAGCGGCGCGTGGGGCACTTACCATTATTGCGGGGCGCCAGCGACCACTTGGCACGGTTTTGCCAGTGCGATCATTGAACAGGCACCGGCTGTTGAAGTCTTGCGAGTGCAGACCATCACCGCGATTACCACTGCCGACTATCCTACGCCCGCTGCCCGTCCGGCCAATTCGGTGCTGGACAGTTCCCGGCTGGCGTTCCGCTTTGGGATTCAGCCGCGTCGGTGGCGCGATGGGTTGCACGCTCTGCTGGTAGCGTCGTATGCCGGCTGATCTCGGCGACTTGCTGGTTGAACACCAGAAACTGAGCGATGCCGATCTGCAACGCGCCCGACGAGTGCGAGAGGGCAGCGGCGAGGCGCTGGATGCGTTGCTGGTCAAACTCGGTCTGGTGTCAGAGCGCGATATGGCCGAGGCGCTGGTAGCGCAACTGAATCTGCCGCTGGTTCGGCCCGGCGATTATCCCGAAGTACCGGCCACCAACGGTAGTGTATCGCCACGCTTTTTTAAGGAGTCGCGGGCGATTCCGCTGTTTGAGGACGAGCAGGGTTTGACCGTGGCCATGGCCAACCCGACCGATGACTATGTGTTGTCGGCGTTGCGGCTGGCCACCGGCAAGCCGATTGTGCCGCGAGTGGCGATTCCATCGGAACTCGAAGTGGCCTTTGAACGGCTGTATGGCAGTGGGCGTTCGGCGATGGGCCAGATTGTGGATTCCATCGGACTGGCCGACGACCTCACTGATGAGGAGCAGATTCAGCACCTCAAGGAGTTGGCGAGCGAAGCGCCGGTGATTCGCCTGGTCAATCTGATGATCGCCCGCGCCATCGAATCGCGGGCTTCCGATATTCACATCGAACCGTTCGAGAACCGGCTCAAGATTCGCTACCGGGTGGACGGGGTGTTGCGCGAAGTGGAATCGCCACCATCACGATTGTCAGCAGCGGTGATCTCCCGCATCAAGATCATGGCCAAGCTGAATATCGCCGAGCGGCGCTTGCCGCAAGACGGGCGGATTCAGTTGCGGGCGCAGGGCAAGGAAATCGATCTGCGAGTGTCCACGGTGCCGACGCTGTGGGGGGAAAGCGTGGTGATGCGGATTCTGGATAAAGCCAGCGTGGTGCTGGACTTCGAGGTGTTGGGTTTCAGCCCGCGCACCCTCCAGCGCTTCCGGCAAATTCTGGAATTGCCGCATGGCATCCTGCTGGTGACGGGTCCCACCGGTAGCGGCAAAACCACCACGCTCTACACCGCTCTGCAAACGCTCAATACGCCAGAGCGGAAGATTCTCACCGTCGAAGATCCGGTGGAATACCAGTTGGAAGGCATCAACCAGATTCAGGCCAAACCGCAGATTAATCTGACGTTTGCTCATGCCCTGCGCGCCATCGTTCGCCAGGACCCGGATGTGATCATGATCGGTGAAATGCGCGATCTGGAAACCGCCGGCATCGCGGTGCAGTCGGCGCTGACCGGCCATTTGGTACTGTCCACCCTGCATACCAACGATGCCGCCGGCAGTATCACCCGCTTGCTCGATATGGGTGTAGATGACTATCTGCTAACCTCAACCATCAGCGGCATTCTGGCCCAGCGCCTGGTGCGGTTGCTCTGCATCCACTGTCGCCAGCCCTATCCGGCCTTGCCGGAACTGGTAACGGAAATGCGGTTGCATCGTTTCACCGATACCCATGACATCACCTTATACAATCCGGTTGGCTGCGAACACTGTGGTGGCACCGGCTATCGGGGCCGGGCGGCAATCATGGAATTTCTGGTGATGAGCGATCCGCTGCGCCGGCTGGTGCTGAAACATGCGGATGCCGGCGCATTGCAAACCGCAGCTCAACAAGAAGGCATGGACAGCATGTATGAGGACGGTTTGCGTAAGGCGGTGGCCGGTCTGACCACGATTGAAGAAGTGTTGCGAGTAACCACACAGCAGGAGCAGGAGGACCAGGGTGCCACGCTACCGTTATGAAGCGGTGGATGCCGCCGGCGAAACCTTGCGCGATGAACTCGATGCCGCATCGCCAGAAGCGGCTATCGAGCGCCTGCGTGATCAAGGTTTACTGCCTTTATCGGTCGCCGAAACCAAAGGCGGTTTCCTGCTTGGCAGTTTCGGTCAGCCCTGGTTCAGCAAACGCCGGGCACTCTCGCAAAAAGTTGTCATGCTGTTGACCCAGCAATTATCCAGCCTGATCAACGCCGGTATGCCGCTGGATCGGGCGTTGACCATCCTGATCGGGGTGACTGACGATGAACCGAGCAAGGTGCTGGTCGAACGTGTGCAGGAAAAAGTACGCGGCGGGTCAACGCTGGCTGATGCCTTGGAGGCGCAAGGGGTGTTCTCGCGCTTCTATCTGAACATGATCCGCGCCGGCGAAACCGGTGGAGCGCTGGAAGTGGTGTTGAAGCGACTCACTGAGTTTTTGGAACGGTCGCGGGCATTGCGGGAGACGGTGACTTCGGCGCTGATCTACCCGTTGATCCTGCTGTCGGTGTCGGCGCTGTCAGTGATTATTCTGCTCACCTTCGTGGTACCGCAGTTTCAACGGCTGTTTGCCGATGCCGGTAAGGCCTTGCCGCTGGCGACCCAGATCGTGATTGCCGCTGGCGACGGCTTCCGGCATTACTGGTGGGCGGGTGCGATGGCGATCCTGCTGCTGGTGGCGGCGATGCGCCAGCAGTTGAACCAACCGGAGAGCCGCTTGCGCTGGGATCGCTGGTTTTTGCGCCTGCCGCTGTTTGGCGATCTGATCGCCAAGGTGGAGACCGCCCGGCTGACCCGCACCTTGGGTACGCTGCTCGGCAATGGCGTGTCGCTGTTGAACGCATTGACCATCGTCCGGGAGACTTTGACCAACCGGGTGCTGGCGGGGGCGCTGGGTGAAGTAGCCGAGCAGGTCAAGAGCGGTCGCGGGCTGGCCGATCCATTGCTGGAAAGCGGCGATTTTCCCAAGCTGGCGGTGCAAATGGTTCGGGTTGGCGAGGAAACCGGCCAGTTGCAGGAGATGCTGCTGCAAGTGGCCGATACCTATGATGCCGAGGTGCAAACTGCGGTCAAGCGGATGCTGACGCTGCTGGAGCCGGCGATGATTTTAGGTCTGGGCGTGATTATCGCCGGTATCATTATGTCGATTCTGGTAGCGATCCTCAGTTTGAACGATTTGGCTTTTTGAATAAGCCGGTTATCAAATCCCCCCAACCTCCCTTTGTCAAAGGGGGGCAAGCGAAGCGCGGGGGGATTTTGATTACACAACTTTTGGGTAGGCCATTGATGAACCTTCAAACTCGTTGCCGCCGCTTGGGCGGTTTTACCTTGATCGAATTGCTGGTGGTTCTGGTCATTCTTGGTTTGCTGGCCGGGTTAGTCGGGCCACAGGTGATCAAGTATCTAGGCGGTGCCAATACGAAAGCGGCCAAGCTGCAAATCGAGGACTTCAGCACTGCGCTGGATGCTTTTCGGCTGGACATGGGCCGTTATCCCACGGCTAACGAGGGTTTGGCGGCGCTGGTGGTGCAACCGGCAGGCGCAACCCGTTGGAACGGCCCTTATCTGCGCAAAAACGTCGTTCCCAAAGATCCGTGGGGCCACGATTACCAATATCGCGCCCCCGGTCAGCACGGCGCTTTCGATCTGTATGCGCTGGGTGCGGACAACGCCGAAGGCGGTGATGGCGAGAATCAGGATGTGGTGAGCTGGCAATAAGCATCGCGGGCGAATCAGGCAATGATCGGACGGATGCGGCAACGAGGCTTCACTCTGCTGGAAATCCTGGTGGCGCTGGTGATCGGGGTGTTGCTGGTGGCGCTGGTGCCGCCATTGCTATCCGGCATGAGCGGCGCTACTGAACTGCGGAGCGCGGCCCGCCAACTGGCTGCCGGTCTGCGCAGCGCCCGCAATGAGGCGATCACCCGCCAGCGTGAGGCGGTACTGACGCTTGATTTGGCGCAACACCGCTTTGGTGTAAGCGGCGATCCCCGTGAAATCAAATTGCCGGGTGGAGTAGCGCTCAAACTCTACACCGCCCAGTCGGAATTGATCGGCGGCGCTACTGGCAACATCCGCTTCTTTCCCGATGGCAGTTCCACTGGCGGCGCGATCACCGTCAGCGATCCAAAACGGGCCTATCGAGTGAACGTAGACTGGCTGACCGGCGCGGTTGCCATTGTTGAACAGGACGCGACGCTGTGATTTGCCGCTGCCGTCAACGCGGCTTTTCCCTGCTGGAAGTGCTGGTTGCCTTCGCCATTCTCAGCGTTTCACTGGGCGTGTTGCTGCAAGTGTTCGCCACCGGCTTGCGCAATGCCGGTATGGCCGACGACTACACCCAAGCGACGCTGTACGCCGAATCGATCCTGACCGCCTACGGCCGTGAGGCTCCGCTGGGCGAAGGGATCCGCGAAGGCGCGATCAACGACCGATTTTCCTGGCGCGGTACAGTCAGTGCCCATATCGAAGGGATGCCGGATTCCGACAAAACCCGAGTTAAGGCTTATCGGATCAGTGTCGAAGTTTTTTGGCGCGGTCTGGTGCAAACCCGCTCGGTCATGCTGGAAACCCTGCGGCTGGTGCCGCTGGAAGTGCCGGAGCGGCGCTGATGACTGTGGCAAAACCACAAATCCCCCCGACTACCTCCCTTTGGCAAGGGGGGATAGCCAAGCCGGGAGAATTTTGGCGGCAAACGGGTTTCACTCTGCTGGAGTTGATAGTCGCCATTACCTTGATGGGGCTGGTGCTGGTGGTGTTGTACAGCGGATTGCGGCTGGGGTTGAACAGTTGGGAAGGCGGCGAGCAGCGCGCCGAAGCGACCAACCGGCAGCGGCTGGTGGAAGAATTTTTGCGTCGCCAGTTGGCGCAATCCATCACCGTTTACCGAACCAACGACGGACAGGAGAAGGCGGTGGTGTTTACCGGCCAGTCGAACAGCATCGAATTTGTAGCGCCAATGCTGGCCCAGTTGGGACCAGGCGGACTCTACCGGGTACGGATCGATGGTGCCAATAGCCGGCTGCAGGTCCACTTTCGCCCGTACCGGTACAACAATCCGAACGCCGGCGAAGAACAGGAATCGGTACTGCTGGAAGGAGTTTCCGCACTGGAATGGGCCTATTTTGGCCCGGAGCGGGACGACGACGCCGAGCCGCCGCGTTGGCGCTCTGACTGGGTTAGTTCCGAGCGGCGGCCATTGCTGGTGCGCTTGAATCTGACCCTGCGGGGTGAGCCTTGGCCCGATCTGGTGGTCGCCCTGGCCGAAGGGCCACGGCGATGAGCGCTATGGATCAATATTCGCGATGCTCGACCGGCCAACGCGGCATGGTGCTGGTCATTGTGTTGTGGATCGTCACCCTACTGGCGGTGATGGCCGGCGGCTTCGCCTATTCCATGCGCGTCGAAACCCGCTTGGCGACCAGTGCGGTCGAACGGGCGCAGGCCCGCGCCCTGGCCGAGGCGGGTGTGGCGTATGCCCTGACCTGGCAACTGGATCCGGAAGTTCAAAAGCAGTGGCCGCCGAACGGCGATCCGCACGAGTGGATGTTTGGTAACGGGCGACTGCGGATTGAGGTGACCAATGCCGGCGGTCTGGTGAACCTGAACACCGCCGATGCCGAACTGCTCAAGGCGTTGCTGAAGACAGCGGGGGTAGCTACGGGAGATCAGGATCGCATGGTGGAAGCCATTCTGGACTGGCGCAGAAATCCGGGTGATCAACAGATGCTTGGGGTCGGCAGCACCACCACTGCAGGGCCGAAGATCGCACCGTTCGAGAGCCTCGATGAATTGGGACAGATTTTGGGAATCACCAGAGAACTCCACGAGCGGCTTGCCCACATGGCAACCGTCTATTCATTTCATTACGGGGTGAATCCAGAACTAGCGCCCATCCAGGTGTTGCCGGCCTTGGGTCTGGATGAACGCACTATCGCCGATTATGTGCAGGCTCGCGCCCGTGCCGCTGCCGATGGATCGTCCCCGCCGCCATCATTACCCCAAGGTAACAATCCATCCTTTTTCTCCCAAAGCCGTTCGACCGTTTATCATATCGCCGTTGCCGCAGAAACAGGACCGGGAACCGCTGTGACCGTGAAAGCGGTTTTCGACACCCAGAGCGGGACCAGCGGTCGAGGCTTGCGGTTGCTATCGTGGCGTGAGGGGTGGTAGATAAAGCGCACGCCCCGTTTGGGCAAAATTCAATCGGCAATCTTTAATCTTTAATAATCTTCATGGAGTTATGGCCGCTGGTGTCATTACCGTTGCAAATCTTGAAAATCAATCCCCGCTGGAACGGAAATGCCGCACTGCGCTGGTGGCGGGACGGTTTACTCGGGTGGTTGCCGTTGGGTGTGCGTCGCTGGCTGGTCGGTTCGGCGCAACGGCTGGTGATTACGGTGGACGACCCGGACTATGTGCTGGCATGTGAAGAAGCCGGACAGATGCAACGAGTGGAACGGCTGGATCGCGCCTCACTCGACTGGAGCAGAGTGGTGGCTTGGTTCAGAACCGAAAAATCCCGGCATCTGGTGCTGCGTTTTCCCGCCGCTCAGGCGCTGACTCGGGTCCTCAGCTTGCCGCTGGCCGCTGAAAAAAACCTGCGCCAGGTGGCGGGATTCGAGATGGACCGGTTAACCCCGTTTACCGCCGCTCAGGTTTATTACGATGTAACGGTGCTGGAGCGCCAGCCTGCCCAGCGCCGGCTGCGGGTCGAGTTGACCACCCTGCCGCGTGTCGCGGTGGACCCGGTGCTGACCCAGTTACGGCAGCGGGGGTTACCACCGGACACGCTGGATATAACGGGTGGTCGTCCCGGCCTTAATCTGCTTCCACCGGATCAACGCCCGCGTCGTGATCGCTGGGGTTGGCGGTTGCGCACCGGCGTGATGATGATCAGCCTGCTGCTCATTGCGGCAGCCGCAGTGTTGCCGATTTGGCAACAGCGCCTGCTGGTGATCGGGACAATGGACAAAGTTGCGCAGATCCAGAAATCCGCCAGTCAAACTCTGACCCTGCGCGACCAACTGGACCAGGTTCTGGCAACATCGCGGGTGCTGGCGCAGAAGAAACAAACCGTTCCCCCTCGGGTGGATTTATTGCGGGAGCTCACCACGATTCTACCGGACGATACCTGGGTCGAACGTTTGCAGATCAATGGGGATACCCTACAGATCATCGGCCAGTCCGCCAAGGCATCGGCGCTCGTTGGCATCGTCGAATCGTCCAGGCTATTCAATAGCGCTGGATTTTTGTCACCGGTGAATACCGATCCCCGGACCGGCAAAGAGCGATTCGTACTCGGTGCCCGGATCGGTCGGGAACCTTGATGACCGCTGCGACCGGGTTGGGTTGGGGACATCGGGTGGCGGCTTTATTGCTGCTGTTACTGCTGGTGGGAAGCGCACTCTATTTGCTGGTGGATCGGATATTGATCGCCCGCTATCACTACTACCATGATGCTCTGGAACAGCAGCAGGGACGTTTGGAACAGTTGGAGCGAATGGCCGCGATCCGCGAACCAATCCAGCAGTTGATCACGAGCATTCAGCAAGATCGCACGCTAACCACGCAGTACCTGCCACACTCCGCGCCAGCGTTGGCGGCTGCCGACTTGCAACAACGGGTCAAGATGGTCGTTGAAGCAGCGGGCGGGACTTTGCAGAGTACCCAAGTGCTGCCGCCGACCGAAGAAGGGAATGCGGTGAAAGTGATTGTTAGCGCGGCTATAAATGGCGATATCGATAGCCTGCGCAAGGTGTTATACGATCTTGAAGCACAGACCCCATTATTGTTCGTAGATAACTTACAAGTATCCGCACGCGAAAATCGGCCACGATTGCCCAGTGGCCGGTTTGCGAACTATACCCGAGTGCAGTTGAGCACTCAGTTTGAAGTCTCAGGCTATCTGCGCAAGGAGGGCGGTTAGATGTCAGCCAGAGCAGTGGGACTGTTGTTGTGGCTGGTGGTCGGCGGATTGGCGGCGGCAGCCCTATTCTGGCAACAGCGCCATCCGCCACGCCCGCCAACCGTGGCCAATGCAGGGGCGGCGGTGCGGGTGCCGGAACTGCCAGTGGTGACGCCGCTGGAGCCGTTTCAATTGCCACCCCCGGATCAATATGCAGAGACGGTCGCCCGCCCGCTCTTTATCGCAACCCGTCGGCCTGAACCGCCCCCTCCCGCCGATGAAGTCCCCCCGCCGGAGCCGCTGTTGACCGGCCCGGAACAAAAATTCTTGCTGCTCGGCGTGATGATTACCCCCCAGATGACAATTGCCCTGTTGCGGCCCGAAGAACCAAACGCCAAGATAGTGCGGCTCAAGCCGGGCGAGACGGTAGGAGAATGGCGTTTGGAAATGGTTTCTCCCAATCAGGTGGTGCTGCGCAAGGGCGCGATAACTCAGGAATTGGTTTTAGCACGACCGAAAAAGCCAACCGGACCGCGCCGAACCGGCGCGAGACCGGCGCCAACTTCATCCGCCAGTGGGACCGGGGGGGTACCGCAAACCAACCCAGTGCCGGCGTCAGTGGTCCCTCCGCCGCCGCAACCCTGATGGAAAAGGCGAACATTTTTATGAGAAACCTGCTGTTCCCGCTGGCATCCGGCGTATTTCTGGCGTTGCTGTTGAGCGCATGTGCGACACCGCCGTCCGATCAGAGCGCCCTGGAGACGGCGGTGCCCGACGATTCATCGGCGGGCAATTCATCAGTGCGGTTGACCGCGACGCCGTTGCCGGCTCCCGCGACGACTGCAACCGACCGGGGTACCGCTGCCCTGGCTCCCAGAACCGGAATCATCCTGCCCGGCACCGGTAATTTCATTGACAAAAAAATGGTTGTTAAGCCGGTGCCGGTGACCCAGGCTGCACCCGGCGAGGTCACACTCAATTTCGAGGGAGCCGATATTCGTGATGTCATCAAGGTGATTTTCGACACCCTCAAGGAAAATTACACGGTCGACCCGCAGGTACAGGGCGAGGTGACCGTTCAGACCCTTCGTCCATTGTCACGGGATCAAGTGCTGCCGACGCTGGAGACGTTGCTGCGGATGAATAACGCGGTGCTGGTGCGCGAGGCAGGGATTAACAAAATTCTGCCGATGGCCGGCGCGGTGAAGCAGGGGGGGTTAACTCCGCGACTCGGTGGTAGTGGTGTGGGATATGGGGTGCGGATCGTGCCATTGCGTTACATCAGCGCCACCGAGATGCAGACGATTGTCGCGCCGTTCCTGCCCGAAGGTGGCGTGGTGCGGGCAGATGTTCTCCGCAATTTGCTGATTCTGGCCGGCACTCCGCAGGAACTCGCCAATGTTCAAAGCACCATTGATACCTTTGATGTGAACTGGCTCAAGGGAATGTCGATAGGTATGTTCCGGCTGCGCAACGTAGAGAGCCAGGCCATGGCGACCAATCTGAATCAATTGCTGGGCGAGGGATCAGGGACGCCGATTGCCGGACTGCTCCGGTTTGTGCCGCTCAGCAAGCTGAACGCCGTGCTGGTGATCACGCCGCAGGTGGAATACCTCAAAGAAGTGGCGATGTGGATCGAGCGTCTGGATGGCGTTGGTGGCGAGCGGTTGTACGTCTATGCGGTGCAGAACAGCCGGGCCGATTACGTCGCTGACCTGCTCAACGGCCTGTTCAACCTGGGCAGTAGCAGCGGTACACGCGGCGGCGAAGTGGCGCCGGGATTGAAGCCAGCCCAATTGTCCGGTGGATTAGGATCGAGCAGTGGCTTATCGGGCGGTGGATCGGGCTTATCGGGCGGTGGATCGGGCTTGGCGAGCGGCAGTGGCGGTTCATCGGCCTTAGGCGGCTCTTCAAGCAGTGGCGCTACGTCATCCGCCGGAAGCAACCGACCGGGTGGAAAAACCAGCGGTAGCACCAGTAGCGGCAGTAATCCCGGTGGCGGCGGACCCAGCGCCGGGATGGAGGAAGTGCGCATCGTTGCCGACACCGAGAACAACGCGCTGTTGATCTGGGCCACCAGCCAGAATTATGAGCGGATCGTTAACACCTTGGAAAAAATGGATGTTTCGCCCCGGCAGGTCCTGATCGAGGCCACCATCGCCGAGGTGACCCTGAGCGGGCGGCTCAAGTATGGGCTACAGTGGTTTTTTAACAATAACGTTGGTAGGGATTACGATGGTAATGGTTCCCTGGGTCTCCCCAACAACCTCACGCTGACGGATGCGCTCAAGAATATTCCGGCGGGCCAGTTCTCCTACGCCATCACCGATAGTGCCGGCATAGTGAAAGCGCTGCTTACTGCGCTGGCCAGCGATTCCAAAATCAAGGTGCTGTCCTCGCCGCAAGTGATGGTGGCGGACAACCAGCAAGCAGTCATTCGCGTGGGTACTCAACAGCCGATTCCATCTGGCACCAGCACTGTGAATAATGTGACCACCACCGGTGGAGTGACGTACAAGGATACGGGGGTGTTGCTGGATGTGTTGCCGCGAATCAACTCCGGCGGCATGGTGAACATGGAGATCAAACAAGAGGTGATTGACGTTGGGCCGATTGATTCTGCGACTTCACAGCGTTCGTTTCTGCAACGCAGTGTCACCAGCAAGGTGGTGGTCAAAAGCGGACAGACGCTGGTGCTGGGTGGCTTGATCCGCGACAACCGCACCGAAGGACAAAGCGGCATTCCGGTGTTGTACAAAATTCCGGTGCTGGGTGCTCTATTCGGCAATACTGAAGAATTGGTGGATCGCACCGAACTGATCGTTTTGATCACGCCACGAGTGGTACGGGATAGCCAAGAAGCCGATCAGGTCACTGAAGAAATCAAGCGTAAAATGCAGGAAGTGGCGCCCTTGGTCAGGCCATCTGCGGGTTGAAGCAGAGCGGAGGAAAGGAGGAACGATGCAACCCGAGGCCCAGGCTGCACTGCGCCGAGTGTGGTTGAAGCAGGAGCAGGCGCGTTGTCAGCAACGGGTTCAGGCCCGGCCCGATGATGTGTCAGCATGGCGAAAGTTGGCGCAAATGAGTTGGGAAGCGGGCGAATTAGAGCCGGCGCTGGCTGCTTTCGACCGGGCGTTGGAACTACAGCCTGACGATGCCCTGCTCTCGCTGGACTGTGCTGCGGTTTGCCTGACGTTGAACCGGTTTGAACCAGCGCTGGCGGCAGTGGAACGCGCTTTGGTGATTCAGCCCAATAATAGTGATGGGCTGCTGCTGCGGGCCGATACCTTGCGGTTGCTGGAACGTCTGGTCGAGGCAAGGGCTGTTTATGAACAAGCGCTGGGTCGGTGTGAGTTATCGTTGTCGCAGCGTCTGCATGCTCTGAGCCATCAAGTCATTTTGCTGGTTCGGCAGCAAGCGTATGAACCGGCGCTGGTGGCGGTGGAGGCAGCGCTACGGCTGGCGTCCGAGGATCCGCAACTGATACTGTTTCGCTCCACGATTTTAATCCGGTTGCGGCGCTACGGAGAGGCTCTGCTGGGTTTGGAACCAGTAGCGCAGGTTCCTGAGCTAAACTTGGAGGCATTGACAAATCAAGCTTGGGCGCTATCGGCCTTGGGGCGTTTTGAAGAGGCAGAACCGATTCTGAGTGAATTGCATAGTCGCTACGACTGGCGGCAGCTTGGCCTCAGCTTCGGCGAAGATTCGGCGGATCAACGGCTATCTGATCATTCCCTGCCGAAGCGCTACACGGCTCGCGGCTTGTATCTCTATAGTTTTTTCAAGGCGCTGGCGGAATGCGACTGGCGCGATTACCAAGCTACATTGTCCAGGCTTGATCGCTTGATCGCCGATATCTGGGAATATGGCCGGGTACTGGGTACGGAACAACACCGCCTGTTGCACCTGCCGGTGACGCCGGAATTTTTGCTGGCGACAGCGCGGGCGCGGGCCGTAGCTTTAGAGAATTACATCGCTCCGTTACGCCAGTCGTTGGCGCTGGCGCATTCCGGCCCGGCGGCGGATGGGCGGCTGCGAATTGGTTATGTCTCCGGTGATTTCCGCGATCATGCCACTGCCCATTTGATGCGCAAGCTGTTTCATATCCATGATCGCCGCCGGTTCGAGATCATTGGTTATACCCTGCGGCCTGGCGATGGCAGCGTTTACTGGCACGATATCAGCGGTGCGTGTGACCAGATGGTGGATCTCAGTTCATTATCGAATGGCGAGGCTGCCCAGCGCATCGCTGCCGATGGCATCCATATTCTGGTAGACCTGCATGGCTATACCCGATACGGTAGGCAAGAAATTTTTGCGCTGCGGCCCGCGCCGGTACAGGTGAGCTTCCTGGGGTATCCGGGTACGCTCGGCGGTACTTATATTCCTTACATCATTGCGGATGAAGTGGTATTTCCGGAAGATCTGCGAACTTGCTTCAGCGAGCAACCGGTCTATTTGCCGGGCTGTTATCAGATTAACGACAATGAGCAACCGATAGCGAATACCGGCATGACCCGCGCCGATCAGGGTTTGCCGACGGATGCTTTTGTTTACGCCTCATTCAATGCCGGTTACAAAATTGAGCCAGTGACGTTCGCCAGTTGGATGAAAATTCTCCAACAGGTACCGGGCAGTGTACTCTGGCTGCTGGTTGACAGCCCACAGATGATCGACTATCTACATAAATCGGCCCGCGAATGTGGCATAGATTATAATCGGCTGGTTTTCGCCAAGCGGCTGCCGAAACCGGAACATCTGGAGCGACAATGTTTGGCAGATTTATTTCTGGATACGTTCGTCGTCAATGCCCACACAACGGCGAGTGATGCGCTCTGGGCTGGGTTGCCGGTACTGACTTTGTATGGTCGTGCTTTTCATGCCCGAGTTTGCGCCAGCTTGCTGCATGCCATAGGCTTACCGGAACTGGTAACCTACAATGTCTCGGATTACGAGAGGCTGGCGGTGGCGATGGCTGAGGATCAGGTGCGGCTGGCTGGATTGCGTGAGCGCTTGCAAGCCAATCGCTTGAGGTATCCGCTCTTCGATACCGAAGGTTACGTGCGACACTTGGAACGTGCTTACGAGTTGCTGTGGCAGGAGTACTTGGCGAATCAGCCAGAGCGTCCGATCTGGGTGGCTCCGATCTGTTGAGTGGGCCATTCACATCAAACGAGGATTATCAGGAGGGATAGATTTTGTTTTTAAGCAACAAAATGGATTGGAATCGACTGGAATCGATGTTTCTAAAGTGTTTAAGACCTTGAGTCAGGTAGGAGGCTTGCGTATACTGGCTTGGAAGTCTGATTTTTGTGGTTTCGTGTATTGACAACAACAAATTGTTGTGTAGAATCCACAACAGACAAGCCCTCTACCTTCCTGGCAGTAGGAAAGTTGTTTTTTTAACCCTCAGTCGGAATCTGAATAGGAGCTAAACCATGGGATTTAGAATGAACAAAGTTGCGGTTGCTGTAGCGGCGACCTTAGGCATAACAGTGGCGGGTATCGGGACTGCGCAGGCTGATGAAATCCTGTTCCCCTATATCGTGACCAGTGCTACGGTGACCACGCTGGTGACCACCATCAACAATGTCACCGCCTTGGACAGTAGTGCAGCGACACCGACCAAGTTGCATTATCGGTACTGGTACAAAAACGGTGCTAGAGCTGAAAATAACGCTGCTACCTGCGAAGAAGTCAACCGGACGCTTCCTTCCAGCGCCAACGACGTCGTGACTATTGATGTGGGTGGGAAGATTAAGAAAGACAACCTTGGTATTTTGTTCGAAGATGTCAAGGTGTCCACTCTGCCCGCGAGTGATGGGAGAGGATACGGCGCCGCTTCATTTTCGTTGCTGGCGGGGCTGACCCAGCCGGTACGTTCGTTCCTGGTGGTGGATAACAATGATTTCACCACTACTGAGTCCTTCTTCAGGACCAGCGATAGCATAGCGGGTGAAGCCATCGTTCTGGAGTTCGCGAATGGCGCGGCGTGGGGTTATTCGGCCTACAATGCGTCCGGTCGTTTTGACGCCAACGGGTCGCGAACCAACGCGTATGACTTCTCTGACTTTGTCGAAACGACGGGCGAGGTTCTGTCGGGTCAGGCAGGGCGAGGTTTTGTGCCGGTTGCTGTTGCGCCACGGTTCGTAGATGGAGACCCGACAAAAGGCGATGATGTTATCACGAAGTTTTTCGTGACGCCGATTGCCCAGTCGACTTTCAGTACTGCGACTAATACTTGGGTTCCGCCGGTCGGTGGGCAGTTGCGCGGGGATCTGACGACTCGGGTTCGGTTAGCGGTTCAGGATCAGGACTTGGGTGCGGCTGTGATGTACGACCGTGATGAAGCGCCGATCTCCGGCCAGGTTCCGCAGAGCGTGACCTGCGTGGGTGCGGTTGACTTTAAGGATCTGCTGTCGGAAGGGGCACGGGGGCTGGTTCCCGCAGGTGGTTGGTCCAACCTGGTGGTGGGTGGCGCAACAGGCGTGAATACCCAAGAAGCGGTGGTGATCAAGCTGGAGTACAACACCAAGACCAGTCCCAGCCTGCCGGCTCTTGGCATCATCAACAATGCCATCTGGCTGCGCAAAGGTATCAAGGAATCTATCCCAACACCGGCGTCGGGTCCTCGTGTCTCGCTTAGCACTGTCGGATTCGATATCAACGCCGTGTCTTCTACGGCGAATTAATCCAGCCTTCTTAAACTAAGGCGTTGTTATTTTCGGGGGGCTGCTCACTAGAGCAGTCCCTTTTTAGTTATTACCCAGCGATGAAAACCTCGGTTGTCCACTGCATTCTCTATTCTCGAAGTTTACTGTTAGATCTATCTCCGATGTATCCTGCGGTAAGCTCTGATCTTTTTGGCGGCGTCACCGACTGACAGCGGCTAACTCCGTATTTTCCACACGACTTATAGCGTTGATAGGCTTGATTCAATGAAACGGGTTCTTTTTCTGCTTGTATTTCTCGGATTATCCATCGGTATCGCCCATGCCGAAATCACTGCCAATCCCAAGGCGCTTAACCAGCAGCCCATTAATCAAAGTGCTGAACGGGATTATATCCTCGATATGAAAGGAGGATTATGGCTGGCCTATTATGATAATGACAGCTTTCTCTATGTGCGGCGGCCGGATGGATCTGAAGTAAAGCTGGGCGCTCAGGATCGCGAGCGTTATCAGTCGGGTTTAGCGCTGGATGCCGAGCAAGAAGGTCTGGCGCTGTTGTGGCGTGATAAATCTCCGCAAAAGACCTTGTATTTATTGCCCTATCTGGCGGCTACGGGTTCTGCGCCACCGCCGGTAGCAGTCGGCGGCGATGAATCTGAACCGCTGACTCGACTCAAAGTCACCCGTCAGGACGATTCCATTTACCTGATGTGGCTGGGTGAGAAACTCGATCCCGAAACCAAACAAAAATTTAATTTATATTTCCGCTCCTCCAATGACGGTGGCAAGACCTTTTCAGCAGTGGAGCGAGTGTTGCCCGGCTTTTACCCGATGTGGATCGTGGATAAGGATTCGATCCCGATGTTCAGTTGGATCAATACGCCGGACCGGCATGCGATGGTTATGCGCCGTTTCGACCGCACCAGCAAGACCTTCGGGCCGATGGTCGAGATCGCTGCAACGCCTGAGCAGATCAGCCCGATCTACCGCGCCTTCGAATCCGCCGGTCGTTGGTTTGTGCTGTGGCTGGCGCAGCACGGCGATGGTAGAGATTTCCTGCTGGAGGGCGCCTCTTCGGAGGATAAAGGACAAAGCTGGAAGCATTTTGCCTTCGAATCGATCAAGGGACTGGATCTGTCGCGCTTGGTCGCTGCGGCCGACGGCAAAGGGCATATCGCCTTGGCCTTTAGCGGTACTCGGCGCTTGCGCGATGATAATCCTAATGCCAAAAACGATTTGTATTTCACTACTTCATCCGATAATGGCGCGAATTGGTCCGAGCCACGCCGTTTCCGATTGCCCGAATATCAAATCACTCAAGCCCGGCTTCCGTCGCTCAGCTTTGGATCATCGCCGGGTACACTGGTTATGGCATGGGAAGACTGGCGCGATATCCGCCCCAATGTTTATGTCGCCTACTCGACTGATTATGGCGTGACGTGGCAGAAGGAAATTCCACTGGGTCTGCCTGGACGGGTGAGTCTAGGAATGGATTTGAGGATCGAACAGGCGCTGACCCGTCACGGAGAGAATTTTCATTTAGTCGTTAGTAAGTTCGAAATGGATAACCTCAGCAAGTCCGATCTGGTGGAGTATTCGTTCACCCTGGCCGATCTGAAGCAGCCTGCCGTCTCATCGCCCGCGCTCGAATTGGAAAAAGCCCACCTAAACGAGGAACGGCTGCGCCAGCGGGCAACGCAGTACTGGGATGCGATGCAGCGCGAAGACTACGCCACCACCTATGCTCTGATGGATTCTTTCTTCCAGAGTCAGGTGGATCGTTCGTCCTACTTGCAGAAGATGGGAATCATTAAGTACCAGAATTTCCGTATTGAGGGTATAGAGCGACACGGCAAGATCGCCAAGCTCCAGACCATTGTTGAAGCGGGGGTGCCAGAATTTAAGAGTCCCACCTCCGGTAAGAGTTACAGCAAACCCCAGCAACCCTACGCCTTTATCGATACCTGGCTGTTTATTGCCGGTGACTGGTATCGTGAATATAACGAGGAGAGTTCGGGGAAACGCTACACCCAGTATTAAACCTTGTTTTCCAGCCCCGCAAGCGAATAGGGCGGCAGCATCCAGCGACCACAGCGATATGCCTCAACGACTTCTTCGGGTCTCGCGCTTGCTCCCGCCCTTCATTGGGCGGGAACTGCGTGAGCAATACGCAGGTTCCCTGTTGGGGGTGTTGTGGAGCTTTCTGCAACCCGCTCTCTATATCCTGTTGTACTGGTGGGTGTTCGCTGCCGTTATGCGCACTCGTTTCCCGGTCGGATCGGCGCTGGCAGATACACCGTTCATCGTCTTTCTGTTGTCAGCGCTGCTGCCCTGGTTTGCCTTCCAGGATGGATTGAACCGTGCCGCCGGTTCCATCGTGGGTCGCCGTGAGATGGTTCGCAAAGTCCATTTTCCGGTCATCGTATTCCCGTTGGCGGCCACTGCCGCTGCTTTTATGGTTCAGGCCAGTAGCTATGTGCTGTTTCTCGCGATAGTCGCTTTATGGCAGGGCGGATTCTCCCTGAATGCGCTAGGGGCGGTGACAGTGCTGCTGGGACTTCAGTTTGCGGTGACGGCCGGGCTGGGCTTGTTGCTGGCGGCGTTCACCGTCTATCTGCGGGATACCGCTCAAGTGCTGAGTTTAGTGCTTGCGGTAGTTTTCTATATGGCGCCCATTCTCTACCCATTGACGCTAGTACCCGCAGAATTCCACAGCCTGATCCGATTCAACCCTTTTACCGCCTTCGCTGAGAGTTATCACAGCGCGGTATTAGTCGGTGTGTGGCCGAATTTCACGATGCTGACGGGACTGGTTCTATTTGCCGTCGGCGCACTTGCGGCGGGCGTCTATGTCTTTCAGCGGCTGGAACCCGGCTTTGCCGATGTGTTGTAGGAGACCGCCATTCATCTCCTGATCCTGCATATTGCCTATGTGTTCGGCGGCGCTGAACGGACTACCGCCAATTTGTTGCACGCCCTGGATCGTCGTTCGATTCGCCGCATCACCTTAGCTGCGCCAAAAGCGCTCCAATCCTTGCTGCCGCAACAATACGATGATTTCCGGGATACTTCCGCTTATGGTTTATCCGGCGGTTTCGAGAATGGTCGTAAACTGCTGGCTGATGTCCGAGGTGCAGCAAAATTGTTGCGCGATGTGCAACCGGATCTGGCGCTCGGCATGATGCATTACCCCTCCGCGTTAGTCGCACTTGGTCGGCGGTTGGGCGGTGGCCGGATCAAGACCGTCGCCAGTTACCGGGGACCGTTTTACGAATACATGCGCCACCACGAGCAGGGTTTCCGCCGCCGCCTGTTTTTGCGAGCGGCGGTGGCGGGAACCGCGCTGCTGGCTGACCGGGTGATCGTACCTTCACAGGGCACGGCGGATGAACTGCATCGGCGCTTCCTGACGCCGACGAATCGGATTGTTACCATTCCCAATGGGATTGATTTTACTGCCGCCACCCACGCCGCACGGGGGCCTGCGCCGGAACTGGCCGATTTCGACCAAGCTGAAATTCCGGTGTTGTGCGCAGTTGCCCGGCTGGCGCCGGAAAAAAATCTCGGTTTGCTACTGGATGCGTTCCGGCGGATTCATGCCGAGCAGCCTGTGACCCTCATTATTCTCGGCGATGGCCCGGAACGGGCGGCATTGGAGGCACAAATCGCCGCTGAAGGCTTGAGCGATGCGGTGCGATTGCTTGGACACCGCGATAATGTTTACCCTTACTTGCACCGCGCTGACGTCTTCATCCACACCTGTCAGTTCGAGGGTTTCGGCTACACCATGCTTGAAGCGCTGGCCTGCGGTACCGCAGTGGTTGCTACCGATTGTCCCTACGGCCCGCGCGAAGTACTGGGCGGCGGAAACTATGGAGTGTTGGTGCCACCGGATGACTCGCAGGCGCTGGCAACGGCAGTATTGCGGCTGTTGGCGGATCCCAACGGTCGGCAAGCTCTGGTGGCGCGCGGTTTGAAAAGAGCAGAGCAGTTATCCATTCAAAACATGGTCGGCGCGTATGAAACCGAGTTTTTGCGGTTGGCAGGCGGCTGAGCAGGAGAACGACGAAGTATGGGCAGTTCCCCTCCGGCGTTGCGGGTTAGTGATCTGAGTAAGGTCTACCGGTTGTACCATCAACCTATCGACCGGTTGAAGGAACTGCTCTTCCAACAGCAGCGCCATACCGACTTTGTGGCGTTGCAGGGGGTCAGCTTTGAATTGCCTCACGGTCGAACCTTGGGGGTGGTGGGCGACAACGGCGCTGGCAAAAGTACGCTGCTGCAACTGATCGCCGGTACCCTGACCCCAACCGGCGGGATCGTCGAGTGTGACGGGTCCGTACTGGGCCTGCTGGAACTGGGGGTTGGGTTTCACGCAGAGTTCACCGGACGGCAGAACATCTTTCTCTACGGCGATGTGTTGGGTCTGTCGCGCCGACTGCTTCAGGCCCGCTTCGATGAAATCGTCGCTTTTGCCGAACTGGAAGCGTTTATTGACCGCCCGTTGAAAACCTATTCCACCGGGATGCGGATGCGGCTGGCGTTCTCGTTGATTGCCTCGCTGGATCCGGACCTGCTGATCGTGGACGAGGCGTTATCAGTGGGCGATGTGTATTTCCAGAAAAAATGCATCGACCGGATGATGGAATTCAAAAACCGGGGCCGCGCCATCCTGTTCTGTTCCCACAGCCTGTATCAGGTCAGCATGTTTTGTGACGAAACGCTGTGGCTGCGGGAGGGCCGAATCCACCTGTATGGCGAGACCGATCGGGTGATCCCGGCCTACGAAGCCTGGCAGGCGCAGCGCAGCGCCCAACGCCAGGATACGGAGATGGAGATGCACTCCAACCTGCCCGCCCGCATCGTCAGCCTCGAACTGCTGAATGAATTGCCGTGTCAGCGCGGCGCTGATTTGCGGTTCCGACTGCGGCTGGAAAGCACTCGCGATGATTTGCCGTTTCATGTCACCCTGTCCATCAAGATGGATGACGGGCGTGGCGTGTACGTCACCGGTACCCATCTCTCCGGGAAGCCGCCGCTGCGTGGCCAGCACCGTGAAATTCTGATCACCTATCCGCAAATACCCTTGCTGGGTGGTTTATATTCCGCCCACGCCCGAATCTTCGACGATCAGGGCTTGATGGTTTATCACGAGAAGGTGTTGCCCAATTTGGAGGTGCGTAAGGATTCGCATGAGTTGGGGATTTGCTATCTGGAAAACCGCTGGGAAATCAGTTAGCCGCAATCGGAACGCTAGAAAATATCCAGATCGCCCATGGTGTAGTACAGCGCTTCCCGAACTTCAGTTGTTGGAATCGGTAGCCGCCAAATCATGTTGGCGACGACAACCTCGGTGAGTTTTTGTTGCCCATCCAGGGTCTCGCGCCAACCAGGCGGTAGCCAGATTTCTACCTCGGACGCACCAGCTACCGCCGCCGTGTGCTCCAGTGCGGCCAACGCCGGTTTCAGCCAGCGTTGCGACACCAACAGGTCAATGATCCGTAGATGATGATCGTCCCGCTGTACTACCGCCCAACCCAGCAACCGACCGGCCAGATAAATACCGAGGAGTTGGTAGACGCGGCAGGGGTGAGTCGCGTAGCGCCAGCGCAAATAATCGCGGTCGCGAACCAGTGCCAGAGCGAAGCCGGGAACCAGCCGTGCCCACAGCGAATCCAGACGCGGATCGTTCCAGGCCAGCGGTCGCGTGTACAGCCATGAAAACAACCCGCGCCAGCTTGGTCGGTAGAGCGCCGAAACCTGTTCCACCCGGCCATAAACCCGAGCGTATTCGCCAAGCCGGAACGGCCGCCGACCGGGAAAGCCATAAGCCAACGCCTCCGGCCAGCGTTCTGCCAGACTGCTCAATAACTCCCGCGCCAGCACGGTGAACAGATTCCGTTGCCCCAGTTGTCCACGGGCGTCGGGGTGAACCATCACATCACAGATTTGCAAGAACGGCAGCGGCTGGCCTTGCCGCCAGCCCCGCAGCGAAATAGCTCCGGCATGACCTACCAGCCGTCCGGTGTGATCAAAGGCCAATCGCGCCAGCGGTGGCCTTATCCCGGTTCCAGTGTATTTCCATCGCCATTGATTTTCAGTCAATGGCTGGCCAAACACGGTGCCGAAGAGTGCGGCAATGGCGGTTTCGTCGCCAGGCCGGTAATCCCGGGTATGATACGTTTCGTCTTTGGGTTCGGGCATGAGGGGATGGCTTTAGGCTCGGGCGGATGGTGTGGTTTCGACGATGAAAATCGAGTGCAAATGAGTAGCGAAAACAGCTTAATACCCTATCACGCGGTACAAGTTCTGGGAGAAGGCCCGGTACTGGTGCTGGCGCCACACCCGGACGACGAGGTATTGGGTTGCGCCGGCGCCATCCTGCGCCATATCGCCGCCGGGGACCGGGTTACGGTGGTCATTCTGACCGATGGCGGCGGCTTCCATCCCGACGGGCCGGAACGGGAAGCCTATGTGGCTCAGCGTCGCCAGGAAAGCCGGGCGGCAGCGGCTATTCTAGGCTATGGAGAACCCCAGTTCTGGGAATGCCGGGATCGGGAATTGGTCTATGGCGAGCCTTTGGTGCGCCGGCTCTGCGAAACGGTGGTGGCTACCGATGCCCGTTGGCTGTATGCCCCTTCATTGTATGAGTTGCATCCCGATCATCGGAATCTGGCATTGGCTGCATTAGAGGTGATCCGTCGTCTGGGCGGCGAGCGGGCGTTGGCGTTTTATGAAATTGGTGCGCCATTACCGCCGAACCGGCTGCTGGATATTTCCGACCTGCTGGAGCGCAAGCGTCAGGCCATCGCCTGTTTTACCAGTCAATTGGCAATCCAAGCGTATGATCGCCATATCGAGGCACTGAACCGTTACCGTACCTATACGCTGTCGCGTGAGGTCGGAGCCGCTGAGGCGTATTGGGTGATCAAGGGAAGCGAAGCAACCCGGAAATTTCAGACGCTCTATGCAACGGTCGCCGATTGGTGGCGGGTCGCCAAGGTTCCGGAAGCGGTGCCAACGGGTCCCCTGGTATCGGTGATCGTTCGTTCCACCGGGCGGCCAGAACTGGCCACCGCGCTGGCTTCGCTGGCAATGCAGACCTATCAACGGATCGAAATCGTAGTGGTGGACGCACGCAGCGCAGGTCCACTGCAACTGGATACCGCGCACTGCCGGTTTCCACTCCGAGTCGGGCAGTCCGATCATGCACTGGGACGGAGCGCCGCCGCCAACTTGGGGCTTGATCTGGCCCAAGGCGATGCCTTGATTTTCCTGGATGATGATGACTGGTTCGAACCAGACCACATTGCGGGCCTGGTCGAGCAACTCGGCCTCGAATCCGCAACCATTGCTGCCTACGCAGGCGTTCGTTGCGTCCGACCTTCGAGCAGCCACGACTGGGAAACGATTCAGGTCTATAACGATCCGTTCGATGAGGTCCGGTTGCGCTGTGAGAACTTTATTCCAATCCATGCGCTGCTGTTTCGGCGGCAGGCATTACAGGGGACATTGCCCTGTCGCTTCGATGAGCAATTCGATTTATACGAGGACTGGGATTTCTGGTTGCAACTGCGGGAGCGGGGCGGATTTCGGCATCGTGATGCCGTTTCTGCCTGCTACCGGATTCACGAGGGGGGTGGCTTGGGGGTGGCGGCTGACGAACAGCGCGCCTTGGCGGCTTTCCAGGCTATCGTAACCAAATGGCGGTCGCGCTGGACTCACCGGGAGTTGATGGACCTGATCGCCCGGGCGCGGCATCTGGAGCGATTGCTGAAAGGAACCGAGGAGCAGCGAGCCGAGGCCGCACGGACCGTTGATGAATTAACCCGGACGGTCAGTCACTCCGAGACCCAACTGGAGGCACAACGCACCGAGCTGGAGGCACAACGCGCCGAGCTGGAGGCACAACGCACCGAGCTGGAGGCACAACGCGCTGCAATCACACGGCTTGATCGGGAGTGGCGGGATCGCTATGAATGGGTCATCACCTCGCGGTCGTGGTGGCTGACCGCCCCGCTGCGGGACAGCGCACGCTGGTTGCGTGAGCAACGCAACCGACTGGCCGTTTTGCTGGCGCGATGGGCATGGCAAGCAGGTGTAGCGGTTTATCGAGGACCGGGGGGGCAACTATTAAGCCGGTTGCCCTTTGGCTGGAAACAAGCCGCACGCCGGTGGCTGCGACGCGGGGTGGTGAAGGTACCAGAGGGCATGGCGTCGGCTCGGCGAGTGGAGGAACCGCTACGGGTCAGCATCATTGTGCCAATCTATAACCATGCCGAATATCTGGAACGCTGTCTGCACAGCGCTTTGGCGCAAAGCTATCCAGAGATTGAAGTGATCGCCGTAGACGACGCTTCATCCGACCCTCGCGTCCAGCACATTCTGGATCGGCTGGCGGGTCATCCCCGGTTAAGGGTATTCGCCAACCCAGTCAATCTGGGTATCTCCCGCACTCAGAACCGGGCGCTGATCGAGTCGCATGGCGATATTATTGGGTTTCTGGATTGCGACGACTTTCTAACCCCAGATGCGGTCACTGCCTGTCTGCGCCATTGGCATGATGGGATCGTCTATGCCCACTCGGCCCGGATCAATGTGAACGAGCGTGATGAGGAAGTCAGCCGCATCTCGTTCGAGCATTTGCCCCGTCAGAATTATTTCACCGAGAACCTGGAGCGGATGTACGCCACCCACTTCAAGTTGATCAGCCGGGAAGCGTTCGCCCGGGTGGGGTTGTTCGATCCGCGCTTCGATGCGGCCCAGGACTACGATCTGCTGATGCGGATAGCCTTTCACTACCCCAGCTCGGCTTTTGTCCACATCCCGGAATTCGTCTACTACCACCGATTTCACCAGCGTCAGGCCACATCGCTCCAAATGGATCGCCAGCAGGAAGCGACGACCACGATCCAGAATGAGGCCCGGTTGCGACAAGCAATCGGTGCGGGCCAGTTTGACCATTTTCTGTCCATCATCATGTTGTCGTTTGGCAAGCAGCGGCAAACTCTGGCGGCGCTGGAGAGCTTGCGAGCGACGGTGCGGGTGCCCCATGAAATTATTCTGTTTGATAACGGTTCCGAAGCCGAGACGGTGGCATTTCTGCGCGAGCGCATTGACGGGCAGTTTGCAACCGTGCGAGCGATTTATCACCCAACCAATCTTGGCCCTTCCGCCGGACGGCGTGAGGCGCTGAAACATGCCCGTGGTGACTGGTTTCTGGTCTTCGACAATGACGAGATCGCTGAACCGGGCTGGCTGGAGGAACTGCTGGTGCGGGCATCGAGCGTACCCGATGCGGGCGCGGTCTGCTGCAAGGTGGTCTTTCCCAATCGGCGCTTGCAATTTTCTGGTGGCTTCATCCGTCATCTTGATGCGGAGTTGATCGAACTGGGGCTGTACGACCGGGAGCGGGATGCCACCGACCTGGCAACGGTTGCCTTCCGTGAATGCGACTGGTGCCCAATCGGAGCTACCCTGTTCACGGTCAATCCGGGGCCATTCCTGCACGAAGGCTATCCCAACGCTTTCGAGGATGCCGGCGTGTCCATGGCTCTGCGCCGCCAAGGATTGCGGTTGTTGAACAGCCCGGCCTCCTGGGTTTGGCATCAGCACTTTCTGTTTCAAGAGGAGGTGGATATGAAGGACCGCTACCTTCGCAGCCGCTACGATCCGCAACAGATGCTGACCAGCATTGCCACCTTTTACGCCGAGACCGGGATGATCATTCAGGATGAATATGTCTGGCGCGAGAACGGATTATTTGCGCTCAGTCGCGAAAAACTGAAGCAGTTACTCGCCCGACAGCGAGCGGTAATGGGTTAAAAAATCGATGAAACCCAGTTTTCGAGCCGTAGCCCGTCTACCCGTGCAAATTCCCGAAGATTGTTGGTGACCAGAGTTGCGTCCATCGCCAGGGCATGACAGGCAATCCACAAATCATTAGCGCCGATGGGAGTGCCCGCCGCCTTCAGGCTGGTGAATTGCGCCGCATAGTGTTCGCACACGGTGCGATTCACTTCAAAAAGAACGGGAATTTGCCGGGTCAGGGCGTCCAGTTGGCGCAGAACCTCCACCTTTTTAATACTGCGTTCAGCGCCCTTGAGCAGTTCCGCATAAGTGAGGAAGGACATGCACAATACCGTATCCTCATCCAAGGCATTGATGTGATCGGCGACGGCCGGTGGTTTGCGCTTGATGAGATAAATCAGGATGTTGGTATCCAGCATATACCTCATAACTCCTCCCGCTCCTGGACCGGGGAAGCGGTGCGCCGATCCTGTTCAAGCTGTGCTGCGAAGTCGTCATCGAACGCCGCCAGCGCCTGCAATAACGCTGTGCCCCGGTCTTGTTCTGGCGGTAGCGGGTGAATCACCAGATCGCCGTCTGCGTTGCGGGTGATCTCGACCTGGCTGGCTGCCAGTCGGAAAGCCTGGGGGATCCGAATCGCTTGACTGTTGCCATTCATGAAAACGCGACTGGTCAGGGTCACCATGGGGTACTCCTGGAAAGTGTGTACTTTTAAGTGTGTACATCATGCACCTACCGGGGAGGAAAAGCCATGCAATCCATCAAGGTCAGCGGTCGCCGCGAAAGCACCCTGACGCAAATGCAAGGGAGGTTCCCGATGCTCGAATCGATCTTTAGAGCGCCGAAAATTAGGCACAGCAAAGCCTGGCTCAGCGTCTTAGTCGCCTGGTTGCTCATCGCCAGCGCCGCGTTCGCGCAAACTCCCTGGGTCGAGACTGACGCGGACGGCAATGCCCATGTGCATCTCTACTTCTTCTGGTCGGAAACCTGCCCGCATTGCCTGAAGGCGCACCCCTTCATCGAGGCGATTCCCAACCAACGCCCCTGAGTGATCGTTCATTCGCTCGAGATTTCCCGCCATCGGGACAACACCCAGCGCTTCATCGCCCTGGCTGAATCGCTCGGGCAAACCGCCGAGGCGGTGCCGACCCTGATCGCCTGCGGGGTGATGGAAACCGGCTGGGAGGATGCCGCCAGCACCGGCGCGGCCTTGCTACAGCGGCTGAACCAATGCCGGTCGCAAGCGCAGCAGGGCGTCACTCCCGGCACGCTCCCAACACCGGAAGCCGTGCAAAAAGTGCGCGTGCCCCTGCTCGGTGAAGTGACTGCTGATCAAGTCTCGCTGCCGGTTTTTACCTTGGTGCTGGCCGGGCTGGATGCCTTCAATCCCTGCGCCTTTTTTGTCCTCCTGTTTCTGCTGAGTCTGCTCGCCCACCAGAAAGATCGCCGCCGGATGGCGCTGATCGGCGGCATTTTTGTCCTGACCTCGGGGCTGATGTATTTCGCTTTTATGGCAGCTTGGCTGAACGTGTTCCAGCTTTTAGGAGCGCTGGCATGGATCACCCTGGCCGCCGGTCTGCTGGCAATCGTCGTCGGGATCGTCAACATCAAGGACTTTTTCGCCTTCGAGCGCGGCATCACCCTGTCGATCGCGGAAGCGCGCAAGCCCGACATCTATCGGCGGGCACGGGCGATCCTCAACGCCGACAACCTGCCGGCCATGCTGGGCGCGACCGTTGTTCTCGCTATAGCCGCCAATTTCTACGAACTGCTCTGCACCGCCGGTTTCCCGATGGTGTACACCCGCCTGCTGACCCTGAGCGAGCTGTCGCCCGGCACCCGCTACGTCTATCTGGCTTTCTACAACTTAATCTACGTGTTGCCACTGGCGCTGATCGTGTTCGTCTTCGTGCGGACTCTGGGCGTCCACAAACTCACGGAACGGGAGGGGCGGCTGCTCAAACTGCTGTCCGGGGTCATGATGCTGGAGCTGGGCCTGGTGCTGACGGTGGCCCCGGTACTGCTCAATAGCCTGGCCGTTTCGGCGGCCTTGCTAACTATCGCTCTGGGTCTCACGGTTCTGGCGGTGCGACTCACCGGCGAGAACCAGCGGCGGTCGGGCTGATTTTCCGCTCATGCCCATCGTTTCCATCTCAGCTCCAACCCCCGTCGTCGAGTCTGTCGGCACAGTTATCGCCGTGCGCGGCAGCGTGGTGGATCTGCGGTTTCCCCGCCACCTGCCAGCCCTGCGCCAGCAACTGCGGCCCGGGCGGGATCAGGCGGTGATCATCGAAGTCAGTGCGCATCTGACCACTGACACGGTGCGCGGCATCGCCCTGACCACAACGCAAGGACTGGCACGCGGTGATCCGGTACACGACAGCGGCGGTCCACTGACCGTGCCAGTTGGACCGGAACTGCTGGGGCGGATGATCAACGTGTTCGGTCAGACTATTGACGATGGCCCGCCACTAACCGGTGGCGAGTGGCGCTCGATCCATCAGCCGCCGATTCCGCTGGCGCAACGTCGGGTCGGGCTGGAACTGTTCGAGACCGGGATCAAGGTCATCGATCTGCTTTGTCCACTGGAACGCGGCGGTAAGGCTGGCCTGTTCGGCGGCGCGGGCGTTGGCAAAACCGTGGTGATCACCGAACTCATTCACAATATGATGGGACGTTATCAGGGCGTCAGTCTGTTCTGCGGCATTGGTGAGCGTTGTCGTGAGGCAGAAGAACTGTATCGCGAAATGCGTGAGGCGGGTGTGCTGCACGATGCGGTGCTGGTGTTTGGCCAGATGGATGAACCGCCGGGGGCGCGGTTCCGGGTCGGTCATGCCGCCCTGACTCTGGCTGAATATTTTCGCGATAGCGCCCGCCGCGATGTACTGCTGCTGATCGACAACATCTTCCGCTTCATCCAGGCCGGTGCCGAAGTGTCGGGATTGATGGGCCGTATGCCGTCGCGGGTCGGCTATCAACCGACGCTGGGCACTGAGCTGGCCGAACTGGAGGAGCGGATTAGCAATACCGCCGGTGGTTCGATGACTTCGGTGCAGGCGGTCTATATACCCGCCGACGATTTCACCGATCCCGCCGCCGCCCATACCTTCGCTCATCTCTCGGCCTCGCTAGTGTTGTCGCGCAAACGGGCCAGTCAGGGTTTCTATCCGGCAGTAGACCCGCTGGCTTCCGATTCCAAACTGCTGACCCCGGCGCTGGTCGGCGAGCGTCATTACCAGATTGCCCAAGCGGTGCGCAAAACTCTCGCTGAATACGAGGAACTGAAAGACCTCATCGCCATGCTGGGACTGGAAGAACTGTCACTGGCGGATCGTCAAACGGTTAATCGGGCACGGCGGCTGGAGCGCTATCTGACCCAGCCGTTTTTCACTACCGAACATTTCACCGGTCGGCCCGGCCAGAGTGTACCGCTGCCGCAAGTGCTGGATGACTGCGAGCGCATCCTGAACGATAGTTGCGCTGACTGGGCCGAAGCGGATTTGTACCTGATCGGCAGCCTGGACCAGGTGCGACGATGATCCGGTTGAAAGTGTTGACGCCGACTCAAACCCTGGTGGATGAATCGGTGATCAAGGTTCACGCCGAAGGGCGGGAAGGCGCTTTCTGCCTGTTGCCGCGCCATCGTGACTGGGTGGCGGCGCTGGTGCCGGGAATCGTGAGTTTCACCACCCTCACCGGACAGGAACAGTTCGTGGCGGTGGATCAGGGTGTGCTGACCAAGTGCGGCGCTGAGGTGTTGATCGCCGTGCGGCGGGCGGTGCGGGAGGGCGATTTGGCGCGATTGAAGCAAGTGGTGGATATGGAGTTTCGCCAACTCGATGAGCAGGAAAAAATCGCCCGTAGCGCCTTGGCCCGGCTGGAGGCTGGGATCATCCGGCGCTTTCTGGAACAGGACGAGACCGGGCGATAAATCAGCCCCTCACCCCCAATCCCTCTCCTGCAAAGCGAGAGGGAAGAAAGAACGATCCGCTGCCGGAGCAGATCGGGCGCAAGGCGACGCGCAAGCTGCGGGGGAGAGTTCACTATGCTAATGGCTTATCTTAATCAATTCACCGGTGCGTAGCCCGTTAGCCTCATTTCTTCGGCGAGGTCATCGCGCAGCCAAGCCGCACGCTGCTTGCCGGATGCTTCTTCCTTCCTGCGGCTTGCCATGATGTTATCGGAAAGCATTTTAAGCGCCGCTTTCTGTTTCTTATATTCGGTGAGCAAATCTTCATGTTTCTTCTTCGCCTCGGCCATTAATCGCTCAATCTCAGCGATGTTGGCATGACCGGTGAGTACTTCTTTCGCATTGAAGTAAAGTCCAGCATAAGCACCGACCGTTCCCATCTTTCCAATAATTGCTTTGCCTCCGGCAGTCTTGATGATTTTGGATTCTTTGGCAGCGATTTTGTCGTAGCTCTCAAGCGCATCCATGACGGTGCCGCTGGCGTCTTCCATGTTGCCGGCAGTGTCGTCGTACCATGTTTTCTCAGCGCCGAGGCTGTTATCAATCGCGTACATGGCAATGCCCCCCGCCACGCTGCCAATGATCCCAAGTGGCCCCAGAGCGAGCCCGGCTGCGGTGTAGGCTGTATCGAGACCAAATTGTACCCAAGCTTCGTTTTTCTGCTTCCTGGCTTTATCAAGCGCAGCTTGATATGGCTTTAACGCCAGCACGAGCTTCTTCGCTTTTTCGTCCAGTTTGCACGATTGCAACTGCAGAAACAGGCCCTGGATCCCCGTAGTGTGGAAATCTTCGAGCGTGGTATTCACCTTCACGAGCACACGGATCGCGGCCTCGAACACTCTCTGAATCTTCGGTGCCATGCTGGTGTCGGTAGAAGAGGTTAAGTTGGATATTCTCTCCAGGCAGATTTTGTAATCGCGCTCGATGAGATTCGCGATTTTGAGATCATTATCGAGTGTATCGAAACGAGCTTTCTGGAAGAACGGTTTGTAGCGCTCCAGGTTATTTTCGGCCCGCTCGACTTCTTCCGTGTATTCATCGTGTGTTTGCAGGTAAATTTCATATGTGCCTGCACCCAGTTTCTCATCAACGACTTTTATCTTGATTTCGGCCATGACATTCACCTGATTATCACAATTCTGACTATAACTATTTGAAATTTAAGCTTTCCTAATGAAGTATTCAGCATATTATTACCTTCGTCAAACGCTCCCCTTGGGAGTGGCAAAAGAAGATGTTACCCAAAAGAGCGGCGCTGAAACAGTCCCCACGAGGAGAACTGCCGCGCCGTCCGCTCTCCCTCTCCGGCCTGAAGGCCGGAGTCTCTCGCGGAAAATC
>NZ_CBTK010000045.1 GCF_000531125.1 Candidatus Contendobacter odensis Run_B_J11 | reverse complement strand
CAAACACCTTCTATAATACATTGATTAAATTGAGCTTTTCAAGAGACCGGGAACTGCTGATGATCTTGTCGATGTGCTCCGGCAAAAGGCGGTTTTGGCGCTTGCCTTTCTCGAAGTGTTCGGCAGCGTTGATGAACAATACGTCATCGGGCTTCTTGCATTTCTTCAACACCAGAATGCATACCGGTATCCCGGTGGAGAAGAACAGATTGGCAGGCAGGCCGATCACGGTGTCGATGTGGCCGTCTTTCAGCAGCTTGGTGCGGATGCGCTCTTCCGCGCCGCCACGGAACAGCACGCCGTGGGGCAGGATGATGGCCATCACCCCTTCCGGCTTCAGGAAATGAAAGCCGTGCAGCAGAAAAGTGAAGTCGGCGGCGGACTTGGGGGCCAGGCCATAGTTTTTGAAGCGCATGTCTTCGCCCAGCGCCTCGGTCGGTTCCCAGCGGTAGCTGAACGGTGGATTGGCTACCACCGCGTCAAACTTCGGCATTTTGGCCGGGTTCATCTCGCGCAGCAGATCCCAGTCGTTGGTCAGCGTGTCGCCATGGTAAATCTCGAACTCGGAATCCTTCACCCCGTGCAGCAGCATGTTCATCCGCGCCAGGTTGTAGGTGGTGATGTTCTTTTCCTGCCCGAAAATTTTGCTGATGCCGTGCGGCCCCATGCGGTGGCGCACGTTGAGCAGCAGCGAGCCTGAGCCGCAGGCAAAGTCGAACACGCTTTCCAGTTGTTTCTTCTTGCCAGTGGCCGGTTCCTGGCTATCCAGCGTGACAATGCCCGACAAAATGCTGGAAATCTGTTGCGGGGTGTAGAACTCGCCCGCCTTCTTGCCGCTTCCCGCCGCAAACTGACCGATCAGGTATTCATAGGCATCGCCCAGCGTGTCCTTGTCGGTGGAAAACTGCGCCAGCCCCTCGGCAATGGCCTTGATCACGGTGCAGAGCTTGGCATTTTGCGTGGTGTAGCCCTTACCCAGCTTTTCCGAGTTCAAATTGATCTCGGAAAACAGCCCGCCGAAGGTGCTGGCGAAGGATTCGTTCTCGATGTAATCGAAGCCCTTTTGCAGCGTGTGCAGCAATTCTCCGTTCTGGGTGCGGGCCATCTCCGCGATGCTGCCCCAGAGGTAGGCAGGCTGAATGACGTAATGGGTCTTGCGGCGCATCTGCTTTTCAAATTCAGCGGTGTCGCCTGGGTTCTGCGCGTACCACACCGCCAGCGGCGTGCGGCGGTCGCTGGTTTCCAGCTTGGGGTTGACAGCTACTGAAAACTTTATTGACTTTCATGGGCTTTCATTTAAGAATCTTGGCCGTTCTCAGGAACCTACCGCCAGTTGGGCGGAAAGTAACGCTTGCAGAGAGGGCGTGAGACCTGGGGGAACATGCGGTCGCCTCATCAGCGTAAAGTTCCCCACCCGTGGGGAATTTGAGTGGCGAAAACCAAGCCGTACCCTTGGGCAACCTCGTTGAAGCAAGAAGTGAGCTATGGAATAAAAGACCATGGTTTACGCAACGGTAATCCGGCCCCAGCTCCTTTTGCGCCGCCGTCTCGTAGTTGTCCGACAGGTAGCGCAGGAACAGGAAGGACAGCATGTAATCGCGGAAGTCGTCCGCGTTCATGGCTCCGCGCAGTTGGTCGGCAATGCCCCAGAGGATATTGCCCAGTTGTTTTTGGTCTTGATCGGTCATTATTTATTCGCTGGATTACCGATGATCCGCCCTAGCAACTTCTCAAGCTGCGATTTATCCGATTGCAAGAGGCTGCCAAGGCGCATTAATACTTTCGACTGCTCCAAGGTAAATATCAACGGTTTAAGCACCGATGGTTTTAGTAAACCTGCCTGTTGCCAGTTTTCCACAACGACCTCGCCATAACCCAATGGGTCACGCAGGCGGCTGGTGATTGCCAACAGAATAATATCAGGGCGCGATTGCTGGTATTGATCGACGCTAATCACAACGGCTGGTCGTTTTTTTGTGCCAATACCATCAGTGAAGGGAAATGGCACTATGACCACATCGGCAAAGTTATAGCTGGTCATATACCGCGTCTTCTTCGTTGTCCCACACCTTGGCGAGTGCTGGCTCAGAGAGTTGCGCAATCGCAGCGGTATCGGGTTGCCGCCGTTCGTGCATGAGCAGGAAATCGACAAAATCGTTGACCTCCTCGAAATGTTCCGGCGAAAGATCGGTTAATTTGTTGATAAGCGGTTGGATTCGATGCTGGTAGGTTTGCATGTTCGTCTCTACTGTTCAGTTGAGGTCTTTTGGCGGGTTCCCTGATTCCGCTTGGTAACTCATCCGTTCCAACCCTCACGAGCGGATGCCAGATAGTCGTCCACGGCTTGCCGGGGGTGCTGGGCGACACCGAAATAACGGTGCGGATCCGAAGTCATCTGGCGGCGGAAGCGGGCTGGCGATACCCTCTTCCTCCGCTAGTTGTCGCAGCACAATTTGCACCAGCCGGAATTTATCGGCGTGGGAGAGAGTGGCGACCGAGGGAAGGAGTTCGTTGACGGTCATGGCGTGGACTCCGTGGTGCTATTGGGAAAAAGCTGCTGCATCAGCCCTTTTTTATGGGCCTTGATCGCGTCGAGTTTTTGGGCTTGGGCGGCGATCAGTTCGTCGAAATAAAACACGATATTAACTTGCGGCATCCGTGCGCTGGCGTCTTAATTCCATCGCCTTTCTGCTGATGTCTTCGATACTTTCGTCGGTATCCATACTCTGTCGCCATTGGGTATAGTCAAAAGCCTCTCTTTGAATCAGGGCGATAAATCGCTCCATTTCAATATCTCCCAAATACTGGGCAAGAACCTGTGCGCCTTTTGCTCTGATTTCCGTGTCGGTCATCATGGAAACACCTCTTTAATAAAGTCGATGGGGTCTTTGATCCGAATACCGGTAACAACTCCGGATTTTTTCAGGATGCCGCGATCCGTAGTCAAAAAATAGTCGGCATTAGACGTGATGGCACAAGCGAGATGCAGGGCGTCAAAACGCTTCAACCCAAGCTGGTGCAAAGATTTGGCTAGATTAACCAGCACTTCTTCCTCCTCCATGTCGATACTGGCATAGCGTTTCCAGTTTTCAATTTGTTCCCGCCTCTCTCGAAAGGGGTTTTTGCTGTTCTCATAATCCAGAATGTAGGACCAAACCAATTCATAGGTTCCAAGGCGAATATTTTCTTGTATTTTTAGTTTGGCTTCGGTTTCCAGCAATATCTTGATGTTGGACTGGTCATCAAAGGGACGGTTGAACATGCAGTTGTCAAGATAAAGCCTCATGGCTAGACCTCAGCCTCCATTGAAGGAAAAAGCTGCTGCATCAGCCCTTTTTTATGGACTTTGAGCGCGTCGAGCTTCTGGCTTTGCGCGTCTATGAGGTCGTCGAGGGATGAAAGGCAGTCGGCGACTTTTTGTTGTTCACACTCATCCCGTGGAATAGGTACGGGAATAGTGTCGAGCATCGCACGATTTAGCTTGGGCTGAGCCATACCCGTCAAATAATCCTCAAGAGATATCGAGTTCAGATAATCTTCAACAATTTTCTGGACGCATCTGCGCTCAAATTTCAAGACATGTGCGTGATTATTAACCCATGTCTTCCCGGAAATTGAAAAGGCAATTGGCGTGCTTCTCGCCACCAGATTTGCTCCGTCCTCTGAGATGCAAAGCAGCTCTTCGTCGAATATGAAGTCGTGGATGTAATCAACTATCCCAGATGCCCCGTAGTAGGGGATTGCGCCTTTTACACGGTCGCTTTCTGTTACGGGAATACGCCGGTTGTCTAAATTTTCAGCAAGTTCAGAGAGCGTCTTTATGTCCCACTCCCCCGCATCCCTAAACTCAGGAAAGCGCAGTTTGGGCAGGGTTTCGCCTTCGGCGGGGAAAAGCTGCTGCATCAGCCCTTTTTTATGGGTTTTGAGCGTGTCGAGCTTTTGCGCTTCCAAGGCGATCAGTTCATCGAGGGAAGCGAGGCAGTCGGCGATTTTTTGTTGTTCATCACCCGTTGGGAATGCCACGGGATACTCTTTCATAGAAGAAATATCCCCCCTGGGCATTTTTACGCCTTTAGCCCCTGTCATGACGTAGTTTATAAACAGATCATTTTTGAGGATAAAGGTTAAGAAAATGCTAGTAGCCTTTTCTCCTGAACGAATAACAACAACATCGTTCGAGGATGCTCCCTCTTTATCTGCCGACCAAACCTTTTTCAAATATGGCCGAATATTTGAAACAAGAACATCACCTTTCTTATAACGTGTAAACGAACCAGATGGCGGTAGCTTAGAAGCCCGTGTTACACCAGCATAGTCGGGTAATAGATTTTCCGTGCTTACATATGTGTCTTGGTTAAGTTGCTCTAACGCAACTCGCTCGCTTATAAATTTCGAGACCTTATTACTTCCAAGCAAGTCAGTCTCCCACTCCCCCGCATCCCGAAACTCAGGAAAGCGCAGTTTGGGCACATTGCGCACGTTAGTCATTGGCTATCCTCTGCAATCCACGCGGCGAGTCGTTGACGAATCCACTGCAACCGCTCATGACTGATCGCCCCCAAACTTCCCAAGAGCAATGATCCGTCCAAAACCGCCAGTCGAGAGAGTCGCAAAACGCTCGGAACCTTTAGGCCCGCTGTCGCAAAGTCAGCATCACCGGGTAACAAAATTTCATCGATTTGGGAGTCGATTTGCCGTAATTGCGAAGAGACCATGCAAACCAGCCAATCATCGAACTGAACCGATGCTTTCCGTAGCATGAGAACAGGGCGAGGCTTTGCGCCAGAAAGATCGGTAAACGGGAAGGGTACAAGCACGATTTGTCCAGCTTGTTTCATTGCCAGCGTTCCTTGAGATCATCGAGGGTATAGAGAGGCGGTTCCTCTTCCATGCCGCGCATCGCCTGACTCATCGCCATTTGGCTGAATTCGGCACGGGTCCATTCACCATCAGCGATCTTTTGTTGCTTGGCAACGGTATGACGGGATACCAAAAAATCGACGAAATCGAATATCTCCGCCTGCTTGTCTGGCGGTAGCGCCTGAATTTTTTCAGATAATTGCGCGTGATTCATTTCGAACTCCGCTGTGTGAATGGGTTATGGGTCATTCCCACGCTGGGGCGTGAGGACCCTCCGTGTGGGGTTATTTATTGCTCATACGCGCCCAACCCTGAAATCTCCCGCCCCTGGGCGAGTTTATGCAGCAAAGGGATCAGGTCTTCCATCAGCGCCAGTTCCTTTTGGGTGCGAGCTTTCCACCCCAGCCCCAACGAAGCCAGCAGATCGCCTAACTGTTCCCCATCGAAAATCATCCGCCGCAGAATGCCATCGACAAAAGTTTGCAGCGCGGCAGGCTCCAGCCCGTGCGTGGCGGCAAGGTCGGCCAATTGATCCGCAGTCTTTTCGCACTTGAAGACTTCGTAACCCTGATGAATTTCTTTGACGCTTAAACCTTCGCCCGCTTGCAGGGTACTGATATAGGCGGTGATTTCTTCGCGTTCGTCCATGAACTGGGCATCGGCCTGGATCAGGCCGATCAGTTCCTCACGGCTCATCTTCTGCTTGCCCGGCGTTTGCTGCGAGTAGCCGGCCATCAGCGCCATGATGTAGTCGTAATCAATCACGGCGGAAGCAAACAGCACCAATTCAAAATCCAGTTGCTGCACTTCCGGGCTGGCCGCATCGCCGCCCTTGTCCTGCTGGGCCTTCAGACGCTCGGCAGTGACCAGATACACCCCACGAAAGGCTTGTAACTGCTCTTGGGGAATGACCTGCTCAATGGCTGCGGCGTTTTCCGGCGTCAGATCGGTGTATTGGTCAAGTTGGGTCTTGAGGCGCTGCACCTCCTTGAACAGGTTGATGAACTGGCCGCGCGCCGCGTCGCCCTTGAGGTTGGGCACGTCTTCCGGGGCATAGCTCAAGCCCTGGGAGTGCATGAACTCATCCAGTTGTTTGGCCGCTGCTTCCAGTTTGAGGATCACTGCCGGGGCGGGATCGACCAGCCAGATTTCTTTGGCTTTTTCCTTGAACGCACCGGAAAAAAGCTCGATGGCTTCATCAACCGCCTTCTGCTGCTGGCGAAAGTCGAGAATATTGCCATAGGGCTTGGTGTCGTTCAGCACCCGATTGGTGCGCGAAAATGCCTGAATCAGTCCGTGGTACTGAAGGTTTTTATCCACATAAAGCGTATTCAGAAATTTGGAATCGAAGCCGGTCAGCAACATATCCACCACGATCACGATGTCGATTTTTTGGGCGTGGGGCAAATCCTGATTGGGGTATTGCTGATCCTTGATGCGCTTTTGCACATCCTGATAGTACCCGTCGAATTCATGGATGCTGTGGTTGCTGCCGTAGCGGGCGTTGTAGTCGGCGATGATGGCCTTGAGCGCCGCTTTCTTTTCGTCCGGGGCGACTTGGTTATCCGCCTTTTCTTGCGGCAGGTCTTCCTGAATCTGCTGCACGTCCTTATTGCCGTTGGCGGGCGGGGAAAACACGCAGGCGATGTTCAAAGGCTGAAAATCGCCGTCTTTGGCCTGTTTTTCCGCCTGCATCGTCTTGAACAGCGCGTGATAAGCAATGGTGTCGTTGATGGAGCTGGTCGCCAGAATGGCGTTGAACTTGCGCCCATTGGTCGCCGCGTCGTGCTTGCTCAGAATCGCTTCAACAATGGCTTTTTTGGCCAGTGCTTCACCCGTCTTGGGCGCGTTCTTGCCTTCCGGCTTGTAATAATCAATGTGGAAGCGCAGCACATTGCGGTCTTCAATGGCGTCGGTGATGGTGTAGGCGTGTAGTTGCTGCTGGAAGATGACTTGCGTGGTCTTGTAGGACGCCTGCTGGCCTTCGATCTGCTGAGTGCTGGCGTTTTGCTCGAAAATCGGCGTGCCGGTAAAGCCGAACAACTGGGCATTGGGGAAAAATTCCCTGATCGCCTGATGGTTCTCGCCAAATTGCGAGCGGTGGCACTCGTCAAAGATGAACACGATGCGCTGATGGCGGAGCAGCTCCAGCCGTTGCTTGTAGTTGCGCTGGTTGCTGTCATCCAGCGCCAGGCCGAGCTTCTGGATGGTGGTGACGATCACTTTGTCGGCGTAGTCGTCGGAAAGCAGCCGCTGCACCAGGGTTTCGGTGTGGGTGTTTTCCTCGACGCACCCCTCCTGAAACTTGTTGAATTCTTCCCGCGTTTGCCGGTCGAGGTCTTTGCGATCCACCACGAACAGGCATTTTTCAAGGTCCGGGTTGTCCTTGAGCAGGGTGGATGCCTTGAACGAGGTGAGCGTTTTGCCGCTGCCAGTGGTGTGCCAGATGTAGCCGTTGCCGCAGTTCTGATGAATGCACTCCACCATCGCTTTAACGGCATAAATCTGATAAGGCCGCATCATCATCAGCTTTTGCTCGCTGGCCACCAGCACCATGTAGCGGCTGATCATGTGCCCCAAGGTGCATTTAGCCAGAAACTTCTCGGCAAAGTGGTCCAGATGGGTGATTTTTTTGTTGTCTTCTCCGGCGAACTGGTAGATCGGCAGATAACGCTCGTCCGCGTCAAAGCTGAAGTGGCGGCTGTTGTTGTTGGCGAAGTACCAGGTATCGCTGCGGTTGCTGACGATGAACAGTTGCAGAAAGCACAGCAGGGTTTTGGTATAGCCGTTGCCGGGATCATGCTTGTAATCCACGATCTGTTGCATGGCCCGGCGCGGGCTGATGCCCAGAGTTTTCAGCTCGATCTGCGCCACGGGCACGCCGTTGATGAGCAGGATCACATCGTAGCGGTGATGGCTGTTATCGGCGTTGATGCGGAGCTGGTTGACCACCTCAAAGGTGTTCTTGCACCAGTCCTTGAGATTGACCAAGGTGTAGTAGAGCGGCGTGCCGTCGTCGCGCTCAAAGCTGTTGCGCTCGCGCAGGTGTTTGGCGGCGGCGAACACGTCGGAGGTAATGATCGAGTCCAGCAGGCGGTGGAACTCGCTGTCGGTCAGGTGGACGCGGTTCAGGGCTTCGAACTTCTCGCGGAAGTTCTGCTCCAGTGCGACGCGGTCGCGGATGTCCGGGCGGTAGGTGTATTTGAGGTCGCCTAGCTTTTCGATCAGAGCGTGTTCGATTTCTTGCTCAGTCATTGATGGTTCTCAGCATTCTTGATATGGCCCTTATTGACTCTTGAACATTCTCAAGCATTCACTTCGGGGTGTTCACTGCTGACGTCACGTAGCCTCATACTCAACCACAGTACCCATGATGTATCCGATAAAAATGCCTCGATTTATGACAAGAAGTCGGCGAGGTCGATCATTTTTAAATGCAAGACATCAGTCAAAAAAATGTTCCGCGCCTAATAATGGCAACACCCGCTGAACCATCGGATCAGCGCTGAAATAACCCTGAATGACGCCCGCTCGTAAACGATTCGCCAGCGCAATAAGAATCATGCTTTGATCGAGCGCCAGATAGTTATAGGCTACCTGACCGGTTTTCGGGTCTACCGCATCGTAAAAACCGAAGTCACCGTACAGCGGATAGCGTTGCACCAGTTGGCGGAGATTAGCGACAGCCGCTGCGGGTTCCGTCATCAGCGCCAGTGCCGCTGCGTGTGGCGTCACCACGCCGGCGCGATAGCCCCGCGCCCCCAGAATGCGAACGCCATATTCACCGTAACGATTCCCCGCTGGCATCGAACTGGGCGACAAACCCCAGACCGGATAGCCTAAATGCTCTAACGCAAAGCGGCGCTGCACTTCGGTATGCACCGCCGCATTCCGGCCCAGACTGGCCGGCGCGTGATGCAACTCGTCCAGCACCAGCAACGGCATCAACGCCTCGAACAGACTGCCGCCCCAGGACGGCACATAGCGCAAGCCCTTCCAGGCGTAATAACCGCCGGTGAAGCTATATCCGTTTACCGTTTTAACGGCGCGGCCCTTGGGCGATTGCGATTGCCAGTCGAAAGACGCCGGAAAGCTGCGCGCCATCCGAAACCAGTGTTCCTCCGGCGCATCACCCTTGCCAATGGCAATCAGACTACCCAATCGGGCTTCGCTGTACAGCATCCCGTAGTTGTACTCGGAGCGGTACGGCAAATTAACGTAGTAGCCATGCATCATTAACCGCTCTACCGGATCGTAGAAGAAGCGGTAATCCCCTTGCGCGATGAGTCGGCTACAACGCTCAGCCAGTTCGGCAACACTATTTCTCACCACCATTAACCCGGCGGTCAGCCAGGCTGAATCTACGAATGAGATAAAATTGCTGGTACGCTCCAGCGTCGTCGTATCGTAATAGTTGTAGAAAAATCCCTGATAAGTTTCGAGTTGTTCCAGCGTATCCAAGGTCCGCTTTAAGCGTGCCTGCATTTCCTCAGTGTTAATCAATCCCAATTCCCGCGCTGCGACCATATCGATCAGGTACAAGCCGATATTGGTGACGTTGGTGTAATCGCCCAATCCAGCACGGTCAGGCGCGATGGAGCCATTGAAACGCACGGTGTCGAGCGGCAAACCATGGTCACGGTCACTCAAGGCGGTCAGTCCGCGCCAGGTATCCCGCGCCAACCGTTCCAGAAACGCCGGATCAGCGGCAGGCAATTCGGCTGGATTTACCAACAACCGTTCCGGCCATCCCGCCAAACGGGCGTGGATTTGCGGTTGTGCCGCAGCTTTACCACCTATGCTGTTTTCCCAGGCGGTCTTGATGGGCGGAATCACCGGATCGCGGGTACTGGGACCGGGTTGGCCGGTTCTGATCAAGGCAATATCGTCCAGCCAGTACGCGCCCGAGGCCGCCGGCGAACGGCGCGGTTGCAGCACGATTCCAAACTGGCGCAAATGCCGCCAATCGGCAATGCCGTTCATCAGGTTCAGCGGTACCCGAATCCGTTGCCAGTCGCCGGTAATGCCGCTCACTTCGGCGCTGCCCTGCCGCAACAGACCGGGCGGCGCGTTCGGCAACGGTTGCTTGAATTCGACCTTCAGCGCATCCGCAAATCCGGCGCGGTCGTCACCGCGAATCCAGAATTCCAGATGGTCGTAAGCGGTGGCGTCCAGATTGGGCAAGGTGAGTTGCCAGCCAATGTCGCTGGCCGCATCCGCCGTGAAGCGGTAGTGCAAATGCAACGCCCGGCCGCCATCAAGCCGTTGCGCCGGTTCCAGCCGATACCACATGCGACCGGCGCGGATTCCGGGTTCAGCGCTCCAGGAACTCATAGTGACGCCCGGTGTAGGACTGGCGACTCGTTCAAAATTGTGCAGCAGCAACGGTGGAAGGGTGGATTCAGCGGCTATCACCGCCCCCTTGGAGCCGCATAGCCCGCTAATGAGGAGAAGCCAATGGAATGAAGTGGCGCGCATGGAATCGGGTCACGAGTTTTGAGGTGAAGGGTTCTATTGTAAAGCAGCTCACCACCGGCTATGCCCAGCAAACTTTTCAGTTTGAATTCAGGTTCACAGCGCATCCTTGGCGCGGGCGCGGTATGTCGAAAATGCAACATCAATTCGACAACGCCGATGCTCAGTCCAGCGGGTTCAAATCGCTGCACCGGTACTCTAATAAATTCAACGAGGTAGCAGGCATGACTTCACGACACCGTTTTCTACAGACCCTTCTCTCCAGCCTTGCGCTGGCCATTCCGTTGACCTCACTGGCCGCGCCGCCGCCCGGACGGTTGCTGGCCGCCCAATGCGCGCAGTGCCATGGCACCAACGGTCGATCAGTAAGTGGCATTGACAGCTTGGTCGGAGAAAGCGCTCAGGAACTCTACAACGAGATGCGGGAGATGAAAAACAAAAGCGGCGATGCAGGTAACATCATGCATCCTGTGGCGATGGCGTACACCGATCAGCAATTGCAGTTGATCGCCCAGTATTTCGCCGGGTTGAAGAAATAGCCAAGGGATGCTGTAGCTCCCCCATTCCCGGTTGGCTTGATCGCCACAACGAACAGGAAAAAATCCCATGAATGTGATCTCTCGTCGTCATTTTCTGAAACTGGCTGGTGCGTCTACAGCGCTGGTCGCCGCCGTTCCCACCATGCTGCGGGCACAATCCGCCACCCCGAAAGGCCGTGTGGTGGTCGTGGGCGGCGGTTTTGGCGGTGCCACCGTCGCCAAGTATCTGCGCCTTTGGGGTGGGAATAGCGCGGCGGTAACACTGGTGGACGCTAATCCCAATCACGTCTCTTGCATCCTCAGCAACATGGTGCTGGACGGCTCGCTCAACTTGTCGCAAATCACCTTTAACTACGCAAAACTCCAGCAGAAATACGGCATCACCTTCGTTCAGGGGAAGGCGACCGGGATTGATAGCGCTAATCGGGTTTTGAAACTGTCCAGTGGTAAAACCCTGCCTTACGAGCATTTGGTTTTAGCGCCCGGCATCGATTTCAAGCCGATTGACGGTCTCGATTTCAGCAAGATTCCCCACGCTTGGCAGGCTGGCCCACAAACCACCCTGCTCAAGCAGCAATTGCAGCAACTGGTGGCTGGGACGGTCACGGGTGATTTTGTTATCACCGTCCCGCCCTCACCCTTCCGTTGCCCGATTGGACCTTACGAGCGCGCCTGTCTGGTTGCCGATTACCTCAAGCGCAATGGTAAATCCGGCTCCAAGGTAGTTGTGCTGGACGCCAACGCCAGTATCGTGGCCGAAGTGGTGACCTTTACTAAGGCGTTTAACCAGACCTTTGCCGGCATCATTGATTACCGTCCCAGCGAGCAGGTGCTGTCGGTGGATTCCAACCGGAGGATCATCACTACCAACAAGGGCGAATTCCCAGCCGGCGTGTTGAATGTGATTCCAGCGCACCAGGCTGGCGCCATCGTCCGCAATGCCGGGCTGGTCGATTTGACCGCCGCGAACTGGGGCGCACCGGTGAACCCGCTTAACTATGAATCCACTCTGTTGCCGAATAGCGGTATTCACATCATCGGCGACTCGCAGGGCACCGCTATGTCCAAGGGTGGACATGTTGCCAATGGCGAGGCCAAGGTATGCGCCGATGCCATCCTGCGGGCATTGGATGGCGGCGCGCCGGATCCGGTACCCACCGTCGGTGCCGCCTGCTTCAACCCGGTGACCGCCAATACCGGCTCATGGCTGAGTACGCTGTTCGTCTACGACCCAGCCACCAAAACGATGGTCAAGGCCGTTCCCCCAGGAACCGTCGAGGCCCCTGTAGCCAACAAGGATAATTTCGAGAAGATATTCGAGTGGTCCGCCAATCTGTTCGCCGACACTTTTGCCTGATCGATCTGTTCATCAAACTTTTACCTCATCTTTAATCCGCCTGGATGATCCGGTAGGTAGTTTGAGCAAGGGGGGTGCCTGACAGGCGCGCCCCTTGCAAAATACTGGATACATGAGATGATCATTCCCGTTAAACCTATTGATTCACCATGCTCTAAAAGGCTAAAACTAATGAATAAAGTATCTCAAATTCTGGTAGGCGGCGCTCTGGGTCTGAGCATCTTGACTGCGGCCAGCGCGGCGGATCCGAAGCCACAAGACACAGTGGATTATCGTAAATCGGTTTATACGATCATCGGCTGGAACTTCGCGCCCATCGGCGCGATGATGAAAGGCGAGGTGCCGTTCGATGCCGCCGCTGTTGTCCGCCACGCCCAGTACGTGGAGATGATGAGTAAAGCGGCTCCAGAGGGTTTTACCAAGGGTTCTGGCCCGGATGCAGTGAAGGATACCGAGGCCAAACCGGAGATTTGGACGAACTGGGATAAATTTGAAGCCAAAATGAACGATTTTCAGCAGGAAGCCGCCAAATTGACCGAAGTCGCCAAGGGCGGCAATGAAGGCGCTATTAAGGCACAGTTCGGCAAGACTGCCGAAACCTGCAAGGCGTGTCATAAGGCATTCCGAAAGGATTGACCGGGTAGTGCATCAATAGCTGGGGCGCTTTTTTCTACCGATTTTCTGGAAGCCAGCGCCCTGATTGATAATGATCAACTCCATGCCATTGCCGCCAACGCCCACACTCCAAACCCGGTCATCAACAGTGCCGAAGCGCGGTTAATCCAGCGCAGCCCGCTCGGAGTCAACCGCCCGCGCAACAGTCCTACGCCGCCGGCCAGCAATAGCCACCATACTAGCGATCCAGTAAATACGCCCAGCACCAACGCGCCGGCCATTGCAAAATTGCCACTGCCCCCCGCCAAGCCCAGTCCCGCGAAAATACCAAGAAACGCCAGGATCGTCACTGGATTGGTCAAGGTCAACGCCAGCGTAGACAGATAATCGCCGAGCAAACCGGCGTGGGTCGGACGCACTCGCACCGGTTCAGCGCTGGGTAAAGTTCGCCACGTCCGCCACGCCAGATACAGCAGAAACAGCCCGCCGATGAGGCGTAATTCGGTTTGCCACGCCAGCAACAAACCGGCCAGCGACGCCAACCCAAAGCCGGCAATGCAGCCATAAACCGCGTCAGCGCTGGCCGCGCCCAACCCGGAGAGCATCCCGGACCAGCGCCCTCGCGCCAGCGTTCGCTGGATGCACAGCAAGCCAATCGGTCCCACCGGTGCCGCAATGGCAAAGCCAATCAGCATCCCCTTCAACCCGAACAATATCAATGCCGCCACCAGTCGTTACCCCGTCGCGTTATACTTCAGCGTGAATCTCAACCACATCCACATCGAACCGTTCCGTCGAACCGCGTATTTTTCCCGGTGAGGAACTTTACATCATCGGCCAGTTCCGCAACTCGTTGGCGATGAGTGGCCGGCTTTCGCTCTTGTTTGTATCGCCAAGGACTTTCCCATGATGACTAACCCGCTACTGACCACGGCTGACCTGCCCAATTACGCGGCCATTCAACCGCAACACGTTGAACCGGCGCTTAATCAAGTGCTGGCGGATAATCGCGCTGCCATTGATCAAGTATTGTCTGCTCATACTATGTACACATGGGAAAACCTGTTGCAACCGCTGGAAGAACTGGAAGATCGACTGAATAAAACCTGGTCGCCGGTTAGTCATCTGAATTCAGTGCAGGACTCCGATGCCTTGCGCATCGCCTATAATGCCTGCTTGCCAAAACTCAGTGCCTATTACAGCGAACTTGGTCAGCACCAAGGCTTGTATCGAGCCTATCAGCATATTGCCGATGGGCCGGAATACGCAAAACTTGATCCGGCGCAACGCAAAGTGATTGATAACGCCTTGCGCGATTTTCGCTTGTCCGGGATTGCTCTGCCACCTGAGCAACAGACCCGTTATCAGGAAATTATGCAGGAATTATCACAACTGAACGCCAAATTTTCGGAAAACGTATTGGATGCTACTCAGGGATGGACTCGACATTTAACTGACCCAGCGCTATTAGCTGGGTTACCAGAATCGGCATTAGCGCTGGCTCGACAAACTGCACAACAGCGAGGATTGGAGGGCTGGTTATTAACGCTGGAATTGCCTTCTTATTTGCCGGTTCTGAATTACGCAGATGACCGTTTATTAAGAAAAGAACTGTACGATGCTTATTGTACCCGCGCTTCGGAGCAGGGTGCGAATGCCGGGCAGTGGGATAATGGGCCGGTCATGGAACAAATTCTGGCATTGCGCTATGCATTGGCGCAACTGCTCGGTTTTCACGATTACACCGAATACTCGCTGGCGACCAAAATGGCCGAATCGCCGCAAAAAGTATTAGCGTTCCTTAATGACCTCGCCGACCGTGCCAAACCACAAGCGCAGCGGGAATTGGCGGAATTAGGCCAGTTTGCCCGCGAGCAGTTCGGGATGAATGATCTGCAAGCGTGGGACATTGGCTACTACTCGGAAAAATTGCGCCAGCACCGCTACCAGCTCTCGCAAGAAGAATTGCGGCCTTATTTTCCAATGACTCGGGTGCTGCCAGGATTGTTCGCGGTAGCGGAACGCTTATTCGGCGTAACGATTCATCCGCTGGACGGTGTGGAAACCTGGCATCCCGATGTTCAGGTTTATGCCATTGTGGATGCTTTGGATCACCCGCGTGGGCGATTTTATCTGGATTTGTATGCGCGATCCCATAAACGTGGTGGAGCATGGATGAATGGCAGTTTGGGGCGGCGGTTCGTAAATAACACAGTACGGTTGCCAGCAGCTTATCTGGTATGTAATTTCACCCCGCCGGTGGGTCATGATCCGGCGCTATTGACTCACAATGAAGTGCTAACCCTGTTCCATGAATTCGGCCACGGCCTGCATCATTTATTGACCACAGTGAATTATCTGCCGGTCGCCGGAATTCACGGAGTGGAATGGGATGCAGTGGAATTACCGAGTCAATTTTTGGAAAACTGGTGCTGGTCTCAGGAAGCACTTACCTTGTTGGCGGGCCACTATCAGACCGATGAACCGTTGCCGGAATCTTTATATCAGCGTATGCAGGCGGCTCGGCACTTTCAGGCGGGAATGATCATGCTGCGGCAATTGGAATTTGCGCTGTTCGATTTCCGGCTGCACCGCGAATACCGCCCTACGCAAGGCGGAAAAGTACAGGAGCTATTGGATGACGTGCGCCGACAGGTGGCGGTATTGATTCCACCCATCTATAACCGCTTCGCCAATGCATTTACTCACATCTTCTCTGGGGGTTACGCCGCCGGCTATTACAGTTACAAATGGGCGGAAGTGCTTTCAGCCGATGCATTCAGCGCTTTTGAGGAGAGCGGAATTTTCGATGCAGCGACGGGTACGCGGTTCCGGGAGAGCATTCTGCAAGTAGGTGGTTCGCGTCCAGCACTGTCCAATTTCATTGAATTCCGGGGCAGAGAACCGCGAATAGAACCGTTATTGCGCTTGAGCGGAATCGCGGTTTAACCCGATCCCGTGTATCTTCCTCAGAGTCCTGACTATCGAGCCACACCCCCATGTCTATCGGAACCCTCTATATTGTCGCTGCCCCCTCCGGTGCCGGCAAAACCAGTCTGGTTAAACGCCTGGTGGAAACTACGCCGGGTGTGGCTGTCTCCATCTCTCACACCACCCGCCCGCCCCGCCCTAGCGAACGTAATGGCGAGCATTATCATTTCGTTCCCATGGCTACTTTTGAAGCGATGATCGCGAGCGATGCCTTCCTGGAACACGCTCAGGTGTTCGGCAACCGCTACGGCACCAGCCGTACTGCGGTGTTGGCGCAGTTGGAAACCGGACAGGATGTCATTCTGGAAATTGACTGGCAGGGTGCCCGGCAGGTCAAGGCACTGCTACCGGACAGTCTAACCATTTTCATTCTGCCGCCATCCCGCGCTGCGCTGCGGCAACGACTGTCCGGGCGCGGTCAGGACAGCGCCGAGATCATCGAGCGGCGGATGGCGGCGGCGCTTGATGAATTGTCGCATTACGCCGAGTTTGATTATCTGGTGATGAACGACGACTTCGCGACAGCGCTGGACCAACTACGCGCCATCCTCATCGCCCAGCGCCAGCGCCGAGCGGCACAACTGGAGCGCCAGCAAGAACTCCTTCAGGCGCTCTTGTCTTAACTGCTTGTTTTTCATTAAACTGATTCGTTCAAAACTCGCCACACTGCATCTGGAGAAAGCCCCAAATGGCCCGAATTACCGTTGAAGACTGTCTTGATCAAGTGGATAACCGTTTCGAGCTGGTGCTGATTGCCGCCCGTCGTGCCCGTGAACTGGCCCTCGGTAAAGAGGCATTAGTGCCCTGGGAAAATGACAAACCTACTGTCGTCGCGTTGCGGGAGCTGGCCGCCGGCAAGGTCGATTATCTCCTCCAAGAGAAATACCGCCGCCCGGTGGTTCCCGCAGCGAAGCCGGCAGCTCGGGTTGAATCCCCCTCTGAAAAAGAGTGATTGCATCTATCCCCAACCTCCAAGAGATCGCGGGTGATGAGCGCGCCGGCGCGGGAAGTCCGTAACGAAATCATCTACCAGGGTCGCAAGCTGGCGGTTGATGACGACTGGCTGGATGATTTACGGCTGCGGATTGACGATCTCTGTGCGATTGCCGGCGAATACCTGGAACCGGATCAGGTCGATCAGTTACGCGAAGCCTGCTACTTCGCCACTGAGGCCCATGCCGGTGTCTACCGCAAAAGCGGCGAGCCGTACATTTTTCATCCGCTGGCGGTGGCGCGCATTCTCGCCAACGTCCGCTTCGATCATGAAACCCTGCAAGGTGCGCTGCTGCACGACGTGATCGAGGATACCCCCTACAGCAAGGAGCAAATTGGCGTCCACTTCGGGCCGGAAGTTGCCAACCTGGTGGATGGGGTAAGCAAGCTGACCCAGATCCAGTTCAACTCCAAGCTGGAGGCGCAAGCCGAAAATTTTCGCAAAATGTTCCTGGCGATGGCTAAGGACCTGCGGGTCATCATGATCAAGCTGGCCGACCGCCTGCATAACATGCGCACTCTTGGCGCGATGCGGCCGGAATCGCGCCGCCGCATCGCCCGCGAAACGCTGGAAATCTATGCGCCCATCGCCGGCCGGCTGGGGATGAATCATCTGCGCCAGGAACTCGAAGATCTCGGTCTCAGCCACCTGCACCCGTTGCGTTTCCAGATCTTGCAGGACGCGGTGCGCAAGATGAGCGGCAACCGCCGTGAGATCGTCGGCCAACTGGAAGCGCGAATTCAGAGTCGGCTGGAGGACGAAGGGATCACGGCGCGGGTGATGGGTCGTAGCAAACACTTGTGGGGCATTTATCAGAAAATGCGCCACAAGCGCTTGCCGTTCAAAGAAGTCTACGACGTCTACGCGGTACGCATCATCGTTGAGAACGCCGACACCTGTTACCGGGTGCTGGGAGCGATGCACAGCCTGTATAAGCCGATCATGGGGCGGTTCAAGGACTACATCGCCATCCCCAAAGCCAACGGTTACCAATCGCTGCACACGGTGCTGTTTGGGCCGAACGGCGTTCCCATCGAGGCGCAGATTCGCACCGAGGAAATGCATGTGATGGCCGAAGTCGGGGTTGCCGCCCACTGGCGCTACAAATCCGGCAGCGACGGCCAAGGCAGCCACGCCCAGCAGCGCGCCCGTGAATGGCTGCGGAAACTGCTGGATATGCAACGCCGCGCCGGCAATCCGGTGGAATTTCTGGAAAGCGTCAAGGTGGATCTGTTCCCCGACGAGGTTTACGTTTTTACCCCGCGCGGTGAAATCATCGAATTGCCCCGTGGCGCCACCGCCGTTGATTTTGCCTACGCCATTCATTCCGATGTCGGCAATACCTGCGTCGGCGCCAAGGTGGATCGCCGGTTGGCGCCACTGCGCACCCCGCTTTCTACCGGCCAGACGGTCGAGGTCATCATCACGCCCACCGCCCGACCCAATCCGGCCTGGCTCAACTTCGTGGTCACTGCCAAGGCCCGCGCCAGCATCCGCCATTACCTCAAGCACTTGCAGCGCGAAGAAGCCATTCTGCTGGGTAAGCGACTGCTGGAGAAAGCGCTGATCGGCCATACCGGCGGGCTGGGTGAATTACCGACCGAACACCTTCGATCCCTGGTTCAGGAATTCAATCTGAGCAGTTTCGATGATCTGCTGGCGGATATTGGCTTGGGCAACCGGGTCGCGGCGTTGATCGCCAAGCGGCTGATGCCAGAGGATGGCACCGATGAAACCACCTCGCCGGACGCCAGCACTCAACCGCTGCTGATCAAGGGCACCGAGGGTACAGTGGTCAGTTTCGGCAAATGCTGCCGGCCGCTGCCGGGGGATGCCATCATCGGTTATCTCAATACCGGGCGCGGGATCGTGGTCCACCGTGACCATTGCAAGAACATCGCTGGCTACCGGAAAAACCCGGATAAATGGATCGAAGTGGAGTGGGAACCGCATGTGAACGCCGACTTCGGTGCCGAACTGCGACTCGACGTTGTGAATCGGCGCGGGGTGCTGGCGACCATTGCCGCCGCAATTTCTGCCACCGACTCCAATATCGAAACTATCAATACCTCGGAACGGGATGGCAACACCACTACGGTGCATTTGCTGCTTAACGTCCGTGACCGTGCCCACCTGGCCCGGGTGATACGTCAGTTGCGCACCTTACCCGAAGCACTGAAGCTGGTCCGGCGCGGCTGATGATCCTCGAAGCCGGTGATTACGCGATCTTTCACCGCCTCCTTGAAGGCTCAAGGAGGCGGTGATCCCGCCTTGCCGGCAGCCTGCGCCTTAGCGCCATTCTTCACGATCATCCTGGGGTGGCGGAGGCGGCGCATAGTCCTCATTCTCATTCCAGAATCGATTCTTGGGACGGCGACTACTGCCGTTGCATTCGATCACCCCTTGCTGACACAGAGTTTCACGCCAAGCGTATTTCAGAAAGAATTGAGCGAAGGGCCGTCGTTCCGGGTCAAACTCCACCTTTCGCGAGGGGGACCACTCACTTTCACCATAACCGGTGCCTGGTTCCGATTGCGCTCGTGGCGCGGCTGCGGGCGGAGCGTTCCGCAACCCGCGCTGGTCGCTATAACCGGAACCTTCCCGCGTCCACGGTTGAACGGGCGACTTATACTTCTCGACCTCGCGGAACGCCGCTACGGCGATGACCCCCATCGCCGAATAATCGCCCCACGCACCTGAATAGGAATCGCCGGCGTCGGTAAAATAAAAGCGGTTGACCCGGTTTTTTCCGGTGCGCCAACCCTCGTAGCTTTCCTGCTGGTACGGCGCAAGCACATACATCCGTTCGTCAGGGCGCAAATTGGAGCGATCCCCGGAAATGATATTGCGACCATCCACCGCAACCACCACCCCGATGCGCTGGCTGGTGCGATTGCGAATCTGGACCGAATAATTCTGACCGCGTACCGCTTCCACATAGGCTTTGTAGATGGCTGATCCGCTATCGCGCAACGGATAGCGCGACAGAGGGCGACCCCGGTCACTGATCACCTCTACCTCTACTCCGCCAGCATCGAAGCGCTGCGCCCAGGCTGCACTCGAACCCAGTAGCAGCATCGTTATTAGCCCGGCCCGCCATTTACTTTTCATTGAATCCGCTCCCCGTGGGTGAAGCCTGCCCGCAGCTTTATGCTGCGGCTCTCATACTGTGGTTCAGCCTAAAAACCGTCGGCTGAATCTATACTGAACACTCTTTAATTGGTTTTATTCGTATTATCGGTCAAGCGCACTGATTCAGCGCAACCCAATGCAATACAATTCAGTCCCGATTCATCCTCAACCCAATAGGCTGTAAGCTCATTTCATTTCACCCGGAAGCTCCCAACCATGCCTGACCGCTTACGGCTATCACGGCGCTTGGCGCTGGCGGCGCTGGTGGGTCTACTACTGACCGCCGCCGGCGCAAAGGCGCAATCCGGCTACCGACAGGGACCGGAGAGCAATTATGCCCCGCCGCCCCGCGACCGCCCGGATCGTCCACCGCCCCGCCCTTTTGCTGATCCTGACCGGGCCGCTAACGCCGCCCGCGAGGCCACCGGTGGTCGGGTGCTAGGGGTTCAGGGCGCGGATCAGGACGGCCAGCGCGGCTATCGGGTGCGGATTTTGCAGCCGGATGGCCGGGTGCGCAGCCTGCATTTTGATCCCGACAGCGGCGCGGTACGGGATTGATTTTCTCTCCAATGTTCCCGATTTCACCCTAACATTCAAACTGCCAACCATGCGCATTCTAATCATCGAAGACGAAGCTCCGCTGCTGGAGCGGGTGACCGCCCAGTTGCGTGAACAAGGCTATGCGGTGGACAGTGCCGCCGATGGTCGCACTGGACTGTATCTCGGCCAGGAATATCCACTGGATGCGGCGGTGGTGGATCTCGGGCTGCCTGATCTGTCCGGGATCGAGGTAATCCGGCACTGGCGGCTAGGCGGTCGCAAATTCCCTATCCTGATTTTGACCGCCCGTGGCCGCTGGCAGGACAAGGTTGAGGGATTGGAAGCAGGCGCCGACGATTATCTGGTCAAGCCGTTCTATATAGAAGAGTTGCTGGCGCGGTTGCGGGCGCTGATCCGTCGCACCGGCGGCTGGACTCAGGCGATTCTCGATTGCGGACCGGTCGCGCTGGACACCGGCGCACAACAGGTGACGCTGGCCGGTCAGCCGGTAGATGTGACCGCCTACGAGTACAAGCTGCTGGAATATCTGATGCTGCACGCCGGTACGGTGATCTCCAAGACGGAATTGACCGAGCATCTCTATCAGGAAGACGAGGACCGCGACAGCAACGTCCTCGAAGTGCTGGTGGGACGGTTGCGCCGCAAGCTCGATCCCGACCGCACCCTCAATCCGATTGAAACGCTGCGCGGGCGTGGCTACCGGTTCCGGCTGGAACGGTCCGTCGGTTGAGCGCCGATGCGTTCTCTCAGTGGCCGGCTGCGCATTGCCGCCAGCGTGGTGCTGGTCGCCTTTCTCGGCCTGACCGGCCTGAGCCTGGATCGGGCGTTTCGCGATAGCGCCCTGGCCGCCGTTCAGGATCGCCTGCAAGCCCAGCTCTACCTGCTGCTGGGCGCGGCCAATCTGGACGCCTTCAACCGTTTAACTCTGCCGCAAGCCCTGCCCGAAGCGCGATTTTCCACCCCGGATTCCGGGCTATACGCCGATGTGATGGACAGTCCGGGCAATCTGGTGTGGTATTCCCCATCGCTGCTCGGGCGGGCGCTGCCATTCTTCCCCGCCGTCCGCAGCCCCGGTGATACCCAGTTCGCGCCGCTGGAATCCTCCGACGGGACCCCGCTGTTGGTACTGGCCTTCACGGTGAGTTGGGAAATCGACCGCAGCCACTATCAGATTTATACCTTTCGGGTCGCGGAAAACCGGCAGAATTTCGATGATCAGGTCTGGAGTTTCCGTCGTGGGTTGTGGGGTTGGCTGCTGGCCTCAACCGCAGTGCTGCTGGCAGCGCAGGGCTTGATCCTGCGCTGGAGTCTGAAGCCGTTGCGGCGGGTCGCTGCCGAAATTAAAGCCATCGAAACCGGTCAGCGCTCCACGCTGAGCAGCGGCTATCCCGCTGAATTGCAACCGCTCACGATGAATCTGAATGCGCTGCTCGGGCAAAGCCACGCCCACCTGGAACGCTATCGCAATGCGCTGGGTGACTTGGCGCACAGCCTCAAAACTCCGCTGGCGGTGTTGCGCGGCACGCTCGAAACCGGTGCTGAGCCGGCAGAGTTGCGCCAGACTCTGGCTGAGCAGGTGGAGCGGATGAACCGCACTGTGGACTATCAATTACAGCGGGCGGCGGCTTCCGGGCGGATTGCGCTCAGCGCTCCGCTGCCGGTTGCGCCGGTCGCCCGCAAGATTCTGGATTCGTTGGCCAAGGTTTACGCCGAGCGCGCATTGCAATTCAATTCTGAAATTGCAGCAGCGACGGTGTTCTATGGCGATGAGGGCGATCTGCTGGAAATTCTTGGCAATTTGGCCGACAACGCTTGTAAATGGTGTCAGCGGCAGATCGTGGTGCGCGCCTATCCCGCCGATCACGGTGGACGGATGGAGCTGGTGGTGGAAGTGGAGGATGATGGCCCCGGCATTGCGCCTGAACAAGCGCCATTGCTGCTTAATCGCGGTCAGCGCGCCGATCCCAGTGTTGCTGGTCACGGCATCGGGCTGGCGGTGGTGCGAGATCTGGTCGAAGAGGTTTATTACGGCCGACTTGAGATTGGGCACGGAACTCTGGGCGGGGCGCGGGTACGGGCGCAGTTGCGATTCCAGGCCAATGGCGGCTGAATCCAGCGCTCTATCACCGCCCGCGTCGCACCCAACGGCCGCCCCAATTTCGTACTACCCTTCAACCACGAAAATAAAAAGACCACAGGGATTCGCCATGTTGAGCATCGCCACCTTCAATCTCTACAACCTGGGCGCGAAGGCGTCGCCCACCCGACTGGTGCGGCTGGGGATCATCGTCACTCGTGATCTGGGAGGACCCGATATTCTGGCGGTGCAGGAAATTACTGCGGTGGATCGAGCGTTGCCGGGGGGGGCGGTGCCCGCTGACGCCAGCTACCAGGCGCTCATCGCCGCCATTCTCCAGGCAGGCGGGCCGCACTACGTTTTTCGGGAGATTCCGCCGCTGGCGAATCAGGACGGCGGCATGACGGGCGCCAACATTCGAGTGGGGCTGCTGTTCAACCCGGCGACCGTAAACTTCACCGACCGGGGCAACGCTGGCCCGGAAGACAGTGTGGGCATTCGTTTCAGCCACCGCCAACCCAGCTTGACCATCAATCCTGGCCGTATCACTCCCGCCCACCCGGCGTTTGCGGGCGATAATCAATGTCATTGGGCACCGAGCCGTAAAACCCTGGCGGCGGAATTCGAGGTGCAAGGTCAGCGGCTGTTCGTCATCGTCTGTCACTTCAAATCCATGCGCTCGACCACCCGCCGCGAAGAAGATTACGCCAAGAAACAGCGCCACGCCCAGGCGGAGATTGTTCATGGCTTCGCTGCCGATCTATTGGCCTGCGATCCGCAAGCGGCGATTGTGGTGTTGGGTGATTTGAACGATGGGTTGGGATCGAAGACGTTGAAACTGCTCAAGGGTGATTCATTCCACAATCTGCTGGAAGAGATGCCACGCGGGCAGGGTTACACTCGCCGCCATGGCGGGCAACCGCAAACTTTGGATCATATCCTGGTGAGTCCGGTATTGCGGCGTGGCGCGGTGGTGCGCGTCCCGCATGTCAATAGCAATGCCGCTCACGGCGAACCTGATCCGGCCAGCGACCATGATCCAGTGGTGGCAGTGTTGCCAAAGTGGGTCTATAGCGCTCCTCTTTGAGTGGTCAGGACTCTGGTCAAGCCGCGAATTCGTTATCCCCACGCCAGCGGGAATGATGGAAAGCAAACGTCCTGACGTCCTGAAAGGGTTATTCCAATGGGTTGGATCGCATTGGCGAGTTTCCAGCCTGCGCTACGCCGCTTCCAGGCGATACCCACTATACTTTCAAAATATTCAGCTTTAGATAGACCAGGAAGTCGTGGATTCTCGGTTGCTCTCTCGAAAAGCGGGGGTAAAAATCCTCTGGTTGAAGGCTGAACAGAATTCAATCTTTGGATGAAATTCTTCTATTCTGGCAGACATGGGAGATATCGCTCTTGGACACATCGTCAATCAGCCAGCACTTTGCCAGTTTTTTCTACTTTGATTTCGTGCGGACGCCGGAACAATTGCGGCAGGCGCAACACCTGCGTTATGAAGTCTATTGCCGGGAATTCAAGTTCGAGCAGGAAGAAGATTGTCCCGGTGAATTGGAGCAGGACGAGTATGACGCTTACGCGCTCCACGGCTTGGCGTTTCATCACGCTTCCAGCGAAGCCGCTGGTTGTCTGCGGCTAGTCACCCTATCTCCTGATCAGCCTGATCTGTTGTTGCCACTGGAGAAATACTGTGGGGACAGCCTGTATCCCGACAGTGAGTTGCATCCCACCCGGATCCCCCGAGAGACCTCATGCGAAGTATCACGCCTGGCGGTGCATCCGTACTTTCGCCGCCGCCGGGGTGAGGCGCAAACCCGGCTCGGCGCACCCGATCTGCATTTCGAGGAGCCGAGCGATCTCGAGCGGCGCACCTTTCCACTGCTTAGCGTGTCGCTAATTTGCGCCGCTCCGGCGATGGCGCTGCTCATTGGACGGCCCAATCTCTTCATCATGATCGAGGGCTGGCTGGCGACCCTGTTGCGGCGGATGGGTATGCCACTGGTGCAGATTGGCAACACCACGAACTACCACGGTCAGCGCACCGCTTTTTTCATCCGCGCCGAAGAGATTGTGGCCGGCTTCAAGGGCGAAACCCGGCATTTGTATGATTTCGTCGAGACCTTGTTGCGGGAGAGCGCGGCCCGCCAAGGATTGAACGATAGGTCGAAGAGCTAAGGTCAGGGCTTTCGCTTGCTGTCATCCCCGCGTCCGCAGGAATTCCCAGCCTCTGCTCAACCGTGGATACCCGCTTGCGAGGATGACGAGTTTAGGGATTGACTGATGGACAACGAACGGGATTTGGACAACGCGCCATTTGATGGTGCGATTGGTGCGCTGCCGCTTTGGTGAAACGGTGGCGGCGACCAGCGCGCCGGTGCTGGCGCGAATCACCGAGCCGACGGTGTTGGAGGATTTGGGCGAGGCGCTGCTGGACTGCGCCGATGGCGAGGCGTGGGTGGCGGCGCTGGCGGACAGGACCGGCGGGCGGTAGCGCGGTGATGCTGTCAGAAAATTTTACACTCTGCTGATGGGTTAGCTTGGTGGGTCATAGCTCAATGTGTTCAGGACTTTCGCTTTTCGTCATTCCCGCGTCAGCGGGAATCCAGTAAGCTGCTGAAAAGACTGGATACCCGATTTCATGGGTATGACGACACCAAAGTTTATAAGCGAAAGTCCTGGAGGAGATGAATGATGAGTACGCCAGCGGGGTTGTATGACCAGGATTTTTATGCGTGGACGCTGAAGAATGCGGAACTGCTCCATCAGGGCCGCTTCGTCGAAGTGGATGTGGAACACGTTGCAGAGGAGCTGGATAGCATGGGTCGCAGTGAACGGCATGAATTGGTGAACCGGTTGGCCGTGTTGCTGGCTCATTTGCTGAAGTGGCAGTTCCAACCCGAACGGCGCGGCAAGAGTTGGCGGGCGACCATTCAGGAACAGCGACTCCGCGTCAATGAACAGTTGGCCGAAAGCCCCAGCCTGCGTCCGCATCTCGAGGACAGCCACATGAAAGCCTATCGGTACGCGGTGTTGCGGGTCACTCAGGAAACACCACTGGAAGAATCTGCGCTTCCGACCGCGAATCCTTTCACCGGGGAACAGACGCTGGATGAGAACTATTGGCCGGATTAATATTGATGAGGGTGAAAATTCTCGGTTGAAAGCTGAACGGAATTCAATCGCTGGATAAAGTTTCTCTATTCCGGCAGGCACGGGAGGCATCATCTTGAGGACAACGTCAATCAGCGAACACTTCACCCGCTTTTTCTACTTTGATTTCGTGCGGACGCCGGAACAATTGCGACAGGCGGCTGAGAGTGTTTTGCAGAACGGCGAGATGCTCTCCAGTTTCGTGGAGCAATCCTTACGAGCCAATATTGAGTGCCGACGGGCGCAACAGGAGTTCATCGCCCGTGGTCTGGCCGCACGGGATGAGGCGCGGCAAACGGGTGAATACTTCGCAGACGATGAAGTCTTGCGCGAGATGGACGACCTGCTGAGTCATGCCGAAGCTAAGAGGCTGTCTAAAAACTAAGTTATTGATCTGCTTAATGGTGGAGTCGGGTTAAAACTGGCTAGAAGCGGGTTCCGCGCTAAATTTTTGTTCAAAATCAATGGCGAGTTTTGCGACAGTCTCTAAGGCCGGTGCGTGAGCTATCGAGTTCGCTATACCAAGACGGCCAGGGAAGACTTGCGGCGGTGGTACGGCTTGCTGTTGGAGCGCGATCTACCGGCCGCCCGTCGGGCGCGCGAGGTGATCGGCAAGAGCGTCGAACTCCTGCGTGAATTCCCTTTCACCTGCCGTAAGCCATTATCTGATAACCCTTTTTTGCGTGAGATGGTGATTCCATTCGGCGCGGCCGGCTACGTCGCCTTGTTCGAGATCGAGGACAATGCAACCGTCACTATCCTGGCGATTCGCTACCAGCGCGAAGAAGATTACCACTAGACTTCATAATGCTGGACTGCGCCGATGATGCGGCGTGGCTGGCCTGGCTGGGAGCGGCGGGGCGGTGAGCGCATCCTGCGCGGGCTTTAACTCCTGCATTTCCGATTCCACTTAGCTGCGCCAGATGTTGTTGCCGGCCCGGTGGCCGGGGGTGCGAATGGATGCGGTCAATGACTTGAGTGAGGTGCGCGATATGTTGGCGGAACGAGTAATGGAATGGACGGAGGAGTGGAAACAGCGGGGCTTGCAGCAGGGCTTGCAGCAGGGCTTGGACTCCGAGCGTCATCTGATGGTGCGGCAGGTGCGCCGCCGCTTTGGCGACATGGTGGCGGCGCACAGTGCGCCGCTGCTGGCGCAAATCACCGAGCCGACGGTGTTGGAGGACTTGGGCGAGGCGCTGCTGGACTGCGCCGATGATGCGGCGTGGCTGGCCCGGCTGGACGCGGCGAGTTCATGAGCGCCGAGGCGCGATATATAGACGAACGGGTCCCACCCCGGTGGCGCGGTCGCTGTGGTTGCCCTTGGCCCAGTTGATGGAGACAGATGAATGAATAAAATCAAATGCCTTTTTCTGGAGAATTTGGTAGGGGTTTGAGGATTGTGGAGCGGGACGGGAGCTGAAGATGGCCGAGGACAACGAACGCGAATCCGATGACTATGACAGCCCGTGGAAGGGGCTGATCGAGCAGTATTTTGTGGATTTTCTGGCCTGGTTTTTTCCCAAGGCTCATGCCGGGATTGACTGGGCGCGGGGGTATGAGTTTCTGGATCAGGAATTGGCGCAAGTGACGCGGGACGCCGAGGTAGGGCGGCGGCGGGTGGACAAGTTGGCGCGGGTGACGGGCCGGGATGGCGCGGAGGATTGGGTCTGGGTGCATATCGAGGTGCAGGGTGCCCGCCAGCGTGAATTCGCCGAACGGATGTTCGTGTACCACTACCGGTTGTTTGATCGGTATCGAAAGCCGGTGGTGAGTCTGGCGGTGTTGGCGGATCCGGAAGCCGTCTGGCGACCGAAGAGTTATCGATACGCGCGTTGGGGCTGTGGTTTGGCGTTTCTCTTTCCGGTGGCCAAGGTGCTGGACTGGCAAGGGCGCTGGGCGGAACTGGACGCTTCGCGCAACCCGTTTGCGGTAGTGACGCAGGCGCATTTGAAGACGCAGGCGACGCAACACGATCCTGAAGAGCGGTATCGCTGGAAATGGCAGTTGCTGCGCGGGTTGTATGAACGAGGCTTGGCCCGAGAGGACGTGGTGGCGCTGTTCCATTTTTTGGACTGGCTGATGCGGTTGCCGCCGGAGTTGGAACAGCAGTTGTGGCAGGAATTGCAGGCGGAAGAGGAGGCGAGAAAGATGCAGTATGTCAGCAGTGTAGAGCGGATCGGAGAGCAGCGAGGCTTGCAGCAGGGCTTGCAGCAGGGCTTGCAGCAGGGCTTGGACTCCGAGCGTCATTTGCTGATGCGCCAGGTGCGCCGCCGCTTTGGCGACACGGTGGCGGCGCACAGCGCGCCGGTGCTGGCGCAAATCACCGAGCCGACGGTGTTGGAGGATTTGGGCGAGGCGCTGCTGGATTGCGCCGATGGCGAGGCGTGGTTGGCGGCGCTGGCGGATAGGGCCGGCGGACGGTAGCACGGCGCTGCTGTCAGAAGATTTTACACCCTGCTGAGGGGTTAGCTTGGTGGGCCGTCGCTCAACGTGTTCAGGACTTTCGCTTTTCGTCATTCCCGCGTCAGCGGGAATCCAGTCAGCCACTGAAAAGATGGGATACCCGCTTTCGCGGGTATGACGAATTTAAGGGTTTAGCGAAGTCCTGATGTGGATTCCTGGAGTTGCGCGCCGCGCGCTCATCCAAGCGGCCAGGGACGTTTGGCTATGCCCGGTGGGGTTGTCGGCTGGCGTTTGCGTTTCCGGTCGCGAAGGTATTGATTTTTAGGACAACAAAGCCCATCAGAACCAGATTGATGGAGTACGACAACGACCGGTGATGCGGAACGGATAGGGGGTGAGGTCATGCGCTATATCGATCCTTT
>NZ_CBTK010000044.1 GCF_000531125.1 Candidatus Contendobacter odensis Run_B_J11 | reverse complement strand
CGTAACGTCATCCTCAACCTCGCCGACAAATTCCAGGATTTCCTCTGGGCTTTGAGATTTTCGTCCTGTACTTAGGTGGAAATCAAGGGGCAAGTGACTGACCATGCCGACGCAAAAGCCAAAGCGGCGCAGCGTTGGGTCAAGGCGGTTAATCGGCTGGGTCAGCATGGCGCTTGGCGTTATCTGCTGGTCACTGACCCCGGAGTATTAGGGAAGGCGCTGAATGATTACACTGCCGCTCATTGGGATGAAGGGCAGTTTGAATGGGGTATCGCTGGAAGGTGAGGGAGAGGGCAATGACCGCTGATGATGGGATGGTTCGTATCCGTTTCACGCAAAATGGGGTGGAGTGCATTACCGAATCCGCGCTGTTTCTTGAGGACGTGTTGCCGATTTTCATGGCCCGCGCTCCCATTGTGAGTCACCACTTTGAAACCTACATCCCGTCAATAGGTTGGACCGTACTGAGTGACGTGAAGCCCGCTGAGGCAGAATGGATGTTGGGTGAAACTCGGGTTGACCCGCGCACAGGCGTGGCATACACGGCCGCAGGGGTATTAGAGAGCAATTGCTGCCGAATGGTTGATGCTCGCCGGATAGAGGCGGGTCAAAGCATCGTCCGCACCGTGCCCGCGCTGGATTGGGTGCGATGGAGAGGCGAGAGCGTCGCCACTGAATAAAGATGCTATTTCTAAATGAATTAGGCACCCGCTGGCTATAGCGATGCCTTGGCAGAAACGCATCATCAGGGCGGTAAACTCCTTGAACAGAGCATTGCCGGCATTAAGCGTGGTGTAAAATCAGCATTAAATTTTATCTTTAATGCCTAATTTATCTTTCAAGTAAACATCAATTTTATTTTGAACTTTGTAGGGAAGTAACAGATATGTAAATAGTAAAAAGCAGGATGGTGCTATTAAAAATATAATCCATAATCCTAGAAGCGGTAATAACACCATTACCGAAACAATAATTATAATAGGCGAAAATGATTTAACAAATTCCAGGATCATCACTTAATCTCCTCTTGAAGAAGCTCTGATTTCAATCACCCGTTCTTATTAGCGGGTGATTATTTTTGAGTCCAGGACTTTCGCTTTCTGTCATTCCCGCGTAGGCGGGAATCCAGTTAAGCCGCTGAAAAGTTTGGATACCCGCTTTCGCGGGTATGACGGATTTACGAGTTTAGCGAAAGTCCTGGAGTCCAATTTTCCGGTAAAAAATCCATTTTCTACGGCCAAAACCGCGTTTTTAGCCCTTGGGCTACAACCCTGTAGAAAAAATGTAGCACATTTTATGAGGTGTTATTGCAGCGAATCAAAGACCCGGTCGACATTTTCGGCGGCTTGCCCGCAGCCATAGATGATGACTGGATCAAAGACATCGAACAACGGATCGGGCGGCGGGGAACGCTGTTCGCGGGCACTGCCCCGCAAGGATGTGGTGGAAAAGCGGCTGGAGGCGCGGTAGGGCAAGGTAGAGCGGGCATCCTGCCCGGTTGCAGCGCTCAAAAAAACGTCTTCAAGTCCATCCCGGTGTACAAACCGGCTACTTGCTCGGCATAACCGTTAAACGGCAGCGTCTCGCGGCGGAACAGGTCGCCGACCCGCCGTTCCTTTTTCTGGCTCCAACGCGGGTGATCCACCGCCGGATTCACATTGGCGTAAAAGCCATATTCGCCGGGGCCGCTAATCGCCCAAGTGGTTTTCGGCTGGGTCTCGGTGAAGCGGATTTTCACGATGGACTTGATGCTCTTAAAGCCGTACTTCCACGGCACCACCAGCCGCAGCGGCGCTCCGTTCTGATTGGGGAGTTCCTTGCCATACAGTCCGGTCGCCAGCAAAGTGAGCGGGTTCATCGCCTCATCCATTCGCAACCCTTCCACATACGGCCAGTCCAGCAAGCGAGTCCGTTGTCCCGGCATTTGCGCGGGATCGAGCAAGGTGGTGAATTCAACATATTTGGCGCTGGCGGTGGGTTGGAAGCGCGGCAGGATCGTGCTGAGCGGAACCCCCAGCCACGGCACTACCATGGACCATGCTTCCACACAGCGCAGCCGGTAAATGCGCTCTTCCGATGGGTGCGGCGCCAGAAAATCCTCCAGCGTGTAGCGGCCCGGTTTCTCACAATGGCCCTCGACTGCGACGAACCATGGTTTGGTTTTCAGGCTGCCGGCATTTTCAGCCGGATCGCTTTTACTGGAACCAAACTCATAAAAATTGTTGTAGGCGGTGATGTCTTTGTAAGGTGTCAGCTTGAGGTCATCGTCAGCAGCTTGGGCCACGGTGCCGCGCATGATCGGCGGCAACAGCGCAGCGGCACCGAACACTGCGGCGGTTTTGAGGAACTCGCGGCGGCGGGCATAGAGTTCGGGCGGGGTGATCTCGGACGGGTGAATATCGGCGGGCTGCTTGATCAACATGGTGCGAGTCTCAATGGTGAGGTTCCGTTGTGACCCGCGCCACTCGCGCGAGTTGCGTTCCCAATCCGTATCTCAACCTAATCTGAGTCGCCGCTGCTTGGCAAAAGACGCATAATTAGGATCAGGACTTTCGCTTTCCGTCATTCCCGCGTCAGCGAGAATCCAGTAAGCCACTAAGAAATTGGATACCCGCTTTCGCAGGTATGACGAATTTAAGGGGCTTGGCGAAAGTCCTGAGTACCGAAAATTTGCCTAAATGGATACGACTGAGATGAATCCACTGGTGGGCTTGATCATGGGATCCACTTCCGATTGGAGTACCTTGGAACACGCAGCGACGACCTTGGATGCGCTGGGCGTACCGCACGAAGTCCGGGTGGTTTCGGCTCACCGCACTCCCGACCTGCTGTTTGAGTACGCGGCTGGCGCTGAGGCGCAGGGGCTGGAAGTCATCATTGCTGGGGCGGGCGGCGCGGCTCATCTGCCGGGCATGGTTGCGGCTAAAACCGTGTTGCCGGTGCTGGGCGTACCGGTGCAATCGCAGGCGCTCAATGGTCTGGATTCACTGCTGTCCATGGTTCAGATGCCGGGCGGCATTCCGGTGGGCACCCTCGCCATCGGTAAGGCCGGCGCGATCAACGCTGCGCTGCTAGCGGCTGCCATGCTCGGCAACAAATACCCGGCTATCCGTGAAGCGGTGCGCGAATTCCGCGCTCGTCAGACCGCAACCGTTTTGAACCAGCCCGATCCGAGGCTCATCTGATGAACGTCGGCATTGTAGGCGGCGGTCAACTGGCGCGGATGTTGGCGCTGGCCGGTTATCCGTTGGGCCTGTGCTTCCAGATTCTTGATCCGGCCACAGACGCTTGCGCTGGTCAGGTCGCCCCCTTGATCCAGGGTGCTTACGACGACGCGACCCGGTTGGAGGCACTCGCCGCATGGGCCGACGTGGTGACCTTCGATTTCGAGAACGTGCCAGCGACAGCCGCCCAAGTATTGGAGCAGCGGGTAGCGGTTTATCCACCTGCCGGGGCGCTGGCAGTGGCGCAGGATCGCGTGGCCGAAAAAACCCTGTTTTGGGAACTGGGTATCCCGACCCCGCCGTTCGCTACCGTGGACTGCTGGGAGGAACTGCCCGGCGCGGTGGTGCAGGTAGAATTGCCGGCGGTGCTGAAAACCCGTCGTTTGGGCTACGACGGCAAGGGTCAACGGGTGATCCGCACTGTGGATGACCTCGAACCCGCTTGGCAGGCGCTCGGCGGCGTCCCGCTGATTCTGGAGGGATTCGTGCCGTTCGAGCGCGAAGTGTCGGTGCTGGCGATACGCAGCAGCAGCGGTGAAATCGCCTGCTATCCGCTGGTGGAAAACCACCATCGCGACGGCATCCTGCGGCTGTCGCGGGCACCGTTTTCGGGACCGGATCTGGAGCGCAAGGGATGGGATTACGCCCAACGGCTGCTGAACCGGCTGGATTATGTCGGGCTGCTGGCGATTGAATTCTTTGTCAAGGATGGGCGCTTAATCGCTAATGAAATGGCTCCGCGTGTTCACAATTCCGGGCACTGGACTCTTGAGGGGGCGGAAACCAGTCAGTTCGAGAATCACCTGCGGGCGATTCTTGGCTTGCCGCTGGGAGCGACCGCTGCGGTCGGCCATTCCGTTATGCTCAACTGTATTGGCGACCTGCCGGAACCAGCGGCGGTGCTGGCCATGCCCGGCGCGCATTACCACGCTTACGGCAAAGCGCCACGCCCCGGACGCAAGGTTGGGCATCTGACGCTGCGGGCCGCTGATCCCGCGGTGCTGGCGCATGGACTGAAACGGTTGTTGCCGCGGGTAGGTCTTGAGGCGGATGCGATTTAGTGGGCAGTCATCACCCTTCACTAAACAAGGAACGATCATGCGGCATTCCATGATTCTCGCCGCTGTGCTGCTGAGTCTGACGGCTCAGGCGCAAGTCTATAAATGGACCGATAGCGACGGGAAAATTCATTATGGCAATCAGCCCCCTGCTGAGGGTCAACCGGCACAGACGCTGGATATTCCATCGCAGCCGACCCCGGAAGGCGGGGTTAATAATGTCCGCTCTCTGGAACGGGCTAAACAGAAATTGCGCGAGTTGCGGGCGACCAGTCGCGGCGTTCCGGTCGGCGAACTGGATCGCCCTGCGTCCCGGAAAAAGAGCAGCAAGACTCAAGAGCCTGTTTACATTGGTTATGAGGATCGAACCAGAATTGACAGTCTCAACAGCGACATTCGGCGCTTGTCCTCCTCGACTATCGGCAACGCCAGCAGCCGCGCCCGCGAAATCCACGCTGCCAAGGATGAACTTCGGCAGATTTACCGCAAATACGGTATCAAGGCGCCATGAGTGGCGCTGTCGCTACCCCGACTTCAAGCTGCTGGCGACCGGAGGCTGGCTGGCGCTGGCGGTGCGGGCGATCTGGGATGGGTCATCGCGAGTGACCGGTAAGGATTCAAGCAAGAATAACGGCTCTTTGGGAATTGCCGGGGTATAAATTCTGTTTAAAAACAGAATGTTGTCGATCATA
>NZ_CBTK010000043.1 GCF_000531125.1 Candidatus Contendobacter odensis Run_B_J11 | reverse complement strand
ACTGGAGTTCAGACGTGTGCTCTTCCGATCTCGGAACCGGAGGATATTTCCAGGCCACTGCCGCCTGCGCCGCCGCTGGCCTGGAAATATCCTCCGGTTCCGGTTCCCCCTGCCCGCGTCCCGCCGCCCGCCGCGCCGCCTGTTGCTGAACAGTGCGCGCCAAAACTGGTGGTTCCCCCCGCCGTATTCACGGCTCCACCCGCCCCAACCGTGACCGTCACCGCCGCGCCAGCAGCCAGGGCAAATTCACCCATGGAGAACCCGCCGCCGCCGCCGCCGCCGTAGGGGCTGCCGCCAATCCCCCCGCCCGCGCCTCCCACCGCTCGCACCCGATAGACCGCCGCCTTGGGTGCCGTAAATGTGCCGCTGGCATAAAACGTTTGGAATCTCCCCTCGCCGTACAGCGACTGGCCGAGAGCCGTGACTACTGCTTTTTCTGGACTGACGTAGCGCATTACGCGGTTTCCTCGGTTCCGTAAACCACCACATTGACATTGGCCGAACTGCTATAAGCCACCAGTATTTTGCCCGCGTCCAGTACAAGGCCGCTGCGTTCCAGCACCTGATTGACCGTCAGCGCCGTGTCGTACTCGATCCATTCCGCCGCTGTCGGCGTCCCCGTGGAGGCCAGCGCCAGTCGCACCAGTGTCCCGGTCACGGATCGACAGCACACCGACACGCTCAACGCGGCCATTTTTAGAGCCGGCACGGTATAGACCGACCAGTAGGTGTTTGCGGATAAATCAACCGCCCCTAATCGTCCTGATGCCATGACTTACCACCCCGCCATAAAGTAGGATTTAACTAAACTGGGCGGCAAATCCGCCGCCAGATGAGTATGAGCTGCGGGAGCAGGCGCCGACCACGCGACCAGCGTCCCGTTGGTGGTCAGCGCCTTGCCCGCATTCCCGGTTTGAGTGGGCAGGCTGCCCATTGAAAAAATGTTCGCATTCGTCTCGGAGATCAACGCCGCCGCTGCCGATGCGCTGGCGTTACCGGCTTGCGTCGTTGCAATCCCGGCTTGCGTCGTGGCCGTGGATGCCTGCGTGGTCGCAATTCCCGCTTGCGTGGTCGCAATCCCGGCTTGTGTGGTGGCCGTGGCGGTATTCGCCGTGGTGGTCGCGGCATTGCTGGCGACTGTGCCGGCCACCACCACCACGTCGGCCAGCGCAGGAATAAACCGCGTCCGATGCCCGCCTGCGGCCAGTCCGGTACTCGGATCAGAATCGTCCGAGTAGGTGTGGCTGTTAATGACTACGGTCGTCATAAGATCTCCGAGAGTTCAAAGGAATTCTGATAGGTTTCAAAGTAGGGATGTTCAATCGCGGAAAGCTGCCGTAACCGGCCAATAAATCGTCGTTCCAGCCGGTACATCACCGCATCCGGGTCATCGATAAAGACAATCTCGCCGTCAATGCCGCTGTCGCGCTGCATCCCCAAGACTCGAGCTATCGCCTCATCCTCGTTGAGCCACGCCAAGGCAAAGCGAGCGACCCGCCGCCCGCGCTGCCGGTTGAAATATTCTGTGCCGTCCAGCGCCCGCTCGACCGTGGTGTCGGATTCGTACTGGAGCGCGTGGCCGTAGTTCATGTTAACGGTCGGCTGCCACTGGTCACAGATCAGACAGCGCCCGACCTGGACGTAGCCCGCGCTGTTGGCGGTATCGGCAATCTCGATTTTCAGCCAGCGGGTCGAGACCGCCGCGCTCAAGGTGAGGATCGCCAGCGGGGTGTAGCGGGCGATGTCTTCCGCGCTCGGCTTTATCGTCCAGAAGTTATCGTTCTCCCACTCCAAGAGGCTGGTCGGAACGTTTTCCCAGACATCCGTCCACGGGCTTTGCAGCGCGACCGTGGTGAAGGCGTCGCTGTACGCCGTGACCCGCCACTGCGCCAATTCGCTCAGGTTATGCGCCGCCAAGACCACCAGCTTGGACACTCGCGCTGTGGGCAGGGTGACCGTCCATTGCGTGGAGGTGGTCAGGGCATTGGCGGAGCGGGCGACCGCCGCATACACCCGGTTTTGCAGCTTGGTGAGCGGCAGCGCCGCATTCCATGACCCGCCCGCCAAAGCGGCTTCATCAATCCGATTGGGAAATCCCAGCAGTACGTTGCCCATATCATCCCCACAGCGTCAGTGTGATGCGGTCGCGGATCGCATCCTGTTCAATCCCGATCACCCGAAAATCGCGCCCAGCGTCATAGCCGAGTCGCGGTACTTTCACCCGCACGACCGTGCCGATGGTGGCGGCTAAGGCGTCCGGGATGCGCGTGGTCACTCGCAGCGTGTCGCGCCGGACGCAGATCAGCCCTTGCAGTCGGGTCAACTCGGTCGCGGCATTCGCCGCCGACACGATGGGCGTTTCCCAATCCAGAGTCGGGGCGAGCAGGTGCTTGGTGGCGACCGCCGAATCGGTCACCGTGACCGTGCGGTATTCCAGCTTGAGCCACTCGCGCCGCGCTGCCGTGACCGCGCCCGCGACACTGGTTTGCACCGAGCCGTTGCGGGCGTACTTGAGATTTAAGACCTTCACCGGCAAGCCGTTGTCGCCGCTGCCGCTGGCCGTTCGATCCAGTTCCAGGATGCCGTACTCTTCCAGCGTCAAGACCGGCGCACCGGTCGGCGCGGTCAGGGCATTGCAGCGCAGTATTCCCGCTGCATCGAAGTACCAGAATCCATACCCTGCTGCCAGCACCGTATCCAGCGCCGTCGCGGTCGCGGTTTCATCGCCCAGAAACACCCCGCATTCATAAGGACAAGCGGTATCCAGCGCGCTCACATCGGCGCTGCTGATTTCACCCGCCGTCAGTCCCGCTTTCAGGGCGATGCGATTCAACAGGCTGCCGGGATAGCGCAACGCAGCGCTACTTCCCTCGCTGGCATCAGCGGTAATCGGCCCTGCGGGCGAACTACCGAGGCGAACCATCCCGCCCGCCAGCCAGACCCGATAGCCGCCCGCCGAGGGCGCAGTCGCTTCCATGGTGGCCTGGTCGGCGTAGGTCGCCCCTGCGGTCAGCGCCACCCCATTGTCATAGACCGCTGTCACGGCCTGTAGCGCCGCGTCATGGAGTTGATAAATCAGCCGGCTGGTATTGACGCAAGGCGGCGCTACGTTCAACACCGTGCCGTACAGCAAGGGCTTGACCCGGCCTTTGAGGTCATCAGCTACGCCGTCAATCCCGGCAGGCAGCGAGTTGGTGCCGCCATATTTCGTGGTTTGCAAGGGCTTATTGAGTTCTTCCTGGCGGTCACGAATGCGGATCGAGACGGTCGATCTCTCCCAGGTCACGCCCAGACAGGTACCGCGCAGCAGCACGGTCAAGGCAGAGTAGGCACTACCGACCGGCCCGGCCAGCAGCCGCAACGCCCGTCCGTCAAATCCGTAGTTCACGTAGCCGTCCAGGCCGCGATCCGGGTTTGCCAGCACCAGTTCGCCATAGCCGCCGCGTGAGGTGTTTTTGCCCACCCCGGCATCAAAGCGATACAACGCCGGTTGCTTGATGCGCGGCTCGTAATAGGCGTTTGCCGGAGTCTCACTAGGCGTAGTGACATAGCCGGTACTGCCGAAGCGCAGCGTCTCTACGCCGGGCGTGGCCGGGTTCCAGGCGTCAATCTCGGCGAGATACATCCAGTCGCTGCTCATGCCGATGCCTCCAGCCGAGCGGTACGTTCCATCCCGGCCAGCCGCGTTTCTACCTGATCCAGTGTGCTAATCAGTTGCCGGTTGGATTCCGCTTGCAGCCGGATGAGGGCTTTGAGTTCCACCACGACCGCGCCTTGGGATTCCTTGCTGCCCAGCATCTGTGCCGTATCGCCGGCGCTATACACTCGGCCCGGCTGGCTGAAATTGACCAGTTCCGGCCCTTCCTCGCCCACCATCGCCCAGCCGGGTTGCGCCAATCCTCCTGCCGCATGGCCGGGTAGGGCTTTGTATTCGGTACTGGATTTGAAGGCGTCGGTAATCGCGGCAATGGACGCGCCCTCGTTCATGCGCCCTGTCCAGTACGCCAGCCCACTGGCATCGGCGGCGCGCCCCAGCATCGACTGATACAGATCGGCAATCGGCCCGGTAGATCCGGCAGCGGCTGGATTCCCCGATGCGGATTGAGCCGCCTGAGCCGCCTGCGCTGCCGATTCCGCTTGTGCGGCTTGTGCGGCTTTCATCCCCGCTTGCAATCCGGTAATAGCAGCGACGACAGCCGTAGTATTGGACAGCCCGGACGCTTGCAGCGCGGCAATCAGCTTGCCGATTTCGGCGGTCAAGTGTTGCTTTTCAGTCTCGCTTTTTGCGGCAATATCTGCCGTCGCCCGCGCTTCAATCTCGCGCAAGGTTCCTTTCAGCAGTTCCAGCTTTTCAACGGTCGCGGTCTGCAAATCCAGGGCTTTTTTATCGGCGATGGCCTTGTCTACCGCAGGGTCGGAAGACGAAGTTGCATCCGCGAAGCCGGTAAGCCCCTCCGTCACCCGGTCGAAAATATCGGCATAGTCGGTACTGCTGGCGTAATAGCCCCGCGCCTTTTCAAGGTAGGCTTGCGCCTTGCCTTGCAGCGCACCAGCGGCATCCAGATCGCCCGCCTTGGCTTTCGCCATAGTCTCTTCGTACTGGCTGCGGGCTTCTTGCAGCTTCTTTTCCGGGTCAAGCGTGGACAGGTCGCTCACTTTGAGACTGGCGACATAATCACGAATCTGTTTCGCAATGTCGGCCAGACGCCGGGCGCTTTCCGTGAGTTTCGTCATCGCCGCTTCTTCGGCGGAATAGCGGTCAGTCAGGGCTGCGCGCAGGTCATTGACCGCACTGATTTGTCCTTCGTAGTCCTCCGGCTTGAGCATCGCCTTTGCCAGCGCCGCCCGTTTTGCAGCCTCGTTGCTGGCTTGATAGCCCGCCTCATCAAACTTCGGGTCTTTCCGGCGCAGGTTCAGAATCGAATCGTCAATCCCCTGGGTCGATTGCTTGATCGCGTCCACCAGCCCCTTGAGTTTTTGCGACAAGGCATCCAGCGCCTGTTTGCTTTTCTCGGTCGCGTCCTGAAAGCCTTGATTCGCTGTCGCTGCGGCTTTGACGCCCTGCGCTTCCTTGAGGATATTGATCTGCCCGGCATCCGCGCCTAAATCCTTGGCGGCTTTGGTGAGATCGGTGAGTTCTCGATTCAACGCCTTCAACGCCTTCAACGCCTCCGACAACCCCTGTTCGTTGAGGGCGTCCTGATAGGGGGCGATGAAATCACTGAGTTGCTTGGCGCGAGCGGCTGTGGCGGCTGCGGTTTGCTTGGCGGCGAGTTCCCGCGCTGCGTTCTCGCCGGCCAGCCCGGCCCCTAGCTCCTTGGCGGTCGCAATGTTGGCTTCCATCTGCGTCTGAATGCCGAGCAGTTGCTTCTCAAAGTCGGTTAAGCCCATATCCTTGGACGCACTGGCTATCCCCGCCATGAAGTCGGTGATTTGCTTTTGATGGGCGGCAGTAGCGATTTGCTTTTGCCGAGTCGCCAGGGCTTCGGCCAGACTGACTGCCTCGGCGCTGTCGGCGTACTCGTTCGCGGTCTTGATGTTGGCCGCAAGTTGAGTATCTATCGCCTGCATGCCGCGTTCAAAGTCGGTTAAATCCAAATCCGCCAGGCTTTGCGACAGCCCTTGCGTGAATTCTTTCAGTTGCTTGGCATTGGCTTCCGTGGCCTGTTTCGTCAACTCTGCGGCCACTTCCCGCACTTTATTCTCGCCCTCCAGCCCCAATCCCAAGGCTTTCGAGGCTTCGATGTTGGCAAGCATCTGGTCTTGAATCCCGCGCAACGCTTTCTGGAAGTCCGTGAGGGCGCTATCCCCTGCCGAACGATCCAAGTCCTGCATGAACGATCCGATTTGCTTTTGATGCTCAGCGGTCGCGGCTGCGGTTTGTTTCGCCGCCAAGTCCCGTGCGGCAGTCTCGCCGGCATCCCCGGCCCCAGCGGATTTGGACGCTTTAATGCTGGCGTCCAGTTGTACCTGGATGCCGCGCAATTGCTTCTCAAATTCCGTCCCGTCCATGTCCTTGGAAGCGTCAGCAATCCCGGTCATGTACTCGGTAATCGCATCGGCGGCGCGCTTGGTGACCTCGGTAGTCTTGAGAGCGTACAGTTCACTGAGCGCACTGAGGTCGCCGCCGATTTCCTCCGCTGATTTCTTTTGCGCGGCGTACCATTTTTCAAGGGACATCGCTTCCAGTTGTTGCGGAGTCAGTTTCAGCGCGTCGATCTGGCTTTGCAGGTCGTCGTTAAAAGCCTTGGTGAAGTTCGCCAGGTTTCGTGCGCCCAACTCCCGTACCTTCGCCAGCGCCGCCTCGCCGATTCCCAACTCCCGCGCCTGGCGAATGTTGTCGTCCAGACTGTCCTTGAGCGCAGCAAACTGTTTCCCGGCGTCAGTTAAGTCCAGATCGCGCAGCGACTTGGCAATCCCCGCTGTGAAACTGGCAATGGCATCCGCCGCTTGTTGGGCGTCTTTCGCGGCTTGTTGAGCGTCCTGTGCCGATTGGCGCTGGTCTTCGGCCACTTGCCGGCTTTGTTCGGCATAGGCGGCAGCCGTCTGCTTGTCGGCCAGGGCGCGAATCGCCGCCAGTTGCGCTTCGTTCGCGCCCAGGTCTTTCGCCTGCTTTTCATTGGCGCTCATCTGGTCAGCGACGCCTTCCAGTTGTTTCTCGAATTCGGATAAGTCCATATCCTTGGACGTGCGGGCAATCCCGGCCATGAATTCACTGAGTTGCCGTGCCCGCTCATCCAGCGCGTCCTGCATCTGCTGCGAACCCAGAGCCATGACGCTGGCGAGTTGCGCCGCCGACGCCCCTAACTCCTTGGCTTTGGCGACGTTATCGTCCAGGGCATCGCGCAGCCCGTTCAGCTTCCTTTCAAACTCCGTCGCGTGGATGTCCCGGAGCGACTTGCTGATCCCCTTCATAAAATCGGCCAGATTTTTGACGCTATCGGTCGCCTTTCCCGATGACGAGGCGAGGTCGGCTTGCGCTTTAGCCGCCGCATCCATTGCGTCCACCAATTTCGCTAATTCCGCCTGCTGCGTTCCCTTTGCGTAATACTGCTGCATCCCTGCTGGTGCCCAATCCGAATCGCTGTTGCTCCCGCCACCCCCGCTTGCCCCGCCCGAAGTGCTGGGCGCGGTATACCCCGGCAGCAGCCCGCTGGCGGCATAGCGTACCGCCCCTTTCATAATCGCCTGGATCAGCGTCGCGTGTTTCTCGGCCTGCGCTCGCGGGATCACCGCCTCGCCCGGCGTGAGCATCGTCGCCACAGTATCGCCGCCGATGCCGGGTTGGCCGTTCCAGGTGCCGCCGACAATCCCGCCTTCGGCCATGGCCGTACTGCCTTTTGTGCCCAGCGAACCGATAGCCCCTTTCATCACATCGGCAGCCGTCACTATCGCGGAACTCACGGTATCTCCCGCCGATTTCAGCGCCTCGGCAGCCGTTTTGCCCGCTGCGGCCATGCTGTCGCCCAGCAGCTTGGCGGTCGCCGTATGCTGATCCACGACCGCCTGTTGCGCCGCGTTCAGTTTGTCGGTTGCCAGCTTCTGGGCATCAGTCAGGAACTGTTCAAATCCAGCGGCATTGGCTTGTTTCTGCTCGTCGCTGAGCATCCCGTAGGCTTGCATCGCCGCGTTCCGCGCCTTTTCAGCCTGGGCGGCAATAACGGTCGGATCAGTGGCGGTTTGCAGCGCCGCAAAGGCGTCTTCGGCCTGTTTCTGGAAGTAGGCGTACTTGCCGCCCACGTCCATCACCGACAGCTTGACCTCTTCGATGGACGCCCCAAACGAGGTCGCAATCCCGGAGACGGCGCTTTGAATCGCCAGAATCATCTGCATCTCGCCCTGGTACAGATTGGCGCTGGCCGCGCCGAGGGCTATCGCTGCCGTGGCCGATCCGTCAAAGGTCTTTGCCAGCTTTTCCAGGTCGGTACGCAGTACCGCGAGGGCTTGCGAGGGCGTTTCAGCCGCCTTGGCAACGGTATCGGCCAGGTCTTTTTTCGGGTCGGCTTTGACGTAGCTTTCGACTTGCATCAGCCCGCCCAGCCCCTTGATCACGTCCTCGGCTTTGCCGGTGAAGGTGTTCATAATGTCCGACACGCTCTGGCTGACCGCGCCCATTTTCGCCGCCGCTGCCACCCAATCCTTCACGAAGTAGGCACTCATTTCATTCGAGTCTTTGACGATGCCATGCATTCCGGCAATCCAGCCCTCGGCAGTCTCGCCGAACGCGCCCAGTTGGACGCCCGCCATTTTTGCTTTCGGGATCAGCCCCGCCAGCGCGGTATCGATGGTCATCAGCGAGTCGCGCAGCTTGATCGCGTCCTTGGGGTCGGTGTGGCCGTAGGAATAACCGAAATCCATGCCGCTGGTGCCAATGGCACCGCCGCCGCCCTTGCCCATGTAGCCCGCGCCATGTTTCGGGTCTTGGTACCCGCCCGCGACCGCCAGTGAGGACGGATGTGGAGTGCCGCCGAACAGGCTGGAGAGTAGGCCGATGGCTGCTGCAATAGCTCCGATGGCCGGGATTACGGACATGATCGGAGACAGCATCGACCCGATGCCGCTCACCAGCGATCCGAGTCCTTCGGAGCCGAAGAGAGACAGAGTGCCGTCCATCCCCATGAGGCCGGACAAGGAACCGCCGCCACTGCTGCCGAACAGGTTCCCCAGCCCTAGCATATTGCTGATACCGCCGCCGCTCCCCGCTCCGAGCGTGGAGGAACCCGCGCCCATGAATCCGTTGATCATCGTGTTGATGCTGCTGCCGCTCTGGCCCATAACTCCGCCCATGGTTTGCAGAATAGGCACCAGAATCGGTTTCGCCAGCGCCTGAGCAGCCATTTGCGCCAACATCTTGAGGAACATGGTCTTGATACTGTCCACCAGGTCGCCGAACGATTTCATCCCCCCGGTGAAAATGTTCTCAAACATGCCCGTCCAGGCGCTGTAAATCCCCTTGGCGGTTTCCTCGAAAATCTTTGCCATGGGATCAACGGCGTCTTTCAGTTTTTCGGCGTCTGCCTTGAGCTTTTGCATACCGAGGGCGGTTTTCTCTGTCCAGAGGCCCGCCGCTTTCATCCGTTCTTCTTCTTTCCCCAGCTCGACCATCGTGTCCTTGTAGGTCTCCAATGGCGTCAATCCCGCTTTGTACGCCTCCATGGTCTTCTGCACATCGCCGAGCAGTTGCAGGTTGAGACTGTGTTCCGCGACCTTTTTGGCAGTCTCGTCTTCCAGTGCGCCGCTGTTCTTGCCCCGCAAGATCGCCTCGGTCTGCTTGGCGTCGTTAAAGGCGAGTAGGCTGGCGGTTCCCTGGGTCGTCGCTGCGGCTTCCTTGAGCGTCAAATCCGCTTCCAGCGATAAATCACTCAGGGTCTTGGCGACTTGCTGATCCCAATCGGCATAGGCTTTTTGGATTTCTTGAATCCGTTGCGCCGGGTTCAGGTTTTTAAGCCGCTGCTCTAACTCCGCCGCTTGAATACTCTGCTGGTTGTAGGTCAGGTAGGCTTGAGTCAGTGCGTTGAAGTTTCCGATCTGTTTGCGGTTTTCCTCGGCCAGTCCCGCTGCTGCATTCTTGTGATCTTCTATCGCCTTGGTGATCGTGCCTTCCATGAGCAGTTGCGCTTGGCCGGCCTGGGTAATGCCTTGCGTGGAGTTAATCGCCTCTGCGACCGTCGCCGCCGCTTCCTGCCGGGTGAATTGGTAGGTTTCAACCAGCGACTCCATCACCTTCTTGGTTTCTTGCGCCGAAACGGTCAGCGCGGTCGTTTTAACGTCCGTGTACTCGCCCTTGGTGAGATTCGTTTTGAGTTGAATAAGGTCGGTTTGCGTCTTGATCTCGGTAATGCGCTGGGCATTGGCCGCTTCAGCTTGGGCATTGACCGTCGCCGCTTCTTGCTTCTGCAAGTCGTAAAATGCTTTATAGGCGTCTTGGGTTTTTTTGACTCCCGCGACTTCGGCATCGGCGTTATACAGCGCCATGACCTTGGGAACATACGCCTGGGTTTCTTTGAAGGGCGGGGTTCCGCCGTACTTATCCACGTTCCCCGGCCCAGCGTTGTAGGCGGCGACCGCCTTCATGACATCCCCGGCATATCGGTCGAGCAGATACTTGACGTACTTGGTGCCCGCCTCGATATTCTTGGTGGGGTCGGTCATATCGTTCGGATTAAACCCCAACCATCTCGCCGTATCCGGCATGAGTTGCATGAGTCCGGTCGCCCCTACCGGACTGCGGGCGTTCGGATTTCCGTTCGACTCGGCCTGGATAATGGCCCGTACCAGCGCGTCGATATTGAGGTTTCCCACCACCACGGACGATCCACTGCTGGCGGAGGCTGGTCTCGATACCCCCCCGGTGAGCGCATCTGGCGGAATCTCGATCCCTTCCTTTCGCGCCCGGTTAATCGCCCTGATCTGGATTTCCATTTGCTTGGCGGCATCCGCGCCCTTTTGCCAGGCGCCCGCCATGAGGTTGCTTTGCTCGATGCTTTGCTCGGCGGCTTGCGTCGCGGCTCGGTGTGCGCTGGCTTGCGCTTCGACATTCTCCCGCTCGACCCGACTGATCGCCCCCATGACATCGAGTTGTTCTTTTGCGGTCGTGACGGCTTTCTTTCTCGTTTCGTCCATCACCCTCATAGCAACCCCCTCGCCACCTACCACCATGCGAGATCGGCTCTCAATAGCAGTGGTGGTCGCTGCAACGCCCACTGCGTGTAAATACTCCTGTTCTGTGGCAACAATCACGGTACGAAGCCGATTGGCTTCGGAGGCGTTATTTTCTTTGATCGCGGCATCCAGCTTTTTGTAGCTTTCCGTCAGCGATACCAGTCCGACCGCCTGATCCACGGCATTCGGGGATTGATGGAGTTCCGCCCCTTTATTCCGCGCCTGTTCTTCGGGATTCATCGACTGCGTGACTGCGGATTCGCGGATTTTGGCGAGGTACTTGCCCCACGCCTCGGTGTTTTTGAGAAGGTTGTCGCGTTCTACCGACAGTGCGGCATTGCTTCCAAGGATCGCCCCTTCGTTCCCGATCCGAGTGTCGGTCTGAATCCGTAAGACCGCCTCCAGTTTAGCGACCGCATCCCGCTGGCTGTCCATGCCTGTATTCATTTTCACCAGCGACTCAAACTGGCTGTCCGTCGCTATCTTTGATTTTTTTAGGGTTTCCAGATACTCCGCCATCCCTACGCCCCCGCTGGCTAAAATCTCATTCAGTCGCTGCATTTCCGCGACGTTTAGCCCCCAGGTGTCGTCATTGGTACTGCTGAATTTCTTCTCAACCAGCCCAGCGATCCGGTCTCTGATTTCGGTTTCTTGCTTGAGCAATTCTGCCTGATTGCTTTTCAGTGAGATTTGAGTTTGCTGCACGATAGACTTTTGCTGCTCGTCATTCATCGACTTGAATTTACTTTCAACATCCTGTGCGCTCCCGCCGAGCTTATCGAGAACTGCGCTGTAATCATTGGCGGCTTTCTGTGCGGAGGTGGTGGTGTCTTTGAATAAGAAGAATCCAGCAACCAGCATTCCAATCGCGGTAATGACGCCAAAGATGCCGCCCAACAGGGATGCCCACATGCTGACCTTGCCGATGGTCGCCATAACCCCTTGCAGGCGGATCAGCCCGCCTTCCAGCATCGCGATGGCGTTCTGTGAAGCGGCAAACATAGGCAAAATGGTAGATACCGCTACCCCCAGCGATGACAAGATCGCAACCGCAACCGTGGTCACTGCCTTGATCAGCATAATCAAGGCTACCGTCAAGTATTCAACGCCCACCGTGACCAGGCTAATCATGCGTTGCGTCATGAGCAGGTTGAGCGTAAATGACGCCAGCGCCGTGATCCCTTTGACGCCCAGCCAAATCCCGAAGATTTCATCAAGATACGGCAGCAGGTAAGCAAACACATCCACCACGATCTTGATCGCCTGACCGAGCTTCTCAAACGCCGCTGCCATAGTGGTCGCGGTGTCGTCGGCTTCCAGGAAGGTGACAATGACCCCGAACGCGCCTTGCAGCGCCATACTGGCCCCGCCCAACTCGTCGGCTCGCCCGATCAACATCATCATGGCGTTATCGACCCGGCTGGCGAGATTGGACATGGTGGTCGCGCTGCCCATCATTGCGGCGAACTGCGACTCAATGGAATCCTTTTGACTGAGCAACGCGGCGAGTACCGCTTTTGAGGTGAGCGTCCCCTCGGCGGCTACAGCGCGTAACTGGCCGACCGTAATTCCCATGCCGTCCGCTATCGCCCTGGCAAGAGGCGGCATCTGCTCCATGACGGAGTTGAGTTCTTCGCCGCGCAGCGTTCCTGCCGCCATGCCCTGAGAGAACTGAAACAGCGCCGCACTGGCCGATTCTGCCGGGAGTTGCGCCGTCATCAGCATTTTGTTCACCATGCCGGTGACATCCAGCAGTTGGGAACTGCTGACATTGAGTTCTTGCGTGGCCCGCGCCATGGTGGCGTACAGCTTGGCGGAGTCGCCTACGGATTGCCCGGTCTGCTGTGCTTGTTTGTATAGCGAGCGTTGAGTGTCTTCATATTCGCGGGTGGATTTGGCGACCTGGCCGAGTTGGGCGCTCATTCGCCCGTACTCGTCGCTGTACTTCATGAGTTCGCCGATTCCCACGCCGGCTCCGGCCAAGACCAGGGCTTTTTGTACCAGCGTCATGGATTCGGCGAGCCTGGACGACTTCTTTTCCATGTCCGCCAAGGCGGCGCCGCCTTCGATAGCGAACTCCTTGACGTTCCGGGTAGCGGCATAGAACGCCAGTTGCAGGGTGTTGACCACGGTACTGACGTTCTCGACCTTCCGCATCACGTCATCCATCGCCGATTTCAAGCGAGAGAGCGCCTCTTGCGGCTCGGTGACGGCATACCCCATGGCCTTGAACGCCGCTACCGCCGTGCGCTGCATCCGATCCGCCGTGGATTCGATGGCGCGGAATGCGCCGCCCACGACCGTCTGCATCCCTTCTGCGGCCTGGCCTACGCCCCGCGCAGCGATTTCAACCGTGCCCAGGGCGACTTTCGCGGCAGCCAGCGCGGCTGTGTCTACGCTAAATCCAAGAACCGCTATGTCGCCCATGTGCCCGCCCGCTAAAATCGCTGATAGTGATTGAAATTATAGCAGTAACCGACTATTTGGCGCGATCAATTTGCAGCACGGGAATGGCGGGCTATGCTGTGTTTTTCAAACAATGGAGGAGCATGGATGAAGCGATTGGCTCTGGTTATTGCGCTGGTGGGGATGGTGTGCGGCTCAATACAAGCGCACTCGGCAGATGCGCCGCCGACGAAGCAACAGATCGCTCAATGCGTTGAGTTGGCAAAAAACGAATATATCTGGAAAGACAAGGAATCTGTGCGGGCGGATGACGCAAGCTGGAATAAGCCGAACGACAAAGGGGTTCAAGATATGAACATCGCCATCAACGCGAAAAATTCCTACGGAGCCTATGTAGGAGCCAAATATGCCATGTGCGGCGTGTATAAAGGAAAACCCTATTCAATTATTATTTTTGGAACCGACTACCATGAAATGATGAGGTTAGAGCTAATCAGAAAGCTAAAAGAGCAGCCGCCCCGCGCCTACCTTTCTCCACGCAAAGAGAAAATCGCCCCTCGCGTTATATTTACTCAGCCCACGCGCCCCGCAACTCCTGACAAAGACATTTTTTTTAAGCCGGAATGACCCGCTGGCCTTGCTACGGGTTGATAATTTTGCCGATCTCCACCTCAAGATCGGCATCCGACAAGAATCCTCTGGCGTGAGCGTCTTTTAATACCTCGATCTGTCGCTGCTGTTCATGAGTGAGTTCATCGGGGTCGCCTGCAAACAGCCGGTACAATCCAAAAGCCGCCAGCCCCACGACTGCGCCCGCCGCCGCACCCACCGGCCCGGCAGCCGCGCCAATACCAGCACCTCCTCCAACCATGCCAGCCGCCGTCAGTCCGCTGGCTGCAATCGCGCCATAGCCGACCGCAGCGCCAGCGGCAGCCGCACCAGCCGCTTTTGCGGCTTTGGCCGCAGTGTCTTCGTTCTCGCTCATAGCAAACCCATTGATGGAAGGAATAGATGGAAGTATATTGCTTTTAATAGTCTCTTTTGGTTACAATTCTGATTGCATTTGGTGATAATTTTTCCGCTTGACCCCGCGCCCGTTCCGGCTTAACGTACCCCTGCTCCCGCAAAAAACGGGAGTCGGGGCTTAGGCTCCCCGGATACAAGGCGCATAGCGCCACTTGCGATACAGGCGTTTTTTTCATGCCTGCTCAATGGTGGGTTGTGTAGGGCACTCGAAAGAGTGACCGGTTCCTTGTTCCGGTAAGCCTAACCCTACACAACTCGCCACCAATTCCCTGCTTAGGCTCAGCGTTGGTGGATTCCCAAGCAATACAAGGAATCCGTACCATGTCTACCAATCTTATCCCCTTCCAGTTTGAAGCCTTCCCGATCCGCGTCGTGATGATCGACAGCCAGCCCTGGTGGGTCGCCGCCGATGTCTGCGCTGCGCTTGAGATTGCCAATAACCGAGACGCGCTAACCCGCTTAGATGACGATGAAAAGGGGGTCGCTTCAACCGACACCCTTGGCGGCAAGCAAGAAATGGCCGTCATCAACGAACCCGGCCTGTATTCCCTGATCCTTGGAAGCCGCAAACCGGAAGCCAAGAAGTTCAAGCGGTGGGTGACGCATGACGTAATCCCCTCCATCCGCAAGACCGGCAGTTACTCGGTTCCGAACGCCCCTGACTTCGCCCTACCCAAAACCAAAGCCGAGGCGCTGTTCCTCGCCGCCGAACAGGCGCGGATCATCGAAGAGCAGGAGGCGATCCTGACCGAGCAGGAACCCAAGGTTCTGCTCTACGATCAACTGGCCGACAGCGACGGCTTGATCCGCTTCCCGAACCTGCTGGGGATGCTGAAAGGCAAAACCGGTCAGGACTACAAAATGGCTGACCTCAAGTTGTTCCTCCGCAAAGCCGGGATGATGTGCTGGCAAAAGGAACTGGAGCCGACCGTCAAGGCGATTGACTCCGGCTGGTTTGCGGTGCGCTACGAAGATCGCACCTATGACGGCGTGATTCACAAGGTGCCAGAGTGGGCGGTCACGCCCAAGGGCTTCATTGCGATCTGGAACGTGGTCGCGCAGCCGCAACGGCGCTACGGGCAAAGCTCGACGCAATCCGCGCTATTGACCGCCGCGAATGCCGCGCAACAAGAAGGAGTGCGCCGGATCGCCGACGAGAGCCAGCGAACCTACAACGCGACCGAGCTAGGGCAGCAGATGACCCCGCCCCTTTCGGCGATCATGGTCAACCGGCAACTGAATATCGCCGGGCTGATTCGCAAGGAGTTCGGCGACTGGCTCCCGACCGATGCAGCGGAAGGACTGTGTGAACTGACCGATGTGAGTGGCAGGCGGCACAGCAACGGAACTCAGGTCAAGCAGATCAAATGGTTCAAGAGGGTACTTGAGCGGCTGAACCCAGGTGGATTGAAGGAGGCCGCATGAACATTCATTACACGACCGCCGAACCCACGCCCACGCCCGCGCCGGCTGACGCTGATCCCGATTGCGTGGACTCTATGCGGGAATTCAATCTGAACGTGATCCAGTGCCTGATTGCCGATCTCACCGTGCTGGCCCACACTCTGGACGATCAGCCCGAAAGGCAGCTCCCGGAGAGTACCTGGGCAGCGATCAACAGCGCGTTTGACCACCTGCATTCTGCAACGCAGCGCTGGAAGCATTAGCGAGAGCAGCGCCAAGGACGGCGCTGTACTTTAGGCACTTGCACAAATTTGCCTTGTCATAATTAAAAAATCGACTATAGATCGACTATCCCGCCCACTCTATACCGAGGAAATAGCTCATGAAACCTACAGCTTGCCTACCCCAGCGGGGACATCCGGTCTCATTTAGCGCGTTCCCTTCGATTTTCAACCTCATGCCTCAGACTGACTACGCAGCCATTATTCAGTCGTACAGAAATGAAAATCTAATGAATACCTCATGGGAGAGAACGAGCCAGCAAATGAGAAATGCTTTTGATCATGTTCGGGAACGCTACCAACTTCCACCCTGGAGAGGCGATCAGGTTGACCGGAAAAGATGAAAATCCGCTGGTATCGGCGGATACAGATGAGATAGATGCCGACGCATTGCCGCCAGCCACCGAAAGGGCGATTACTCGCAAGTTCAATACCTTGATCGCGCATCAATCGTTTTCAGGCCCCACGCCTCCGCCAGACTGCCTGAGACAATACGATGAAATCGTTCCGGGTGCGGCCAAGGATATTATTGAAGAATTCAAAGCGAACGGCGCTCACCAGCGGGCGATGGATAAAGCCCTACTCAACGCCGCCAGCGGACGGGATCGCCGCACTCAATGGATGGCGTTTAGTCTTGTCATTTTGGGGTTTATCCTCATCATGGCGCTGGCGCACACAAGCCATGATTGGGTCGCTGCTGTTGTAGCAGGCTCCCTGTTAGGAGCCGTGGTGACCGGTTTTTTGCAGGGCAAAAAATCTACTAAAGATCGCCCGACTCAAGAAGATGAGGCGTCGGACGATTAGAATGGAATCAAGCTGCCCCGCCGGATAGACCCGCCCCTCGGCGGGCTTTTCAATTCTTGTCCTGCTGGCTCTTGGCGTGGCTTTCCAGGTACGCCCGATCCAGTGCGATCAAGGTGTCCACGTCAAACGGGGTGAGTGCCGTATCGGTCAGCCGGCCCCACGCATCCAGTTCGGAAAAGCTGATCCCGTTCGGCCCGAACCCGTTGCCGGAGCGCTGGCCGTGAAGCTGGCAGAACCAGCCCCACAGATAAAACAGGCTTTCAGGCGGGTCTACGCCGTCCAGGTCGCCGGGACGCTGCCCGGTCTGCTTTTCCACCTGTTCCAGATTCGCCCGCCGCGAGACGGTACTGTCCTTTGAGATCGGCTGTTGCAGCCAAAACTCATGGCGGGCGAACTCGATCAGGCCGCTAACCTGCTCCCCAAAAAATTAGCGCGATCCGAGACAAACCGGTCGGCTTGCTCCCGAATGGACGGGTAGCTCTTGTACAAGTCCAGGGCGTTGCCGGGAGTGCAGGGAATCGGATCGCCAATGCCGTCAAAGAACCCGCTCCACGCCACGGTCGCCGAGGCCAGAATATCCAGCGCCTCGGCTTCCAATTCTTCGGCAGTCACCTTGACCGTGCGCTTGGCGAGGCGGCGATTCAGGTTCTTCTGCTGCGCTTTGCGGTACTGCGCCGAGTCGGAACCGAGGACGGTCAGAGTGATCGGGTTGCCGTCTTTGTCGCGGGCAATCGCGCCGTTGTCCTCACGAACGAGGGTCAGGGTCGCGCCGGCATCGCTGGCGGAAACGGTATCGAAATCAGGAAGGTTAAACATGGGCAGCAATCCTTATTGTTTGATGAGAAAAAGCCCGCTCCCCTTCTCAGGAAGCGGGAAATGAAAATGGGAAAGGCCTAGGTCTAGGTCACCGTGCTGCGCTGAAACGCGATAGACGTACCGCTGTTCGGCTCCACCAGCGCCTGAAACTTGTAGCTGACGGTGATCGGCCCCTGCTGCGGGGGATCAGAATCCGCCGAGGTCAACTTGATGCGCGGCAACTGCACCACGAAATAGTCCGTGCCGTTCGGGTCGGGAAACTTGGCGAACAGCGAGCATTCGGTTTCGTTGGTGAACAGGTTCAACACCGCCGCGTCTTGCAGGTAGGCCATCAGCGTACCGGTCACTTGGCAGGTGCCTTCAAACACGTCCGGCGAGAACTTGCTGCCCACCACCGGATTGACCGAGCGGTTGTTAGCCAACTGGAAGCTGATGTCGGTGACTACCGCGTTCGCCACCCCGTTGATGTACAGGTTGGCGGTAAAGGCATCGAACGGCGAACCGGTCGGCGCTGCGGTCGGAGAGCCGAGCGAAGTGCCAGACAAGGGCTGGCTGGACATGCCGATCACGTCAAAGCTGCCGCCGATGATCTGGTCGGGCTTGATGTTGAACGACATCTGGTTAATCGCCACCCCGGCGAACACCTGGTACTGCGTGATGTCGGTAAACCGGCGCTCAAAGGTGAAGGTCTTGAGAGTCGAGCCGACTTTCAATTTCTTGCCCACCCCCGCAATGGTACGGGCTGCCGCCGCCACGTCCGCAACCAAGGTTTTAGCGACCGTCAGCACCAGTGCCGAGACCGACACCACCTGGGTCACCCCGTTATTGCCGCCCGTTACGAACCCTGTGACCGTCACCATATCGCCCGGCATAAAGCCGTCCGTGATGAACGAGCCGGTAGCGCGGGTAAACGTGCTGGTAGTCGAGGCTAGAGTTTGAGCGCCGGTGGTCGGCGCAACCGCCCACGTTCCCGCCATCGCGGCTTCCAGGAAGTCGTTAAAGGCATCGGTCGAGAGTTCAAAGCCGAGACTGCCGCCGACCTGGTTAAAGCCGTGGCGCAGATCCGCGATTTGCCGGTCATTGCGGCGCTCGTTCGATGTCAGCGTGGCCCGCGTCAAGTTGAGGTTGCGCCCGGTGAATCGCGCCGCTTTCATCGTCGGCGAACCGGGAGTTGTGCCGCGAGTCACCTCGGCCACATACGAAAGACCTACATTGGCACCAGAGGCTAAAGGCATGATCGTTCTCCTAAGTGTTCAGTCTAAAAAATCGGTAGCGCACACTAACCGGGAGGCTGAACCCGGTCGGTTCTTGTTGCGAGGGCGAGGCCCAGGCGTTCTCACAGGTAATCACGTCGCCGGTACTCATCGTCAGCCGAGTGCCGGGGCGGAACAGACTGATGATCCGATCCGCCAGGGTGTCGGCGGCAACGGTATCCGCGCCGGAGGGCATCACCAGGGTGATCTGATAAATCCCGACCTGCTGCATCGCCCCGTTGCTGATGCCATCGGCCCCAAACGCGGCATAGCGCCCCTCGCCGGGTAGCAACGCCTCTTTGCACCAGGGCGCGTTATTCGGCGGCGTAAACGCCCGGTTTTGCCAGGCGACAGCGGGTAATCCCGCGAGGGTCAGGAGTTGCGTTCGGAAGGCAGCGCGCAATTCAGGGGTCATGGTTTCAGCGCCGCGATCAGCTTTTGGGCAATGTCCGGCGCTTCCGCCAGCGTGACCCTGACCATTCCGTTCGGGGCTTGTTGACTCCAGCCGTACTCAAGCCGCCCGATGTACTTGCAGTGGTTCATGAGGGTAAAGGTGTCGCCCGATTTCATCTGAGACGCGGCCAGATGCACGGCTGCAAACGGGTCGTCGGACGCGCTGGACGATCCGTTGATGCCCGGCTGCCATTGGCTGCGGGCAAAGCCGGTGTCTACCGGCGTCCGTTCGATGACTCGCTCGCTGACTTCGGCGCAAAACTGCCGACAGAAGGCATCGGCCTTGTCGCCCGCCTTCTTCACCCAGGCCGAAACATCCACGGCAAAGCTACCGCTCGACATACGCCCTCCAGGCAATCAGGGAATCACCATCCGGCGCGTACTCGGTCACCGTCAGGATCGTCCAGAGGATGCCGCTGGCGGTAACCAGCAGATCGCCCGGCTGCGGCGGTACGCTGACCCCGGCTGTTGCGATCCACGCTTCCATAATGTTGCGCGTGACCAGGGTACCCGGCGCTAACTCGCGGCTGTTGCCCGGAGGCAGCAGCACGGCATAGACCGCTGTATCCGTGGTTCCGCCGCCGGTTTCTGCCTGGGTGACCGGGTTGTAAGCGCCGGTCAACTTCTGCCGCAGGGTAATCACGGCTCCCTTGGCTTTGATCATCCGCCAGGCGGTTGCGGCCAGCGCGTCGTACTGACTCAACGACTATTTCCCTAGAAAATGAGTAGCGACCAGCCCGATGATGCCGCTGATCGTGGTCAGTAGAATCCCGATCACATAGGACAGCAGCTTGGCGCGGTCTTTGTCTTCCTGCGCGGTATGTGAGGTCAGCCGGTCTAAGACTTTCTGCACTCCGTCTTTGGTATCGCGCACGTCCACTTCGATTTTGCCCAAGCGGTCATCCTGACTTTCCTGCTTGGTTTCAATTCGCACGATCCGGGTTTCATGCTGGTTGATGGTGCCGACCATGCTCTGAATGGTGGTAATCAGATTGGAGAAGTCGCTACTGGATGCCATCCGGCGATCCGGGAAAACGACCTCTTCCTCTTTGTTTTGATAGAGTTCAACCATGACTGCTGTCCTTTTTGATGGAAATCACTGCGGCTTCAATCGCAAAGTTCATCATGCTGGTGGAAAAGTCCGCCAACACGGCTTTCAATTCGTACAGCGCCGCTTGGCGTTTTTCGGCTCCGGTAAGATTCACGTCCGCTAAACTCAGGATCGTGTTTTTGACGTGCATCCAGTTCACCCCGCCGATGAGGCTTCTCATCAAGACGGTGATCATCGCGTTCAGAATGGCACTTGGCATTGCAGGTCTCCCGATTCAACCGCCGAAAGAGTCATGAAAAAAGTCGGGCGGAAGTGAAGTCCCGGACGGCACTCCAGCGTCGCGCAGCCGGTCATCAGGAGCGGGAGCAGTAGCACTCCCCACCAATTCAATCGCCGGGAGTTGAATATCGACACGGGTCGGCTGCTCACTCGTCAACACTCCCGCCAGCCCGGCCAGTGCCATCCCTGCCGTAGCGATGTACTGCCACGCTTCCGGCGACAGCGAGATGCCGCAAGCCGTGAGTAGCCAGATGAGGCCGCGCCAAGTGGACGGCTCTTTGAGTCGAGCAGCGAACCAGTTCATTTATTGCCCCAAGAACCGCTTGAAGCGATGCAGCCCCTGCAACCGCGCCAACAGGTCGCGGTCGGCATCGTCACGAATTCCAGGGCAGTCCCAGCCCGGCAAGCACGCGCCGGAAATGCCCGCGACTGGGTATCCGTTCGGGATCTTCACTACGGCGATGGTGAATAATCCCGCAGTGCTATACCCGACCGGCAAGCAGCCAAAATCGCCCAAGCAAACGGTGCGCTCCGTAACCGGAGGCACAACCGGCGCATCCGGCGTACACGCAGGACTGAAACACGGCTCAGGGCCAGGGCCAGCCCAAACCTGAGCGAAGGACGCCCAAGGCGTTAAGGCTATGAACAGCGCCGCAATGATCGTCAGTTTGTTTCGCATTGCAGAGAACCTCATGAGTTATTTGATCCAGGGTGATCGTGCATTCCAATACTGAATCCCGCTCCGTAGCTGGCGTCTCCCGCCCCAATCCAGCCAGGGGCTGCCGGAGTCAGGCGTCGCCGTAACAAGGGCGCTAACAGCCCCGCAACCGCCTGAATCACCGCGCCGGACGCAGCGTCCTGAAAGTAGGAAACGGACAGCGCGCCAATGCTTTCGCTGGCAATGCGCCCGCCCCGATCCAGATCGGGCAGCAGTTCTGCGTCCAAGGCTTTCCCGGCCAGTTCGCAGCAGGCCCGGATGACCCGGTACGGAACGACCGTTGCCGGGATCGCGCTGCCGTCCGCCTCGGTCGCATTGCTGCGCGGCCAGGGCATGGCTTGGGCATAGCCCTGTGCTTTGGAACCGATCCACGGAAACCGCCCTTCGTCACAGAGGTAATCGGACGCCCGGATGAGCGCCGATTCTCGCTGTGCAGTCGTCGTCGCCGCCCAGGCGGTATGGCCCCGGTCGGCGTGGTACGCATCCGCCGTGACCACATCGGCCAGGGCGTTGGCGCTGCTACTTCCGGTTCCCGACTCGACGTTCAGGCTCATGCTCGACCTTGATCGCAGGCACTACGGGAGGCGGGGGCGGGAGGGAGATCGGAGGGTCTACCGGCACGATCCGCCGCTGCTGGAAAAGCTGCTGGATCAGGCGGTCGGTCAGCGCGGGAGTCCGATCAATGATCTCGCCCTCGGCATAGTCCCGCCCGTCCAGGGTCAACGGGCGGGTCGCCTTAAAGTCGTAGCTCAAAAACAACGGCAGCCCGTTCATGATCAGGCGACGACCGTTGTCCAGAACGCGCCCAGGTCGGCGGCGATCAGTTTCTGGTCAAAGCTGTATTCACACTCGATCCGGTCGGATTTCAGATTTTCCATACGGAAGGTGCGAATCCGAATCCCGGCTGCATCGCCGCCGAACATGCCCGACCAGGCGAAGGTGTAACCCGCGCTCGGCGTCATCAGGCCCGGCGAGGGTGGGGCATACACCAGCAGCGCCTTCTTGCCGCCGATGAAGCTGTGGACGTTCGCCGCGCCTTCCGCTGCGGTGTTTTCAATCGCCGACATCACTTCGATGCTGTCCACTTCAAACAGCGCGGCCATAGCCTGCAACGTCACCATCGCCGGCTGATTGGGGGCAGCGCCGTACTTGATGCGATCCATGATGCTGACGTTATCGGCCAGCGCGTCATAGACGGCTTTGCCGATCACCAGTTTGTTGGGTTTGAACCCGGTACGCTGCAAAATCGCTGTGGCTGCCGCCCGCACGTCCTGAACCGGAGTGCTGGCCGAGTCATTCCACTGCTTGACCTGATTGGTGGTGGGAGTGCCGGAAACGCCCGTTAAATCGGTCGTCCAGACGCCGTTCGTGAAATACGTCGATGCCCACAGCTTTTCTTTCTTTAGCAGGCTTTTCAGGGTCAGCAGTTCGGTCGTTTCCCGATCCGGATTCAGTACCGCGTCCGAGTTCGCTCGCACTTCGTCCGGGATGTCCTTGTGCAAGGCATAAATCGGGGTGTAGTAGGTCGGGGTGTTGTCAATCCGGTAGCCGGTGCCCGCCGATTCGGTAGACGGAGCGCGCAACTGCATCTCGTCGCGGTTGAAATCGCCGCGATCATAGGTGTAGTAGCGATCCGACTGCTTGGAGACCGGGATTACCGGGAACACCCGGCTCGCCACAAAGTTCTGCTGGTTTTGCAGGTAGGCGATGCTGATCTGAGTCAGCGGGGTATTAACATGGACATCAGAAACGGACGGGCCAGCCATGGGAACTCCTGGAATTCAGAATGGGGGATTAGGGAGCAGCGGCAGCGCCGTTGCGAATCAGAATCGAGATAATCTCGCCGGTCGCGCCGCCCGAAATGCACTCGCCCAGGATTTTGTTGGTGGTCAGCGCCACCACGGCTTTCCCGGCTGCATTGGTGGCAATGTCATTGCCCGGTACGATGGTCGCTGCCGCCTGAACCTTGGTAATCCCTTCGTAGGCCACGGTCGCGGATTGCCCGCTGGTGGGGTTGTTCTGCAACACGCCGAGGGCTTTTTCGCCCGCTACGCTGCATACCACCGCCTGCCCGGAGGAGTTCTGTTTGACGAATTGGTACTGCACTGCCGACAGGTCAGCGCCTGCCGGACGGGTGATGCACCCCAAAGCATTCTCAATAGCCATGACTTATTTCCTTTCAGCGAGATAGTCGGTGTACAGCGACGGGTTGTCGGCCAGCGCCTTGGTGAACGCCTGCGCCTGAGTCAGATCGGGATTCGCGGATCGGAGCGCCGCAACGGTACCGTCCAGACGATCCATGGCGGTACCGCCGCTGGCCTTGTCGGCGCTCTTGCCGACCGGCCCCGCGACCACGTCCGCCATGCCTGCGCTCGCGGCATCCAGAATCCGCTCCACTTCGTCAGCATCGGCGGGCGTGGTCATGCCCTTGCGAATCCGCAGTAACAATTTGCCCAAATCGTCAGCGGTCGCCGGGATGGCCGCGTACTTCGCCGCCTTGGCGATGGACGCGGTTTCTTCGGCGTGATCGGTCAGGCGCTTGACCAGTAGTTCTGCATCGGCGGCGCGCTTCTCAATCGCTTCGATCCGCTTGGCAACCGGCTCTGGCAGTCCCTTCATCACGTCTTCGGGTTCTTCCAGCGCGGCGCGCTTGGCGATTTCAGCGGTGAGATTCGTGTTGTCGGCAGACAGGCGCAGGTTTTCAGCCGCCAGATCGTCCAGCGATTTGGACAGAGCGGTCAGTCGCCCTTGCAGTTCGTCATCGTCGCTTTTGGCGATGATTTCGGGCGTGACTTCACTCGAAGGAGCGGGCGTTTCGGTAGCAACATAACTCAAGGGAGCGGGCATTTCGGGAGCAACATACATAGGGTCGTCGTCTCGCTTAAACAGGATGATCCGAGCGTCCTCGTTCGCAGCGCGATCCACTAGAGAAATCTCGGAGATATTAATGTCATATAACAGATTGGTAGTCACAGAATCAATCCTTATTTTAGGGATTTCCGGCGACCGCTGCCGCCGATGGAAAGCGCGGGCAATGCGCCGCTTTTGACCCGGTTCCAGACCGCGTCGTCATGCACTTTCATTCCGATCAACCAGCCCTCTTGACCGAGGTCAACCCCCAGGGCGGATTGCAGGGATTTGGACAGCACCACACTCTCCACCACCTCGCCGACCGGGTGACCTTGATGCAGTTGCTTACCGACGCGCACCTCCCGCACGAACCGATGCGCCATGGTTTGCACTTCCGGCGCATGGATCTGATCGCCTTGGCGGTCAATCACCGTCTGGCCGTTGCGCGAGTACACGCTGGCCCAGCCATAGACCATCCGCTGTTCGTCATCGGCCTTGAGGATAGTGGCGTCCAGCGTGACTGGAGTTTCGACGGGGTATTCGGCTTCTTGCTCGCTCATGACGGCTTATTCTTTCGGGCATTGATGGCGCCTATCACGGCGTTCATCGCCTCGTAGGCTTTTTCAACGGTCGGCGATTCTTCGACATAGGGCGGATCGGGCTTTGCCAGCTCTTCCTTGTAGCAGTTCTGGTCTTGGGCGCAGCCTTTGGGGTTGTCACAGGTCGGGCAGTGCGTAAACGGCATCTTGGGTTCCTGAG
>NZ_CBTK010000042.1 GCF_000531125.1 Candidatus Contendobacter odensis Run_B_J11 | reverse complement strand
TTTTAGCGACGACGCCGGCGCCGACGGTACGACCGCCCTCGCGGATGGCGAAGCGCAGACCTTCGTCCATGGCAATCGGCGCGATCAGGCTGACCCGCATCTTGACGTTGTCGCCGGGCATGATCATTTCAACCCCTTCCGGCAGATCCACCGACCCGGTCACATCGGTGGTGCGGAAGTAGAATTGCGGCCGGTAGCCTTTGAAGAACGGGGTGTGCCGTCCGCCTTCTTCTTTGCTGAGAATGTAGACTTCGGCTTCAAAGTCGGTGTGCGGGGTGATGGTGTTGGGTTTGGCCAGTACTTGCCCGCGTTCGACGTCGTCGCGCTTGGTGCCGCGCAGCAGGACGCCGACGTTGTCGCCGGCTTCGCCTTGATCCAGCAGTTTGCGGAACATTTCCACCCCGGTGCAGATGGTCTTCACCGTGGGCCGGATGCCAATGATGGCGACTTCTTCGCCGACTTTGACCCGCCCGCGTTCGATCCGTCCGGTGACGACGGTGCCGCGCCCGGAGATCGAGAACACGTCTTCAATCGGCATCAGGAACGGCTTGTCAATCTCGCGCACCGGTTGCGGGATGTAGGCGTCCATCGCTTCGACCAAACGGTGGATCGAGGGTTCGCCGATCTCGCTGGGGTCGCCTTCCAGCGCTTTGAGCGCCGAGCCGGTGATCAGCGGGAGATCGTCCCCGGGGAAGTCGTAGCTGCTGAGCAGTTCGCGCACTTCCATTTCGACCAGTTCCAGCAGTTCGGCGTCGTCCACCATGTCGGCTTTGTTCAGGTAGACCACGATGTAGGGAACCCCCACCTGCCGCGCCAGCAGGATGTGTTCCCGGGTCTGCGGCATCGGGCCGTCCGCCGCCGATACCACCAGAATCGCGCCGTCCATCTGTGCCGCGCCGGTAATCATGTTTTTGATGTAGTCGGCATGTCCCGGACAGTCGACATGGGCATAATGCCGCGCCGGCGATTGGTATTCGACATGCGCCGTGGCAATGGTGATGCCCCGTGCTTTCTCTTCCGGCGCCGAATCAATCTGGTCGTAGGCTTTGAATTCACCGCCAAACTTTTGCGCCATCACTTTGGTGATCGCCGCCGTCAGCGTGGTCTTGCCGTGATCCACATGACC
>NZ_CBTK010000041.1 GCF_000531125.1 Candidatus Contendobacter odensis Run_B_J11 | reverse complement strand
TCCGATCTAATTTGCCGCGATGCGCGCCGCTTCCAGCCCGGCTGGCCCGCCGCCCACGATCAGCACCCGGTGTTGATTCCGCGCCGGTTTCAGCGGGGCAAATTCGGTTTCCTGTTCATAACCGGCGGCCGGATTATTGACGCAGCTCAGGCGCGGGTTCTGCACCAGACTGATGATGTTGTCCTGATTGCTGAGCAGGCACGGGCGAATATCGCCGGGCCGCCCCTCGTGAAATTTGAGAGGCAATTCCGGGTCGGCGATCAAGGCGCGAGTCATTTCCACCGCGTCGGCCTTGCCTTCGGCCAGCAGCGCCGTCGCCATAACCGGATCAACGATGCTGCCCTGAGCGAACACCGGCAGCTTCACCGCCGCCTTGATCTGCGCCGCCAGATGCACCGCGAAACCGGGCGGCTGATACAAACCGGGCCGGGTGATATGGCCGGTGTAGATGCTGCCGCTGGTGACGCTGATGAAATCGAGCAGGCCATCGCCGGCCAGATGTTGGGCAATTTCCGCCGCGTCTTCGGGCTTGATCCCGGCCCACGGTGCGTATTCATCGCCGCACAGCCGCAGCCCGACCAAAGCGTTGCTTCCGACTTCATGCCGCACCCGTTCAATGATCTGGCGGGCGAACCGTAGCCGATTGTCCAGCGATCCGCCGTAGTCATCGCCGCGTTGATTGGTCAGCGGCGACAGGAATTGGCGGATCAAACTGTCCTGCCCGGCGTTGATCTCGACCCCATCCAAACCGCCGTCCATCGCGTAACGCGCCGCCTGCCGGAAGCCTTCAATGACTGCCGCGATGTCGTCAGCGTCCATCGCTTGCGGCAATTCGCGGCTATTCACTTCCGGCACCGGCGACGGCGCCCACAACGGCAATTGCGAATAATGGCTGCTGCCCTGCATCCCGCTGTGGGTCAATTGCGCCAGTGCCAGCGCACCGTGGCGATGCACCGCCTCGGCGACCTGGCGATAACCGTCCACAACGGCGGCTTCATAGCCAAAAATGATGTATTCATACGGCCAGTCGGAGCGATGAACCACACTGCCTTCCAGCACGATCAGCCCAGCGCCGCCTGCCGCCCGCGCTGCGTAATAAGCAACATGGCGCTCGGTAAAGCGGTGATGCGTAGCAAAATTAGTCTGATGGGCGGCGAAGATGAAGCGGTTCGGGGCGGTTTTGCGGCTCAACAGCAGCGGGGTAAACAACCGTTCCAGCGATTCGTTGACGGCGGGTTTCATGGCGGCAGTCTCAGTTCAGGGCGGCGGCAGGACTGACGGCTTCATAAATGCAGTCGGGATCGGGCGCATCCGGCGACCGGCCGGTGAAATGCTTGGCGGCGATGCAGCCACCGTGACACTTGGCGTAGGCGTGACAGGTCTGGCAACTGCCGCCCACTTGCCAGTCGCGCAACTGGGCGAACAGTGGGGCAGTGCGCCAAATCTCGGCAAAGCCGCCGGGCTGGCGCACATTACCGGCGGAAAATTCGGGAGCCAGCAGGAATGGACAGGCGTAGATCTCACCCACCGGATCCACGCAGCAGACGATGCGGCCCGCGCCGCACAGGTTCAAGCCTTCCAGTGGCTGGCCATAAGCCGACAGATGAAAGAAGGAATCGCCGGTCGGCACTTCGGGATGCGCCAGCAACCATTGATACAGTTGCCGGTTTTGCACCGGAGTGGGGCGCAAATCTTCCCAGACCTGGCTGCCGCGTCCGGTCGGGCGCAACCGGGTCAGCCGCAATTCCGCGCTGTAGCTTTGCGCCAGATCGGCCAGTGCCTCGATGTCGGCGACGTTGTGACGGGTGACGGTGGCGTTGATCTTGAACGGAACCCGATGTTGCGCCAGCCGTTCCATAGCGCGGCGGGCGCCAGCGTAGGAATCCGCGCCGCGCACCGGATCATTGGTTTCAGCCGTCGCGCCATCCAGACTGATCTGCACGTCCAGATAGTCGCGGGCGGCGATCCAGGCCGCCGCCGCGTCATCAATCAGAATGCCGTTGGTGCTGAATTTCACCCCGATTCCGCAACCTAGCGCATAGTCCATCAGTTCAAAAAAATCCTTGCGGATCATCGGTTCGCCGCCGCCGACGTTGATATAAAACACCTTCATTGCCGCCCATTCGTCAATCAGGCGTTTGGCTTCGGCAGTGGTCAGTTCCGCTGGCTGGCGGCGACCCGATGACGACAGGCAATGGACGCAGCGCAAATTGCAGGCGTAAGTGATCTCCCAGGTCAGGCAGATCGGGGCGTCCAAGCCCTGCCGAAACAGTTCGTAGCTCATGGCGGCGCTTCAGCCTTCGGCAGTGGTCGGATCAATCCCTACCTTAATCTCGGAAATACGATTGGCCGGAAAGCCGCCCTGTTCAGCGTGCTGCTTCACCAGATCGGCGCTGGGCGCGATGTAGACGCAGTAAATCTTGTCGTCGGTGACGTAGCTCTGTACCCATTGGATTTGCGGTCCCAATGCATTGAGGACGCTACAGGACTTTTGCGAAATGGCTTTCAGGTCGGCGGCAGACAGCTTGCCCGCGCCGGGCAGTTCGCGTTCGATCAGATACTTGGGCATGAGGTTTTTCCTTTGGTGAAATGGGTGTTGTTATTGATTTGCTGACGATTACTGCGATTCCAATTCTGCGGCCAGCGTGGCCCATTCGGCATCGGTAAACAGCCGGGAGCGGGTCAAAAAGCGCACGCCTTCCGGTCCTTCCAGCGAGAACATGCCGCCGCGTCCGGGCACGACATCAATGGTCAGTTCGGTATGTTTCCAGTATTCGTATTGGGGGGCGCTCATATAAAACGGGCAACCCCCGATCTCGCCTAACTGCACATCGCCGTTGCCTACCAACAGATCGCCATCGGGGTAGCACATCGGCGAACTGCCGTCGCAACAGCCGCCAGACTGGTGAAACATCAGCGGGCCGTGCTTGGTCTTGAGCTTGGCGATCAAGTCCAAGGCGGCATCGGTCGCCAATACGCGGGAAATGGTGGTCATGGCGAGCCTCCATCGAAAGGCAGTAAGGTAGGGCGGGTTACGCTGCGCTAACCCGCCTGGATAGTTTCAGCCAAAGGCGGGTTACGGCTGACGCCTAACCCGCCCTACGCGGCTACGTTGGGGTATGCGCAGCAATCTCAGAAGAATCCCATCGCCTTGGGGTTGTAGCTCACCAACAGATTTTTGGTCTGCTGATAATGGTCGAGCATCATCCGATGATTTTCCCGCCCGATCCCGGACTGCTTGTAACCACCAAAGGCGGCATGAGCCGGGTACAGGTGATAGCAGTTGGTCCACACCCGCCCGGCCTTGATGCCACGTCCCATCCGGTAGGCAACGTTCATATCACGGCTCCACACCCCGGCACCCAAGCCATAGAGGGTGTCGTTGGCGATAGATAAGGCATCAGTCGCATCCTTGAAGGAGGTGACGGCCAGCACCGGCCCGAAAATTTCCTCCTGGAACAGCCGCATCCGGTTCTGTCCCTGAAACACAGTCGGCTGAATGTAGTAGCCGTCGCGCAGTTCCCCGCCCAGTTCGGTGCGCTGCCCGCCAGTCAGACATTCCGCTCCTTCCTGACGACCTACATCGAAGTAGCTGAGAATCTTGTGCATCTGTTCGGAGGAGGCTTGGGCGCCGATCATGGTGGCGGTGTCGAGCGGATGCCCCTGCTTGACCGCCTTCACCCGCTTGATCGCCCGCTCCATAAAGCGGTCATAGCCGGATTCCTGAACCAATGCCCGCGACGGACAGGTGCAGACTTCACCCTGATTGAGGGCGAACATGGTGAATCCTTCCAAGGATTTATCGAAGAAATCGTCGTCCTGGGCCATGACATCGGCAAAGAACACGTTGGGTGATTTGCCGCCTAATTCCAGAGTGACCGGGATCAGATTTTGTGCGGCGTACTGCATGATCAGCCGCCCGGTGGTGGTCTCGCCGGTGAAGGCGATTTTGGCGATGCGCGAACTGGAGGCCAGCGGCTTGCCGGCTTCCAATCCGAAGCCGTTGACCACGTTCAGCACCCCGGCAGGCAGTAAATCCTGAATCAATTCCAGCAGCACCAGAATCGAAGCAGGCGTCTGCTCGGCGGGTTTGAGTACGATGCAATTACCCGCCGCCAGCGCCGGCGCCAATTTCCAAACCGCCATCAGGATCGGGAAATTCCAGGGAATGATCTGCCCGACTACACCCAGCGGTTCGTGGAAGTGATAAGCCACGGTATCGTCATCAATTTCCGACAACGCTCCTTCCTGGGCGCGGATGCAGCCGGCAAAATAGCGGAAATGGTCAATCGCCAGCGGTACGTCCGCCGCCAGGGTTTCCCGCACCGGCTTGCCGTTGTCCCAGGTTTCGGCGACCGCCAGCACCTCCAGATTCGCCTCCATCCGGTCGGCAATACGGTTAAGCCGGTTAGCCCGTTCCGCTACGGCAGTGCGGCCCCAAGCGTCGGCGGCGGCATGAGCGGCGTCCAGCGCCAGTTCGATGTCTTCGGCAGTGGAACGTGGAATTTCACAGAATCCCTTACCGGTCACCGGACTGACGTTTTCAAAATACTCACCTTTCGTTGGTGGCACCCACTGGCCACCGATGAAGTTGTTGTAGCGGGCTTTGAAGCTGACTTTGGCACCGGGCTGGCCGGGAGTTGCGTACAGCATGGGAGTTTCTCCTACGGTTTGGTGGTTCTTGGCGATGGGCTTGTGCGTCGCCGTCTTTTCACGCGGTGAGCGGTGATCAGGTTGCCCCACTGCTGTCTCTTGAGTTAAAGCAGACTTCTGTCTCTTTAAACAAAAGTAGACTATTACAAGTGGTTATTAGTTTCAGTCCTCCCCTAGAGCATGGTGGTTGCTCTTTATAGAAGATCGTGGTCGGATTAGCTGACTAAAACGGCAGCTTGCCGGCCGACATCAACATGAACGACGGAATCAGCAGACCGGGGAATGCCCAAGTGATCAGTGAATAGGCCAGTGCATTGGCTGAGAGCTTGCCATAGGCGTTCAGCCAAACCTCAACAGTCAGTACTGTGTAACCGGCGCAGGCAAAGGCCAAGTAATTGCTCTGCGGGGAAAGCGGTTTACCATCAGGCCCGGGGACACCGCCGGTAAAGAACAGCACCATGTAGATCGCCGAGATGATCGCCACTGTCAGACTGACGTTTCCGACCGAACGGAGATCTTCCAGTCCAGTTAGCAGCGCATAGGAAACAGTGCAGTAGAGCAGGCCATGGGCAAAAAGCAGGCCGCCGGTGAAGGCGTCCTTGAATAGGGCTGTCTGTAGAAAGGCGCCCAACACCACGGTCAATCCCACGAAGCCGGTAATGGCTCCGGTACTCTTGGCCTCACCCTTGCCCAGAAAAAGGATTGCAACCGGTATCCACATCAGGCTGATTGCTATCAATAATGCTAATGTCATGACGTTCTCCCAAATTCAAAATTCACTATTTCAGACAGAATCGCTGTAGAGCATCTCCTGTTCAGAAGAACAGGCTGGCTCCCACAGCGAAGGTGTTTTCATCCGCCGAGTTACCGTTTTGCGCCTCGGACTTGGTATATGTGTACTCGCCCGCCAGTTGCACCCAGTCGGTCAGCTTGTAGTGCAGTCCGAAGAGCCAGGAGTTGTTTTGCTTGACCAACAGCGGATGGTCCTCATCACTGGCTTGGTCGAGATAGCTTGCGCCGTAGCTAAGCCCGGCGGTGAAGCGCTCCAGAAACTGGTAGGTGCCCTGTACGTAGAAGCCGTGAGAGTCACGCGCCTGTCCATCTTGGCTCACCGCGTCGAAGAACAGACCCGTCGAGCCGAGCGCCTTGCCGGTATAGCCATACAGCACCAAATTAGCCGGTCCTAGCCCAATATTGGTGCCAAGATCGAAACCATTGGCTTGCACGCTCTGGCCTTCGGGCAGCGCCTGTGTGTTATTAGCGCTCTCCAGCTTCTGGGTCACGAAACTCGTCCATAGCTTGGTTTTCGTGCTACCCAAGTTCGCGTTGTAGACCAGTTGGCCCTGGACACCGGGTTGATTGTGGCTGGTGAGCTGGCCGGATACGGAACTGAAGTTTACGGCGTCAAGCGGTGTAAACAGGCCGAGGCTGACCTGCAGGCCGCTGAAAGATGGACTGGTATACGTAATCTGCGGAATGAAGTCCGTGTACACATAGCCAAGACCGATGCGGCCGAAGGTGGTATTCGACGGTGCCGCGTTGGAGCCGGGGGTGCCGACACTCACCAAGCTGAAATCATTAAGGATTGCCTGCGAACCGAACAGTCCGATGTCCCGGCCACCTTTGAAGGTACCCATGGAAGGTGTGCCCACAGTGATGAACTGCTGACGGAAATCGATGCCGGTGGTGCCGAGCGCCGAGGGGTTGCCTGCGGAATTGGCGCCACCGTTGTTGCTCACGCTGTTGAGGCCGGGGTAGAAACCAAAGGTTGCCCCTAGGTCGAACCCTTCCTGTTGCGTTTTGAGACTCACGCTGAAGTTGCCAGGCAATAGGCCGTTGCGTATCGACGCCGAATCTTGGCCATCGATATTGGCGATGCCACCCAGCACAACATTGTTTGCGTCTCGGTCACCGACCTGGTTTTGGACATAAAAGGCGTTGATGCCACCGGAGAAGAGGATATCCACCGAGCCGACATGTAGACCGACACCCTTATCCATCATGCGAATATAAGGACCCGTCGGCGCCGCAGCCACTTGGTCCGGCGCGGACTGGGATGAAGCGGTCGCCGGTTCCGCGACCGGTGCTGCTCGGGATGAAGCCACCGCGACCGGCGCCGCTGCCGGTGCGCTCAGCTTGGCGTACTCCTGCTGGCTCAGAATCCCTTTGGCCTGAAGCTGGCGCATCAGCGCGTCGACTACCTCCGCCTGCCCTGCCGGGGTCGGCGGCGCCGCTGCCCGCTGTTTGCTCAGTGTGCGGTATTCCTGTTGGTTCAGTACCCCTTTGGCCTTGAGTTGCTGCATCAGATCATCGAGTTGATCCGCTCGCGCTGATGTCAGCAACACCAGTGCGCCGACGCTGATAGCGCCGAGACGCAACAGGTGATTAGGGTTATACATGACAGTCCTCCTCTGGAGCATGGTAGTTGCTCTTTAGTTATGGTGGTTTTGGTGCTCTTGTGCGGAGTCTGCTGAGTGTTGCTCTCAGTGATGCCGGTCAATTACCAGCCAGCCGCCGTGATACTCGAAATACTCATGGTGGCCGCCGAGCGTCCGCCCGATGGTCAATAACCGGTTGCGATCGAACACTTGCCGATGGCCGTAGCGGGGATCGGGTACGGCTTCGAGCGGCACTGCGATAATCAGTCGCCGCGCAGTGAGCCGCCACAGGTTGGCGACGGCCTGTTCGGTTTGCGCGGGTTCAAGGTGTTCCAGCAGATGCAGCGCAGTCACTACGTCGTAGCGAGCCGGTAATGGTGCTAATTCCCGCTCAATGTCGTCGGCCAGAATATCGGCGACGCCAAAACAGGTTTGATCCAGGCCGCTATGCCGGGCGTAATCGTTGGCAAAGCCCATCAAGGCCGGATTCAGATCGCAACCGGCGATGTCGCCCAGCGTCTTGGTCGCGGTACGCACTCGCGCCAGCAGCAGCGGAAAGAAGCCGAAACAGGTGGCTACATCCAGCACCGTCGGCGGCGATGTGGCAACGGACAGCGCCTCAATCAGTTCCAGCGCGTAGCGATAAATCGCGCCGAACAGGCCGATAAAGTCGCTTGCGGTCTCGTCAGGCCGACCCGGCGGCTGCCCCAAACCGGCACTGGCCTGCGTGGCGTTCAGCGTATTGGCGTAGAACAGGCGCCAGGCGCGGCGCTCGTTGCCGGCCATGGAGCGCACGATGTCGCCCACCGAGCGCTCGAACAAATCCTGGTCGCTGTAGCCGCTATCCACTCGGTTACGATGCGCTACCAGCAACGGCAGTAACTCACTGACGACGTAGTAGCCGAGATTGTTGTCAATCTGGGTCGCGCTGAAGTCGTGGACGATAATCAGTTCATCGGTCGGCACGGTCGCAGTGAGCGGATACAACTGGAAATGGACACTGGTAGCCAGCGGCGCGGCGCGTTGTTCCAGACCGTTCACCAGCAGGGCGTGGCGGTGGCGGGACAGCATCATCAGATCGAACTCTCCATCGTCAGGGTCGAGCGACCGACCGCCGCAACAGGTCTTCGGTCACGCGACCGAGTTGCTGCATATTGCGGACGACTTCGGTGTGGTGGCAGACCGGCTCGTACAAGGACATATCGCAACTGCCCAGCTTCCAACTGCCGCGTGATTCCGGCGACAACCAGATCAATTGTTTGGCGCGGCGGCGAATGCCTTCCAGTGCCCACACCTGCGGCGGATTGCGGTTACCGCGCCCATCGCCCAGGAGAATGACCGTAGTTTGCTGAGTCACCGCGCCCAAATAGCGCTGGTGAAACTGGCTCAAGGCGTGGCCGTAATTGCTGTCCGCGTCGGTATCGAGCAGGCCGCCGTTGAAGACCGCACCAATGGCTTCATCAATGCCCTGTTGCTCGAACTGGGCGCTGACCTCGACCACATCGCTGACAAAGGCAAAGCTGCGCACTTGGCCGAACAGGCTTTGCAGGTTGTAAGCCAGATGCAGCATGAAGCGGGCGGTATTGCGCACTGACAGGCTGACATCGCAGATCACCAGCAGCCGGGGCTTTTCATCGCGGTAATAGGTCATCACCGGCTGAAACGGGATGCCTTCGTATTTCATATTGCGGCGCAAAGTGAGCGGCACGCTGATCCGGCCATGCGGGCTGATGTGGCGACGATAGGAACGCGCCCCGCGCATCCGCCGACACAACCGCTGCACGATCTCGGTCATTTCCCGCCGTTCCGGTTCCGAAAAATGGAGAGTGGGCAGGGCGCGGCGGTTTGGATCGGGAAGTTTCGGCAGTGGTTTTAGCGCCAGTTCCCGTTCCAGATAACGTTTCAGCAATTCCGGCAGATGGGCGATGCCGCCGTTCAACCGGCTGGATAATCGCTTAATCAGGTTCTCGTCAACATCCATGTCGCCGAGTTCATCCAGCAGCTCCATCACCGCGTCGGTAATCACCTCGGCGTCCAGCGCGGCAATGGCTTCGCTCAAATTCAACTCGCCCGCTCGCCCGCCGTGCTTCATCCGCCGCGCCTTCAACACTTGCATCGCCTTGTGCATCACTTGGTCGAGCAAGTCCCGCTTGCGGCTCAACACCAGGTTCTGGCCGAACTCAGCCAGACTGAGATCGTTGGCGTCCTGATTCGAGTTGAAATGAGTCGCCATTGACTCGTCAGCGAAATAGTCGCGGATGTCGAGCGCGTCTTCGTGGGCGTTATCGCCGTCCGATTGGCCGCTGACCGGATTTTGCTCCGCAACCATTTCCGGCGGTTCCAGCGCGATTTCGGGCTGTGGCGGCAATGCTTCCGCTGCTGATTCATGCGCTGGCGTTGCCTTGGGCAGGCTGAAAAATTGCGCAAACAACTCCTCAAACAGCGGCAGATCGCGGACCGCCTTGATCAAGGTGCTGCGTAACACGATCCGCAGCGTATCCCGCTCATCCAGCCCCACCCACGCCAACGCCTGCATTGCGTCCAGCGATTCAGCGGGCGAAATCCGCACGCCCCGGCTTTTCAGCAGGAACACGAAGCGGTTGATCACGGCGTCCATCGGCATTAACCAGTGCGGCCGTCAGTGCGGCCCGGATAACTGGTGAAATAGCCGGCGGCGAGTTCCGGGCGGCGCTGCTCCAGCGGACTGCTCCTTGATTCAGCGGGACGCAGCGGCGGGCGTAACGGAATCGCGGCGGGCGCCGCCGTAGCTTCGGGACCCGGCACCTGCAATGCTTCGCTGATCCACGGCAACTGGTCATTGACCTGCTGGGTGTCGCGCTCGTACTTGATCAGCAGATGCAGGGTTTCTTCCAGCAACGCCGGAGTCAGCGTATCGGCGTTGAGCAGCACCAACGCCTGCGCCCAGTCCAGGGTTTCACTGATGCTGGGCGCTTTGCGCAAATCCAGCGAACGCAAACGACGGATCACCGCGACCACTTGCGCGGCCAGGGTTTCCTGAAGCGCCGGGACTTTCATCCGCACGATCTCCAGCTCCCGCTGCTCGTCGGGATAGCCGATAAACAGATGCAGACAGCGGCGCTTGAGCGCATCGCTCAGATCGCGGGTGTTGTTGCTGGTGATAATGACGTAAGGAATGGTGGTCGCTTTCACCGTGCCCAGTTCCGGCACCGTGACCTGAAAATCGCTCAAGACTTCCAGCAGGAACGCTTCAAATTGCTCCTCGGCGCGGTCCAGTTCGTCAATCAGCAGCACCACTGGATCGGGCGAACTGATGGCTTGGAGAATGGGGCGGTGAATAATGAAATGTTCCGAGAAAAACACATCTTCATGCAGGTGTAATTGCTCGACAGCCTGGTGCAAATCGCTGACGCCTTCAAACAGGCGGCTGATTTTGTCGCGCAGAATCTGGGTGTACAGCAGTTGCTTACCGTATTCCCACTCGTACAGCGCGTGTGCCTCATCCAGTCCGCCGTAACATTGCAGCCGGATCAGCGAGCGTCCTAGCGCCTTTGCGACCACTTTCGCCAGTTCGGTTTTGCCGACGCCGGCTGGCCCTTCAATCAGGATCGGCTTACGCATTTGCAACGCGAGAAAGGCAACGGTCGCCAATTTACGGTCGCAGAGGTACTGCTGATCGCGCAACTGCGCGATGGTTTGCTCAATTGATGCAAACATGCGCCCACTCCAAGCCCGGACCCACCGACGCCAAGCCGGGAGTCCGGGTCACTCAGGGTAAATGCTGACAGGACTTTCGTTTTCCGTCATTCCCGCACTGGCGGGAATCCAGTAAGCCACTGCAAAGAGTAGATACCCGCTTTCGCGGGCATGACGAATGGAAAGATTTAGCGAAAGTCCTGGCTCAGTAACAGAGCGGATTAGCCCAAAGGGAGCCGGTGCTAGTAGCTGCCGACCAGGGTATGACGAACGACCGGCGCGACGGACTCGTAGGTGCATTCGCGGCCATTGCCCGGCGTCGAGGCATCATTCAATACATGCTTGGTGATGCGGTCGACGTCGCGTTCGACATTTTCGGCGGAGATTTTGGTGCTGCCCACTTCGGCATAGCGCCCGGTGCCCATCCGTGACTTGGTGTACGGGCCGATGCTGGTGAAGTTGGCCGGGATGTTGAGGTCTTTACTCAACCGAATGGCAGCTTCCACGGCCCGTTCGGCGGCGGAAACATCGGACAGCCCATCCACATTTTCACCCATCGCCTTGGCAATGTCGCGGAACCGCTTGTAGTTGGCCTGCATGTTAAATTCCCACACCCGGGTCAGACCGATGGCGTTGTTCAGGCCGTGGTGCGAGTCGTAGAAGGCGCTGACCGCGTGGGAAATGGAGTGGATGATACCCAGACCGCCGCTGTTGAACGCCTGCGCCGAGATGTAGGAGGCGTACATCATGTTGGTACGGGCTTCGTAGTTCAGCGGCTCGAACACGGCACGGCGCAGATTTTGTGCGACCAGTTCGATACCCAGCAACGCGCTGCCCATGCTCGGCAGGAAGTCAATCCGCGAAACATACGGCTCGGAAGCGTGGGCCAGTACGTCGAAACCGCAGAAAGCAGTCAGGTCCGACGGCATGGAAAAGTGCAGCACCGGATCGTTAATGCTCAGGCTGACCGGGACGTTTTCATCCAGCCCCAGCCATTTATAGGGCGCTTTTTCCGAAACCGTGTCGGTGATCACATAGGCAAAACTGGTCTCGGAACCGGTACCCGCCGTGGTGTTAATGGCGATGTGCGGCGGATTGTTGGGATTGGTGGATTTGTTGTAACCGTCGAATTCGTTGATGTTGCGGCCATCATGCGAGACCACAACCCGTGCGCCCTTGGTGGCGTCAGTCACGCTACCGCCGCCGACCGAAACGAAGCTGTCGCACTTCTCGCGGATGTACATATCGGCGATGTCCATGACATTGTAGTCCTTGGGATTGGACTCGATCTTGTCATAGACCACCACATCAACATTCCGGTATTTGAGCTTGCCAACGATGTCCTCAACGATGCCGGTGCCGCGTAAACCAGAGGTGGCCAGTACACAGCGCTTGAAGCCGAGCTTGTTGGCTTCCAACCCAACCATTTCGTAAGCGCCAGGGCCGAGCAGGCCACGGGGAATACGATGAAATTCCTTAATCGGAAACTGCCAGAGTTTGTGTGCTTCCACGGTTGAATCCTCTTCCTTTGATGACTATGAGCGGATGAACGATCCGCATTTTTTCCCTATCAAGGATAGGGGCGTTGCCTTTCAGGCTGTCCAGGTTGGACCTGAACAACGTAGCAATCATGATGTGCAGCGTAGGCGGATGGACAGACAGACCAAGGCCCTAATGAAGCCAGTCTTAGCAACAAAGGAACCAAGTATAGAAGAGAAGTAATTATTTTTTATATCTTATTGGTTTATATTTGAAAATATTTTCAAATATACTGCAATAGCCGATGAATCGGGGCGATGTTGCAAGGCCGTTGTGAAAAAACCGTGACATGCACTGCGCCACGCTGTTACAGCTTAGGTGACACTTTGAGCTGAACAGCACCACCCAATCTGCAGAACTAACCACCGGAGAATCCTGATGCCGATCCTGGCGAAAACCTTCTTGTTTTTGGGCAGTGTTGGAATGCTGCTGGCGGTGGCGCTGGGCGCATTCGGCGCTCACGCGCTGAAAAAGACGCTGGCGCCTGATCTGATGGCAGTCTACGAAACTGCGGTGAACTATCATGTTTATCATGCCCTGGGACTGCTGGCGGTCGGATTGCTGGCGCTGCATATCCCCGAATCGGCATTGTTGCGCTGGGCTGGAATCCTGCTGGCGGTCGGTGTGCTGCTATTCTCCGGTAGCCTGTACACCCTGAGTCTGAGCGGTATTCGCTGGCTGGGAGCAATAACTCCCTTGGGCGGTATCGCTTTTCTGATAGCCTGGTTGCTGCTGGTAATCGCGGTCGTCCGGGCGGATTGAGCCGAACGCCACATGGAACATGAGCCTGGAATGTGAGGACAGTATGGAAAAAACATATGCTTTGGGATTCGACGTTTACGGGACCCTGGTGGACCCGCTGGCACTGGCCGAGCCGCTGCAGGCGCTGGTCGGCGAGCAAGCCGCCCGCTTTGCCAAACTGTGGCGGAGCAAGCAACTGGAATACTCATTTCGGCGTGGCTTGATGCGGCGCTACGCCGATTTTGACGTGTGTACCCGACAGGCGCTGCGCTATACCCAGCAGGCGTTACGCTGCGAGTTGCCGGAATCCGACCAGGGGCGACTGCTGGAAGCCTATCTGTACCTGCCGCTATTCCCGGAAGTCGCTGCCAGTTTGAGCGCCCTCAAGGCGCAAGGCCATCAGTTGGTCGCATTCACCAATGGGGTAGAAGCCAGCATCCGTGCGCTGCTGACCAACGTCGACGTACTGTCCCAGTTGGAAGATGTCGTGAGCGTGGACGATTTGCGCACCTTCAAACCGGATCCGGTGGTTTACGCTCACCTGGCGCGGCGAACCGAACACACGCCCAATGAAACCTGGCTGGTGTCCAGTAATGCCTGGGACGTGATCGGCGCCAAAGCCGCTGGCCTCCGCGCCGCCTGGGTCAAGCGCCAGCCGGACGCCTTATTCGATCCTTGGGATGTCGAGCCGGATATCGTAGTGAACGGTCTGGACGAGTTGCCGACCTGGTTTGCTCAACGGTCCGGCTGATTCAGTCCCGAACCCAGACCAGGGTTCGATTATTAACCGGCATCGGATAGTCGCATTGCAAGCGCAAGCCGTTATCGGCGGCCAGTCGGTCGAGATCGTCGAAATCACGGAGGCCGCTCTCTGGACTCCATGACCGCAGCCAGAGATCGAATTCGGCGTTACCGGCGCTGATGTAGTGACCGCCATAGTTGAACGGTCCGTATAAACAGAAAGCGCCGCCCGATTCCAGCACCAGACCGATCCCGCGAAACAGGCATTCCACTACCGGCCAAGCCATGATGTGCGCGGTGTTAGCCGAAAATACGCCGACGGCTTTTGTCACCGGCCACGGCTGGCGGCAAACCTCCAGCTCCAGCGGCTGGCGCAGGTTCGGCAGCTTCGCCTCGGCGCTCCAGAGCTGGATACCTGACAGATTTTCGGCCAGATCGGTAGGTTGCCAGAGGAGATGCGGCAAGTGACGGGTGAAGTGAACGGCATGTTGGCCGGTGCCCGCGCCGATTTCCAGAATCAGCCCCGGATGGGTGAATACTTCCCGCAGTACTGCAAGAATCGGCGCCTTGTTCTGCTCACAGGCCTCGGAATACGGCTTGGTGTTAGTAACCATGGATGATTCTCTCCATTCATCTCAGGAGTGAACGGTATCAGGATTATCGAGATAGTGAATTTTTTCCAGCATGGTGTGATCGCGAGTGTCATGGCTGACTGCTTCCTTATAGTGAGCAAGGAAATCACCAACACGGCGCGAATGGTTGGGGTGTCGATCTTGCCTGATCCATGCAGGGGATCGCCCTGGATTACCGAACGGTTCTGAAAGTGAAAGCACTCACCGGTCTTGGTGGGAAAAACCGGATACGGTCGCCGCCAGTACCCGCTATTGCCCCTATAATGCCAATCTCCGTTCGCAACCGGTACTCACTTGCCCGATATGGAACTGATACGCGGTCAACACAATCTCCGTCCCTGGCATCGCGGTTGCGTCGCCACCATCGGCAACTTCGACGGTGTGCATCTCGGCCATCGAGTGATTCTTGATCAGTTGACCCGGCAAATGGCGCGGTTGCGGTTGCCGCGTATGGTCATCACCTTCGAGCCGCAGCCGCAGGAATTTTTCGCCGGTCCCACTGCGCCGCCGGCCCGCTTGATGCGCTTGCGGGAAAAGCTGCTGGCTCTGGATGGACTGGGTATCGAACGGGTGTTATGCCTGAAATTCGATCACCAGCTCGCGGCCATGCCCGCATCCGACTTCATTAACGAGCTGTTAGTAAACCGGCTCGGTATCCGCTATCTGGTGGTCGGCGATGATTTCCGCTTTGGCCACCGCCGCGCCGGCGACTTTGCCATGCTGGTTGCAGCCGGCCAGCGCCACGGCTTTGAAGTCGTTGACACCCACAGCTACATCCTGGATGACCAGCGGGTGAGCAGCACTCGTACCCGTGAAGCCTTGGCGCATGGTGATTTGGAAGCGGCAGCGCGGCTGCTGGGCCGACCCTACGATATGTGCGGGCGAGTGGCGCACGGCGACCAAATCGGTCGCACTATTGGCTTTCCAACCGCCAACATTCACCTGCTCCGCCGGGTCACTCCGGTTTACGGGGTATACGCGGTGGTGATGAGCGGAGCCGGTTTACAACCATGGCCGGGGGTCGCCAATGTGGGGCGCCGGCCCACGGTGCGGGGTATCCGCCAGCAATTGGAAGTGCATCTGCTCGACTTCCGGGGCGATCTCTACGGTCAACAGGTTAAAGTTGATTTTATGCACTATATCCGCCCGGAGCAGCGCTTCGAGTCGCTGATGGCCCTGCAAGCGCAGATTCAGCGGGATACGCACACCGCCCGAAGCTATTTCTCGGCACGGGGTATCGTGATTCCCGATACCCACCATCGCCCCCTCCTGCCTGAAGCATTCTGAAGTTCAGAGGTTCACCGTGGCTGATTACAAAGACACTCTTAATCTTCCCCAGACCGCCTTCCCGATGAAGGCGGATCTCGCCCGGCGCGAGCCGGATCTGCTGCGCTATTGGCGGGAACTGGATCTTTATCATCGGCAACGCGCCGAATTCGCCGGTCGCCCCAAATTTGTGCTGCACGACGGCCCGCCCTACGCCAATGGGGAAATTCATATCGGCCATGCCGTCAATAAGGTACTCAAGGACATCATCGTCAAATCCCGCACCCTGAGCGGTTTCGATGCGCCGTATGTGCCGGGCTGGGATTGCCACGGCTTGCCCATCGAGCAGATGGTGGAAAAGAAGCTGGGCAAGGTGGGAGTGAAAGTGGAGGCCCGCCAATTCCGCGACGCCTGCCGCGCCTTTGCCGCCGCGCAGGTGGCGAGTCAAAGCATGGACTTTCAGCGCCTGGGCATCCTGGGCGACTGGGACAACCCGTACCTGACCATGAATTTCCGCGCCGAAGCCGACATCGTGCGCTCGCTGGCGCGGATTATCGCTAATGGTCATTTGCATCGCGGCTCCAAGCCGGTGCATTGGTGTACCGAATGCGGTTCGGCACTGGCCGAGGCCGAGGTCGAGTACGAAGATCGCGATTCATTGGCGATTGATGTGCGCTTCCCTGCCGCAAACCCGGAAGCGGTGCTGGCGCGTCTGCACCATGTCGCTGGTCATGCCGGTCAAGGGCGGTTGGCGGTGGTGATTTGGACCACCACACCGTGGACGCTGCCGGCCAATCAGGCAGTGGCAGTTAATCCCGGCTTTGAGTATGTGCTGGTGCAGGTGGAGACCGATCAGGGTCAGGAACGGTTGCTGGTCGCCGAACCGTTGCTGAAAGACGCGCTGGCCCGCTGGCAGATTGACACTTATCAGGTGGTGGCCTACGGGCCAGGTTCCGCGCTGGAAGGGCTGCTGCTGCGCCATCCATTCTACGACCGTGAGGTTCCCATCATCCTCGGCGATCACGTCACTACCGAAGCGGGTACTGGCGCGGTGCATACCGCTCCGGCGCACGGCCAGGAGGACTATGTGGTCGGCTCCCGCTATGGGCTGAAGGTGGATAACCCGGTGGGGCCGGATGGCCGCTTTCTGCCCGATACCCCGTTGTTTGCCGGACTGCATGTGTTCGCCGCCAACGAACAGGTGATTGATACGCTGAAAGCGCAGGGGATGCTGTTGCGGGTCGCCCGGATCAACCACAGTTATCCGCATTGCTGGCGGCACAAAATTCCGGTCATCTTCCGCGCTACCCCGCAATGGTTCATCAGCATGGAGCAACACGGGCTGCGCACCCGCGCCCTGGAGGAGATTAAAAAGGTGCGTTTTACCCCGGACTGGGGCGAGGCGCGGTTGCAGGGCATGGTAGAAAACCGGCCTGACTGGTGCATTTCCCGGCAGCGCTATTGGGGGGTGCCGATCACCCTGTTTACCCATAAACAGACCGGCGAATTGCATCCGAATACGCTGGAATTGATGGAACAGGTCGCGCAACGGATTGAACAGGAGGGGATTGACGCCTGGTTTGAACTCGATCCGGCAGCAGTGCTGGGCGCGGATGCGGCGGATTATGTCAAGGCCAAGGATACGCTGGATGTGTGGTTCGATTCCGGCACCACTCACGCTTCGGTGCTGGAGCGTCGCCCGGAATTGCATTTCCCCGCTGATTTGTATCTGGAAGGCTCGGATCAGCATCGCGGCTGGTTCCAGTCCTCGCTGTTGGCCTCAGTAGCGATGCGCGGCGTTGCGCCCTACCAGGGGTTGCTGACCCACGGCTTCACCGTCGACGCCCAGGGTCGCAAAATGTCGAAGTCCATGGGGAACGTGGTCGCGCCGCAGAAAGTAGTCAATTCGCTGGGCGCCGACGTGTTGCGGCTGTGGGTGGCGGCAACCGACTATCGCGGTGAGATGAACGTCTCTGACGAGATTCTCAAGCGGATGGCGGATTCCTACCGGCGGATGCGCAACACCGCCCGCTTCCTGCTGGCTAACCTCAATGGTTTCGATCCCGCGCACCATCTCGCACCGCCGAACCAAATGCTGGCGCTGGATCGCTGGGCGGTGGATCGTAGCTACCGCTTGCAGGAAGAAATTCTCAGCGCCTACGACCAATACCAGTTTCATCTGATCTATCAGAAAATTCACAACTTCTGCTCGGTGGACATGGGCAGCCTGTATCTGGATATCATCAAGGATCGCCAGTACACCACCGGCCGCGACAGCATCGCCCGCCGCTCGGCGCAAACCGCGCTGTATCACCTTCTGGAAGCGATGACCCGCTGGCTGGCCCCGATCCTCAGCTTCACCGCCGAGGAAATCTGGCGGAATCTGCCGGGTGAGCGCGACCCCTCGGTGTTCCTGACAACGTGGTATGACGGGCTGTTCGCGGTCGCTGACGATGATCGGTTCAATGCCGCTTACTGGGATCGGCTGATTGCGGTGCGCGAGGCGGTGAGCAAGGAACTGGAGAAGTTGCGGGTGGCGGGCAGCATTGGTTCCGGGCTGGACGCCGAGGTAGATTTGTACTGCGAGGGCGATCTGGCCGCCGATTTAGGCCAGTTGGAAGATGAACTACGATTCTTTCTCATCACTTCCGATGCCCACGTTCATCCGCTTGTGGCAAAGCCAGCGGACGCCGTGGAAATGCAGATCAACGGTCAAGCGCTGGCGATTCGGATTCTGCCCAGTGATCACCCCAAATGTGTGCGCTGCTGGCATCATCGCGCCGATGTGGGCCAAAACGTCGATCATCCTGAACTGTGCGGGCGCTGCGTGGAGAATGCGTTTGGCACAGGAGAAGCGCGGCGCTTTGCCTGAACGCGCAACGTCCAATGCCGGTAGATTGAAGCGTGGTCATGCCATGCCTCAATCCACCGGCGGCAGACTGTCCAGCGGCCAACGCGGCGTCACCTCAATCGCGGTATTTTCGCCCTGACCCGCCGCCAGCCGCCGCCAGCCAGCATAAGCGATCATTGCGCCGTTATCGGTGCAGAATTCCAGCCGGGGGTAATAAACCGCCCCGCCGGATTCAGCCGCCAAGTTCCGCAACTGCTCCCGCAACTGCCGGTTCGCGCCCACCCCGCCCGCGACCACCAGCCGCTGCAACCCGGTCGCTTGCAACGCCCGCCGACACTTGATCACCAGCGTATCTACCACCGCATCCTCGAAAGCGCGGGCCACGTCGGCTCGATTCTCCGAGGTCGGTTCCAGCTTTCGCCAGGTGTTGATTGCCGCCGTCTTCAGGCCGCTGAAACTGAAATCGCAGCCGGGGCGATCAGTCATCGGGCGGGGGAACCGGAAGCGACCGGGATCGCCCTGTTCCGCCAGCTTGGCCAGCGCCGGCCCACCGGGATAGGGCAACCCCAGCAGCTTGGCGGTCTTGTCAAAGGCTTCGCCAGCGGCATCGTCCACCGATTCGCCGATGATCTGGTAGCGGCCGATCCCGTCCACCCGCACCAGCAGGCTATGGCCGCCGGACACCAGCAACGCCACGAATGGGAAGTCTGGCGGGTCGGATTCCAGCATCGGGGCCAACAGATGGCCTTCCATGTGATGGATACCCATCGCCGGCACCTTCCAGGTCCAAGCCAGACTGCGGCCAATGGTCGCGCCTACCAGCAGCGCCCCGATCAACCCCGGCCCACGAGTGTAGGCCACGCCGTCTACGCTGCGCGGTTTTACATTGGCCTGCTGAAAAATCCCGCGCAACAGCGGCAAGATTTTACGAACGTGATCGCGGGAAGCCAGTTCCGGCACTACGCCGCCGTATTCGGCGTGCAGCGCGATCTGGCTGTGCAGGGCGTGGGCCAGCAAACCGCGCTCGCTGTCGTACAGCGCCAGCCCGGTTTCATCGCAGGACGTTTCAATGCCGAGGATTAACATAGCGCTTCACTATTTTGCATTTGGCAACAGGGGTGACTACAATTCATCGGTTATTCATTATGCAATTTCATTTCGTCCACTCCAACCACACAGCAATGAGGTGATGGGTTAATGCCTTCCGTGAAAGTTAAGGAAAATGAACCATTTGATGTCGCGCTGCGCCGCTTCAAGCGATCCTGCGAAAAAGCCGGCGTTCTGTCTGAAGTCCGCCGCCGCGAGTCCTACGAAAAGCCTACCCAGGAACGCAAGCGCAAGCGGGCTGCCGCCGTCAAGCGCCATTTGAAGAAACTTTCCCGCGAAGTCTCCCGTCGCGTCCGCTTGTTCTAGGGCGTTCGTCCTTTCCGCTACCGCTAGCGAGCCTGCCGCCATGTCGCTCAAAGACCGCATTCAGGATGACATGAAAGCCGCCATGCGCGCCAAGGATAAGCACCGCCTCGGCGTGATTCGTCTGATCCTGGCCGCGATCAAGCAGCGCGAGGTGGACGAGCGCATCGAGTTGAGCGATGCTCAAGTGCTGGCCGTACTGGAAAAGATGATCAAACAGCGTCGCGAATCACTCGCCCAATACCAGAGCGCGAATCGTGCGGATTTAGCCGATCAGGAGGCCTTCGAGATTGATTTGGTTCAATCCTACCTGCCCACGCCGCTGAGCGAAACCGATCTCGATGCCCTAATTGCCAATGCCATCGCCGTGACGGGCGCCCAGTCGGTGCGCGACATGGGCAAGGTCATGGCGCTGATCAAGGATCAGGCTCAGGGCCGGGTGGATATGACCACCGTCAGTACTCGGGTCAAGGCCCATTTTGGCGGTTGAACGGTTCGCTCCCGAACCGGCCTACCCGCCGCGTCCGCAACGCTTCCTCCAATTCTTTGTTGTACCCAACCGCTGACGGTTGGGCGTTTGTTCGCTAGGCTTTGTGGCTATGGGCCGCATTCCCCAGGAATTCCTCGATCAACTGCTCGGCCGAGTTGATCTCGTTGAGATCGTCAACAGCCGAGTGCCGCTGCGGCGGGCGGGTCATGAATTTATGGCCTGCTGTCCGTTTCACACCGAAAAAACCCCGTCGTTCTCGGTCAGTCCCCGCAAGCAGTTCTACCACTGCTTCGGTTGCGGCGCTCACGGCAACGCGATTGGTTTTCTGATGACTTACGAGCGGCTGGAATTTTTGGACGCGGTGGAGGAACTGGCCCGGCAGGCTGGACTGGAACTGCCCCAAACGGGGGGCAATGACCGGGTTTCGATCAAGCCACTGCTGCTGGATTTAGTCGCGCAGGCCGATCGATTCTTCCGCCGTCAGTTGCGTGAACATCCCAGTCGGCAGCGGGCGGTGGATTATCTGCGCCAACGCGGCCTGACCGGGCAGATCGCGGGGGTGTTTGGCATTGGCTATGCGCCCGCAGGTTGGGAGAATCTAAGCCGAGCGCTGCGGGAGGTTGGAGCCACGGCTGAGAACCTCCTCAATGCCGGGCTGTCCAGCCGTGATGAACAGGGTCGGCTGCGCGACCGCTTTCGCGACCGCATCATCTTCCCGATCCGCGACCGGCGCGGGCGGGTCATTGCCTTTGGCGGGCGGGCGCTGGATGGCGAGACGACGCCCAAGTATCTCAATTCCCCAGAAACACCGCTGTTTCATAAGGGTTCGGAACTGTACGGGTTGCATGAAGCGCGGATGCAGAGTCAACCCTTACCACGGCTGTTGGTGGTTGAAGGCTATATGGATGTGGTGGCGCTGGCTCAGCACGGCCTTCCGTATACGGTCGCCACGCTTGGCACCGCCACCACCGCTGATCAGATTGAACGACTGTTCCGCGTGGTCAGCGACCTGGTGTTCTGCTTCGACGGCGACCGCGCCGGACGGGCAGCGGCTTGGCGGGCGCTGGAGGTGACGCTGCCGTTTTTGCACGATGGCCGCCAGGTGGGTTTTCTGTTCCTGCCCGATGGCGAAGATCCCGATACACTGGTACGCCGGGAGGGTCAGGCGACCTTTGAGCGGCGGTTGGAGCAGGCTACGGCACTGGCCGATTACCTGTTTTCCGAACTGCGCGGTCAAACCGATCCCGAAACACTGGCGGGACGTGCTCGACTGGCTGAACGGGCGCGACCATTGCTGGAAAAGTTGCCCGATGGGCACTTTCGCGATTTGATGGAGGCGCGACTCCAAAAGGAAGCTCATCTGGCGACAACCCGGCTGCGTCCGCCGCCTGCTGCTACGGCGGTTCCTAATCGCGCTGATCGTAATCTGCGGCTGACCCGTACTCCACTGCGTAAAGCTGTTGCGTTGCTACTGTACCGACCGGAGCTGGCGCAAGGAATGACGGCAGACGATCCCCTTTTGCGGGTGAACAGCGATCCGGGGATAAAACTGCTGACTGAGCTGATTGAAACGCTGCTGAAGCATCCCCACCTCAAGGTTGCTACGCTGCTGGAACGCTATCGGGATACCCGCGAAGGCGCGATTCTGGAACGGTTGGCTGTTTGGGAACCGGAAGTGCCGGAGGAAAGCTATCAGTTTGCAGCAGAATTCACTGATATTCTGGCTTATCTGCGGCGACGCAACGATCCGGGCGAGCAAGTGCCGGAAATCCTGCTCCGTCGGGGCGTACCCAGCGCACTGAACGCCGAAGAACGCGAGGCAGTGAGGAACCTTGGCAAGCCGCAAAAAGTCTAATTTTTCCTTTAACGACGTAGATTAATTCCATATCTATGATATCGTTATTAGTTTATGTTTTTCTTACCCAGTTTGTGAGCAGGTCATGAGCGAGCAGCAACAATCGCAGTTAAAGAAGTTGATCGCCCGCGGCAAGGAAAAGGGATTCCTGACCTATGCCGAGGTGAATGATCATCTGCCCGATGACATCGTCGATCCTGAACAGATCGAAGATATCATCTCGATGATCAATGACATGGGTATTGAAGTGCATGAGTTCGTGCCCGATACCGAGACCTTGCTACTCAACGAAAATCCAGTCAGCGCCGATGATGACGTAGTGGCTGAGGAAGCTGCTGCTGCGCTGGCGGCGGTGGACAGTGATTTTGGCCGCACCACTGATCCGGTGCGGATGTACATGCGTGAAATGGGCACCGTCGAACTGCTGACTCGCGAGGGTGAAATCCAGATCGCCAAACGCATTGAAGAGGGCATGAGCCAAGTACTCTCGGCGCTGTCCAGCTATCCGTTGACTATTGGCGAGTTGCTGCGGGCTTATCACTCGATCAGCGACAATGGCACTCGGCTATCTGACATCATCAGTGGTTTTAACGATATTGATGAAGTGGTGCCGGTGCTGCCGGACGAAGCTCTGCTACTGGCGGCTGACGACCCGGACGCTGTCGCTGTTGTGGATGCAGTGGCGGTCGCAAACGGAGACGAGGACGAGGATGAAGAGGGTGCGAGCGTGGTCGAGAGCGGCCCTGATCCGCAGGAAACGGCAAACCGCTTCACCGAATTGCACACCCTGTATCAGGAAACATTGAACCGCGCCGACGAATTAGGCTTACAGCACGATCAAACCCGGATGTTGCGGCAACAGCTCGGCGACCGTTTTCTGCAATTTCGCCTGGTGCCGAAGACCCTGGATTCTTTGATCGCCCGTTTGCACGAGATGGCCGAGCGTATCCGCACCCGGGAAAAAGAGGTGATGCACGCCTGCGTTAACCGGGCGCAAATGCCACGCAAGACCTTCATTAGCTCATTCCCGCAGAATGAAACCCGGCTGGACTGGATAGACGAACACATTCAATCCGGCAGGAAACATTCAGCTCTGCTGGCGGAACAGCGCGAGGCGATACTGGATGCGCAGCAGCGCTTGCAAGCGATTGAGCAGCAGGCACGGCTGACCATTCACGAGATCAAGGACATCAACCGCCATATGTCGATTGGTGAGGCCAAAGCCCGGCGCGCCAAGAAAGAAATGGTCGAAGCCAACCTGCGACTGGTGATCTCCATCGCCAAGAAGTATACCAATCGAGGCTTGCAATTCCTGGATCTGATTCAGGAAGGTAACATCGGTTTGATGAAAGCGGTGGATAAGTTTGAATACCGGCGTGGTTACAAGTTCTCGACCTATGCGACCTGGTGGATTCGGCAGGCAATCACTCGTTCCATCGCGGATCAGGCTAGAACCATCCGCATCCCGGTTCACATGATTGAGACTATCAACAAACTGAACCGGATTTCCCGGCAGATGTTGCAGGAGATGGGCCGCGAACCGACACCGGATGAACTAGCCCGACGGATGGAAATGCCGGAAGACAAGGTTCGCAAGGTTATGAAGATCGCTAAAGAGCCGATTTCGATGGAAACGCCGATCGGCGATGATGAGGACTCACATTTAGGCGATTTCATTGAAGACCTGAACGTAATGTCTCCGGTGGATGCAGCCACGGTCGAGGGTTTGCGCGAGGCGACCCGCGAAGTGCTGTCGACGCTTACCCCGCGTGAGGCCAAGGTGCTGCGGATGCGTTTCGGGATTGACATGCCGACTGATCACACCCTGGAGGAAGTCGGCAAACAGTTTGATGTAACCCGCGAGCGTATCCGCCAGATCGAGGCCAAGGCGCTACGCAAGCTGCGGCATCCGAATCGGTCGGAACAGTTGCGCAGCTTCCTGGATCTGGACTGAATGAATCAGTGGCGAGAAACCGGGACGGCGGTTAAGATTCTCACAGTTCCGGGCCCTTAGCTCAGCGGTTAGAGCAGGGGACTCATAATCCCTTGGTCGTAGGTTCAAATCCTACAGGGCCCACCATTTAATTCAACGCCTTACCGTCAGGTTCCGGTAAGGCTTTTTTGTGGCCTGTGTAATTCCTGTGTAATCCGGTTTTGCAACTGCTCCATTGCGGCCTGAATATGCTCTCCATTTTGGTGGCTGTATCGCGCCACCATCGCCAGCGTCTTATGTCCGCTGATGCGTTGCACCGTCGGCAAATCCACGCCGGATTGAACCAGATGCGTGATCGCGGTATGTCGCAAGGTATGCCGGGTCACTTCACGCGGATTCAATCCCGCTGCAGTCACGACGCGCTGAAACGCCTGGACAATTTCCACGGTATGCCCGCTGGCGCTGTTTGCCGGAAACAGCCATGTCTGATCCGCCGCGTCCATCGCCAACACGCCCCGCAAGTAATCCGCCAATTCAACCGTGATCGGCTGATCACGCGCTCCGGCTTTGGCCTGCGGGATGTGAATGATCCGCCGCGTTAAATCGATATCCGCCCGCCGGATACTGAGAATCTCATTAAGCCGCATCGCGGTATGCAACGCGATCAGGGTGAACGGATAGATTTCCCAGCGCCGATCCGCTTTGGCCGCTGACAACAGGGCGCTGATCTGCTCTGAAGTGAGATAAACCATTCGCCGATTTTCTTCCTTCTGACGGGGTATCTCGAACGGAACCTTGACCAACCATCCCCACTCCACGGCCCGCTTGTACAGGTGCAAGAGGGTGGCGAATTCACGGTTGATGGTGCCAGGCACTGCATCGTTTTCCCGGCGCTGCTTGGCGTAGCGTTGCAGATCAAACTTTTCAATTTTGGAAAGCGATTTATCGGCAAAGAAGGGCTTGAGGTGCCGAGCGATATGCAGGCGTTTCTTGCCCATGTTGCGTCCTTGGCTGGCCTCCAACCGCTTGAGATAGTCATCTGCCGCCATACTGAAACCGAGAGCCACCTTGCGTCCTTTGGGAAGGCTTAACCGTGAAGCCCGCGCTTCAGTGCGCAACCGCTCTATCAAGCATTCCGCTTGAGTCAGGGTGACTCCTTCACTCTCCAAGCCGACGACCCGATGAATGCGAACCCGATCCACCATGATGTTGACGGTAAAGCGCCCGTCACCATTCGCCAGCCGCTCAAAGTGAATACCGCCTGATGTTAATTGCTGGCCTGGTTGCAGACGGCGCAATTCAAGACGGGTTAGGTGTGGCTTCATAGTTGGTAGGCGCTACCATTCATCGGCGCTATTGCACTGGCCACCTTCATTTGTATATCCCGCGTTCCTTCCGCTAAAGCCTCAAACGTAATCTCATCGTCCGCGTATCGGCACAACCAGTTCCAAAGCTCGCTACCCGTCAGTTGGAATAAGGGAAGGAAGCTCGATTCATAAAGCTCTCTGCCGAATAGCTGACGTATGGCGTTAAGAATCTTTCGTTCTCGAATCGTCAGTAGATCAGGGAATTGCAATGCCAAATTAAGTATCCGACGCGCTGGCGCTTCATGCCAAGTCTCATAGGATGCCTGCCAAGCACTGATCGGCATCCCTGCTTCATCCCGCGCAACGATGGATTGCTTGACTGCTTGTTCAACCGCCATTTCTACAAAGCTGCTCATCGTTCGCCGCTCCTTGCCCGCCGCCAGTTCCGCCGCCATTTTGAGAATCGGATCAAAGCGAACTGGAATCACCTCGGACTTATTGAGTTTTCCGCCTTTTTTCGCCGCCATCGCACACCTCCAATTTTTAACATTCTATTCCTTTTGTGCTTGACAGTTCTACATTAACTATTTAATTTATGTTTTGTATATATTTGCTCTACATAAAATTGAGGAATTTCCATGACCGAACTGCAACAACTGCAACCCGCCGCCCCCGGCGTCCAGATTTTCCCCGACGGTCGGATGAACGTCATCAATGCCGCTGCCTATCTGGGGGTATCGCCCAAGTCGCTGGCCTGCTACCGAAGTCAAGGACGCGGACCCGCGTTCACCAAGCTGGGCAAGCTCTGCTTCTATCACCGCGCCGATTTGGATGCTTGGATCGCCGCCAATCGCGCCAGGTCAACCACTGAACACAAAGCCCTGAAGAGGAAATCGCTATGACATGCTGTGAAAAATGTGACCGTTCGCCTGAGTGCGTTATTCCCGATTGGGCGCAACTCGTCAAACCCCACGAACTGGCTTTTTACCACCACCACCTGAAATCGCTGAGCCAGAGCTTTTACGGGATCAGTGCCATCGTCCGAACGCTTCACAACATGACAATCGACAGCGCCTGTGACCCTAGCGCTCCCGATTGGTGGAATGAGAATCTTAGTGGTGGATTACTGACAGCGATTGAGAAACTGGCGGATGGGGCCAGCCACCCATTGGAATTCATGCTGACGCGGGCTACTGAATTCGCCCCGAAAGATGACAAGGCACAAACAACTAAGGCCAGCCCCTAGTTACCTAGGAGACTGGCCCCGCGCCCAAAACAAAACCACAAAAATTAACGCCATCGACAGCGTTGATTTTACGGTAAACGGGCGCGGTTGTCAGTCTCCGATTAACCTTTTTTTGGAGACTAAAACCCATGAACACCCTTCAAGAAGCGATCAATACCCTGCAACAGCGTGGTTGCAAACCCGTCAAGGCCGGCGACGGCTATCAAGCCTACTGCCCGATCCATGAAGCCGATAGCCAAGGCCACAGCCCCAGCCTGACTCTCAAAGCAGGCGATAAGACTCCCATAGTCGTTTACTGCCATGCCGGTTGCGAAGGAACCGCGATTCTCAAGGCATTGGGAATCGACACACCGCGCACCGGCAATCCGCGCATCGTGGCGACCTACCCATTTAAAGACGCGAACGGCATTGTCGTTTTTGAGAAAGTGCGACGCGAACCGAAAGATTTTCGGATTCGCCACCAGCCGATCAATGGCGCTGCCTGGGTTTGGAAAAAGCCGGAATTGTCCAGCTATCCCCTCTACCGATTGCCCGAGGTGCTGTCGGCCAAAGTGCCCGGACACCCGATCTACTTCGTGGAAGGCGAGAAGGACGCGGATCGCTTAACCGGACTGGGTTTGGTAGCAACCACCAATTTTGAAGGCGCATCGGAGAAAGCGAAAAAACCCAAGTGGCGGACGGAATACAGCGAGCAACTTTCCGGCGCTGCTCGTGTGGTCCTGATTCCTGACAACGACGAACCCGGTCAAGCGCACATGCTGAACATTGCTCGCCAGTTGCGGGGCAAGGTGACTGAACTACGCTGGCTGGAATTGCCCGGACTCCCGATCAAAGGCGACGTTTCCGATTGGCTGAATCAAGGGCATACCGTTGCGGAATTATTCGCCCTGGCTGAACAGGCTCCCGGCGCTGATTCCGTGATCACGCCCGCCGATCTGCCATTGGAGGAAGAACGACCCCACGGCCTCGCCCGGCCCGCAACGGTTCGGGTAGTGGTTGGAGAATTGCCGGAAGCCACTGACCAAGCTGAAGCCGCACTAATTCAGCATTGCGCGGAACTCTATCAGCGCAGTGGCTACCTCTGTCGAATCAGCCACCAACAGGCCGCAACGGTTCGGGGAATCACCCGGCCACGAGGCGCAGTCACCATCAGCCCGCTGGATCGGGATAGCCTGCTTGACCGGCTGAACAGGTTTATCCGCTGGGAAAAGTGGAATGAAAAGGAGGAGGACTACAAGCGTTGCCATGCCCCGGCGGCAATCGCACAAACCCTCTTGGCGCGTTCTGGTTCTTGGCATTTCCCGCCGCTGATCGGGGTAGTAAGCGCCCCAACTTTGCGCCCGGACGGTTCCATTCTCGACCAACCCGGCTATGACAAAACGACAGGTTTATTCTTCGATGCCCAAAATGAAGTCTTTCCGCCCATACCCGCCGATCCATCGCCCGAAGCAGGGCGATCGGCGCTGCAATTTCTCAAGGATGAACTGTTCAATCGGCGCTGCCTGAACAGCGACCGCCCGGAGGATCAGGGTTTCAGCTTCACCAATGACAGCGACCGTAGCGCCGCATTGGCCGCCCTGTTGACCGCGCTGGTCCGACCCTCACTCCCGACCGCGCCGATTTTCTTAGCGACCGCAACCCGCGCCGGCAGTGCAAAAAGCTTGTTGATGGACGTTCCGGCGCTGGTCGCAACCGGACGCCCGGCTACTATTTTCGATCTGGGCGCGGATGCGGATGAAGTTGAAAAGCGAATGCTGTCGGTTTTGCTCGCAGGCGATAGCGTCATCAATCTCGACAATCTCGAAGTACCGCTTTCTGGAGCAACGCTCTGTAAAGCCTTGAGTAGTGAAACCATCACTGGGCGGTTGCTGGGATTCAACAAGGTGGCAACCGTTCCCACTTGCGCGTTGTTTCTAGCAACCGGCAACAATACACAAGTGACTGGTGATATGACCCGCCGCGTAGTGATCTGCAATCTTTGATCCGCAATTGGAAGCCCCGGAAAGTCGCCAATACGACCGGAATCTAGTGGCGTGGATTCCTGAACATCGCCCGCGATTGGTGCAAGCCGGGTTGACCGTGTTGCGCGCCTACATTGCCGCTGGACAACCCCGGCAACCCTACCCGCCGATGGGCAGTTTTGAAGACTGGGATCAAATGGTTCGCCGCCCGTTGACTTGGTTAGGTGAAGCCGACCCGCTGGCGGGCACGGCGGAACTGAACGACGCCGATCCGGTTCGCCGCAAATTGCGGGCGCTCTTGGCCGCGTGGTGGACCACTTTCCGCACGGCGGGCGCAACTTCTAAGGAGGCTGTCACCCGCGCTCAGGAAACCCAGCGCGATGCACAAGGCGACGAAGAACGGCCCGCTCAAGCGTTGTGGGATGTGCTGTCTGAGCATTTCACTGATCGCCGGGGGAAAATCCGTAGCCAGTTAATTGGTGAATTTATTAGGAAATACGCCCGTCGCGTGGAAGTTGGAGCGCGGTTCGAAAACTATGGAACCAACCAAGACCGCCAACTTTGGCGCGTGGTTGTTGTTGATGATAAGCGTTTCCAAGAAATTCTCGCTAGTGGTTTACAGGGTGACAAGGGTGACAGGGTGACAGAACCACCAATGTCACCCTGTCACCCTTGTCACCCTTACCCACCAAGTCCCGAAAATTATGGCGCGGCTGTTTCGCTATCCCCGCTCGCCATTCGCATTGTCGAAATACTCCAAGCGACTGGATTTGGTGGCATGACCCCGGACGATCTGACCCGGATGGTTGACGCGGGTAAGACCGGCCCGGCGCTGGTGAAGGCAACGATTAACCAACTGCTGTTGACTGGAAGGATTGGCCGAACGAATGATCGGTTGGTTTTCAACCCGCAACCCGATCAGAGTCATTGAACGTTCTTTAGAAGTATCTTTTTTGGCACTTCTAAATCAGATTGGAGGATTGGGCCATGAGTCGTTATTCGTGGATCATTGTGAGCGGGCTGTTATGGGCCGGTTCAGTCTGGGCCGGGGAGGATTTTTGCGCGGCGCATGGGCGGATGGCGGGCAAGCTGGCGGCGGCGCGGATCGCGGGCGTGTCGGAAGCCGACGCCTTGTCCACCGTGATTCAGGCCCGCGTGTCGCCCTCTGTCCGCGATCTACTGGTGTCTACGGTGGATTTGGCCTATGCCAGCGACAGGCCGCCCGCAACAGTGGCCGCCCAGGCCGAGGCGTTGTGTCGCACGGTTACGCCCGCACGGGGCCATTAGATAACATGTAACAGGTCAATCGCGGTAGGTTGGAAAGCCTTGACCTCACAGACAGGAAAGGGCGTTGCACTGAATGCGTTGGAACGCGGGCTGAAAATTCAGCGGGGGGCCCCAGTGATCTTCGCAGGGTACGGGTACTTAAAAGCCCATCATTTCGCTAGGCATAGCGGTTTCAATTAGGATAAAATATTGTTTAATTGTAGTCTAATCAACTAATTAAGGTTAAAATTTTGCTCATTTCAAAGTCTGAATTTGCCCGACGCATGAGAGTTTCACCCGCCGCTGTCGGCAAGGCCTGCAAGTCTGGCCGGTTGAGCGTGATAGACGGCAAATGGTTGGATGAGAAGGTCGCTGAAATTCAATGGGACGCCAATCGCCAGCGTCTAGCGCCACTGCCGCGAATGCCGCCCCGCACTGCTATTGCGCCCGATGATGACGAGATTGATTGGGACGTGGAGCATACGGGCATTTGGATAACCCTCATTTGGAACCGTGCTGCCGTACCCGCCAGCGCCCGTAACTGGCTGGAACTGGCAACCGCCGCGCCCGCCGACCCGCGCCTGCTGAAACGCATCACCGCGCTGCTTGGAGACATCGCCGACTGCGTGAACCGGATGAAAAACCCGGAACATGAACCCGCCGATATGTAACAAAAAAAATAATTCCATATTTCTGGAATAATGGAATTATTTGGGTTATCCTACCCGGAATGAAATCGAAACCCGCTACGATCAGCTTTCAAACTACCGCTATCACCCGGCAGGCGATCAAGGTCGTTGCCGCGCAACGCGGTTGCTCTATCCGGAAACTTTCCTCCTGTAAATTTTCCCGTGATTGCTTATAAATTTGAAACCCACTGTAAGCTCATTG
>NZ_CBTK010000040.1 GCF_000531125.1 Candidatus Contendobacter odensis Run_B_J11 | reverse complement strand
GAATCGAACAGGTCAACAAGGCCATTTTGCAAATGGATCAAGTCACCCAGCAAAACGCTGCGCTGGTGGAACAAACCGCTGCCGCCAGTCACGCTATGGGCGATCAAGCCCAGGAACTGCAAAACCTGATGGGCTTTTTCACGCTGGATGAAACCACATCCACTCCGACCGCGTATCTCCGAACCGTGGAACGTAACGAATTTAAGCGGGAGAAAATCCAGCCGATAAGCCGGTTATCGGCTGGGAATACAGCGGGCAGCGCCGGCGACCAAGCTGCTTTGATCACTTGGAGCGACGCACTGAGCGTGAATGACCCGGATATTGACCAGCAACATCAAAAACTGGTCCGCATGATCAATGATCTGCATAACGCCATGCGCAAAGGGCAAAATAAATCTGCCATGGGAAACCTGCTGAACCGGCTGCTTGAATATACCGTTGAACACTTCAGTTATGAAGAAGGGCGAATGGAGGCTTGTCATTACCCGAACATTAAGGGACATAAGGCAAAACACGTTGATTTGGTGCAGCAAGTGACGGCGCTTCAAGATAAATTTAATAGTGGTAGCCAACATCTTAATATGAAAGTGATGCGCTTTCTCAAGGATTGGATCACTAATCATATTCAGAAAAGTGATAAGGATTATATGCCCTATATGCAAGCGCAACGGTAGCGCCTGTAGCACCCCTGTTTGTGGGGTAAGCTTCCAGTCCGTATCTGAACGGGGAAGATGCCTATTCTACTTCATTAGGAGTTCTGTAATAGCAGTATCAGCGATTACTCTTCCCGTTATTACCATAAGGCGATGATTATAATGAAAGCACTATCGTTGCAAGCCAAGATGGTTTTATTGAGTATGCTTCCCGCGCTGATACTCGCGGTAGGATTGACCAGCTTAGCTATTCTGCAAGTGCGTCATCAGGGCCAGCAACAGATCGATGATATTCGCCAATCGATGCGAGCGGCGAAGGAAGCGGAACTCAAGAACTATGTGGATATGGCGATTTCAGCGATTCGTCCGATCTATGAAAGTGCGACCGCCGATGACGCTAAAGCGCAGGAACAAGCCAAAAATATTCTGCGCCAACTCAGTTATGGCAAGGACGGCTATATTTTTACCTATCGTTATGATGGCGTGAATTTGGTGCTTTCCCCAAAACCACAATTGGAGGGTAAAGACCTCTCTGGCCTGAAAGACACGAATGGAGTGTTTTATGTCCGTGATTTAATCAGTAATGCCAAGAAAGGTGGAGGTTATGTCGCATATCTCTTCGATAAACCCTCGAAAGGCAAGGTAGTATCCAAGTTGGGTTATGCCGCAGGTTTGGATAAATGGCAATGGATGATCGGCACCGGCTTTTATATTGATGATATTGACGATGCTATTCAACAGGTAGAGCGCGATGTCGCTGAAGACCTCCGTAATACTATTGGATTTTCACTAGCGGTGGTATTGGTAGCGCTGGTGGTGGTACTGCTGATCAGCCTGGCGGTGGCACGAGCGCTGAGCAGGCGAATTCAGACCGCAGTCACCGTTTCCCAGCGGATTGCCCACGGTGATTTAACGGCGGAACTGCACACCGGTTCAGGCGATGAAACCGGTCAATTACTAACCGCGATGCAAATTATGACTACCGAGTTACAGCGCATCACCCAAGCGATTCAGGAGACTACGGAAACAGTCAATACCGCAGCGCACGAGATTGCCCAAGGCAGCAGTGATTTATCGCAGCGCACCGAAGAACAAGCCTCAGCGCTGGAAGAAACTGCTGCCAGCATGGAAGAATTGACCGCGACCATCAAACACAGCGCTGATAACGCTACCCAAGCTAATCAATTGGTTGGGATAGCGCGGGCACGAGCCGAACAAGGCGGGGAAGTAGTCAGCCGCACCATGGCTGCAATGCAGGCGATTAACCACAGCAGCCGCAAAATTGCCGACATCATTGGAGTAATTGACGAGATCGCCTTTCAGACCAACCTGCTGGCGCTGAACGCGGCGGTCGAAGCCGCCCGCGCCGGTGAACAAGGCCGGGGCTTCGCCGTAGTCGCCGGCGAAGTGCGTAAACTGGCGCAACGCAGCGCCGACGCGGCTAAAGAGATCAAAGCGCTGATCACCGATAGCGTCGCCAAGGTGGAAGACGGCGGCAAGCTGGCGGATGCCTCGGGACAAACTCTGCGCGATATCCTGGTGGATGTGAAAAAGGTCAGCGACCTTGTCGCTGAGATGACCACGGCGGCGCAAGAACAGGCCAGCGGGATCGATCAGGTCAACCAAGCCATCCTGCAAATGGATCAAGCGACCCAGCAAAATGCCGCGCTGGTGGAACAAACCGCTGCCGCCAGCAGCGCTATGGGCGATCAGGCGCAGGAATTGCAACGACTCATGGGGTTCTTTAGTTTCAAATCCGTACATAAATAAATATAACTGTATCTTTTAATTTTCAATTACAAAAATACCAAGAATTAGAATGACAAATGTCATTTTTTAGGGCTATGCTTTCAAAAGTCAGGACTTTCGCCAAGCCCCTTAAATTCTAAATTCGTCATACCCGCGAAAGCGGGTATCCAATTTTTCAATGGCTTACTGGATTCCCGCTTTCGCGGGAATGACGGAAAGCGAAAGTCCTGAAAAGTTGGTCCTGTAAGTTTTCCTGTGATGGCGATGATTTGCGGCCTAGGCTAGAACATCGGCTTCATCCAACTCTTTGATCTTACTGAAAGGTATGCGTTGTACTCACCCAACCCGTCGTGCGAATCACGGGAAAATTTACAGAAGGATTTAATTCAGCCTATGAAGGCTAACCCGTTGATTGTGATCACCAAAACTGTCCGAAGTATTGGACTAAAACTGTCAGAACTATTGGCCATGGGAGATTAAAATGAAGAGTCTGAGTTTAAGAATGCAGATTTTTGTAAGCATCATCATTCCCTTAGCATTGATGATAGTAGTTGGCCTATTGGCCATCCAAGGCATCAACAAAAACATCGCCGCCAATAAAATGGTGGAACATACCTACGCTGTTCTCAATGAGGCGGCATCCATCCTTAGTTCGGCAGTGGATATGGAAACCGGTATGCGTGGCTACCTGTTGGCTGGCAAGGAAGAGTTCCTTGATCCGTATAAGAGTGGAGAGAAGGCAATCTACGCGAAAATAGATTCCCTGAAGAATACGGTCAGCGATAATCCCAAACAGGTTGGGCGGTTGACCGAGATAGAAAAAACCCTCCGGGAGTGGCAGGAAAAGGATACCACGCCGTCCATTAGCTTACGTCGTGAGGTCGGTAACGCCAAGACCATGGATGATATAGCCAGACGGGTCGGAGAAGGCCACGGCAAGCAGTATTTTGATAAATTTCGCCAACTCATAGCTAACTTCAACGATGAAGAAACCCAGTTGCTGGGCATACGCAAGGAAGCCGACAAGGCAGCAATCAGTAACCTGTTTACGTTGATCTACTCGGCCATTCTGGTGGCCATCGTCTTAAGCTTGGGGGTGGGGTGGTATATGGTTCGCCGGATCTTCAGTCAGGTCGGCGGCGAACCGGCCGCGATAGCGGTACTGACCCAACAGATCGCGGAGGGCAATTTGACGGTGCGTTTCACCGACACCGGCAAGGAAACCGGCATTTACGCCACCATGCGCGAGATGACCGGCCAGTTGAAGGGCATTGTCAGCCAGGTGACGCAAGCCACCGCGCAAGTCAGTTCCGCCGCCGCCGAGATTGCCCAGGGCAGCAGCGATCTGTCACAGCGCACTGAAGAACAAGCCTCG
>NZ_CBTK010000039.1 GCF_000531125.1 Candidatus Contendobacter odensis Run_B_J11 | reverse complement strand
GAATCAGACAATACAGCTTAAACCAACCCCAGTTCTGTCTTGACCATGGGGTCCACTTCACACTGGCTGCCTAATCCGCTCTGAATGAGCGGCTTGCAGACTGAATGCATCTCTATCGCTCCCTACTTCCCGGAATTCTCATCGTCATGCCCGAACTAATTATCTACTGCCACAAACCCGCCGGTTGGGCAAATACCGTTCATGTCCACTATTGGGATACCCAGCCTGGCGCTCAAGCCTCGGCGTGGCCGGGCGTGCCGATGACGGCGGAAGCCGACGGCTGGTTTGTCCACAGGATCAAGGGTATCGCAGCCGCAAGTCTGGTTTTCAACGACGACAGTCGCCATCAGACCAGCGATCTGCGACTCGAACGCAGCGGGTTTTACGCTAACGGTCGCTGGCATGAAAGTCAGGCAGCGGCTGAAACCAGTCTCGCCAGCGCTGAAAGCCACGCCCCCGCAACGGTTCTGGCTGCACCAGTTGAAACTCATCCTCCGATTGATCCATCCGGGCCATTAGGCGATTTCCGCGAGGAGACCATCTACTTTTTGATGACCACCCGTTTTTATGATGGCGATCCGAGCAATAACTTTTTCTGCCGCGACCGGATCAGGTTCAACCGTGAAACTGGAAAAGCCGAAGACCCACATTGGCGCGGTGATTTCAAGGGGCTGATTCAGCGTCTCGACTACATCCGCGACCTCGGCTTTACCGCGATCTGGATTACTCCGCCGGTGGAGAATCGCAGCGGCCTCGATTATCACGGCTACCATGCTTACGACTGGACCCGGATTGATCCCCGGCTGGAATCGCCCGATGCGACCTATCAGGATTTAATCGACGAGGCACACAAGCGCGGCATCAAGATTATTCAGGATGTGGTGGTGAATCACTCCTGCCAGTACGGCATTCGCGGCAAGGTCCACATTGATCATTTGCCGATTAAATATTATGTGCCACAAGGCTCGGAACAGGGCCGGGTCAATCATGGGCCGTATCAGGGCACTCTCGGCAATTACGCTTGGCCGAACCGCGATGATATTGATAATCCGGTGGCGCCGGAATGGTATCGGGAACGGCATAGTTCCGACCCGGAAGGCAAAATTCCGCTGGTTGATCCCAAGACGGGCGAAACCGTACCCAAGCCCGGTTATAACCCTGGCCGCTTCTTCGGCATTGACGCCAACCATCTCGATCCTGACTGGTACATGCAGGAGGGTTTTATTTGTGGCGGCGACTGGGAAAGCGCGGCGGTACAGCGGAAACATATCGCCGGTGACTGCATTAACCTCGCCACCGACCGGCAGAGCGTCAAGGATTATTTAATCGGATCGATCAACCGCTATCTCGACATGGGCGTGGACGCGCTGCGGATTGATACCGTGAAACATGTCGAGCGTGACAACCTGCTGGAGTACGTCAACGCCTGGAAAGCACACAAGCCGGGACTGTTCGTGTTCGGCGAAAATCTGGTCAAGGGCTATGGCTGGGGCGATATGGGCGGCGGTGATAATGGCCCGTCGTTTATCCGCCCATGGTGGTACACTCGGCTGGGTCACGATCCGCGTAATCCGCATTCCGGCGGCGATTCCGGCTTTCCCATGCTCGATTTCGGCCTGTTCTCCACCTTCCGCGATAACCTGAGTCGCGGCAGTTATGACGGGGTCGGACGGGTGCTGGAGATGGACTGGATTTATGGCAATGCCTCCACGCTGGTTACCTTCCTGCAAAACCACGACGTAGGGCCAGATAACGATTTTCGCTTCCGCTTCAAGGGCGAGCAATGGATGGCAGCGGCGGCGTATAACCTGCTGTGGACGGTGCGCGGTATTCCCTGCCTTTACTATGGCGAGGAAATCGAGTTCATGAAGGGCGCTCCGCAGGATGTGATCGGCAATGATGACACTCTGGATACCACCGGCCGCGCTTATTTTGGTGATCATCTCACCGATCAGCGAATCAGCGCGACGCAGAGTAATCCGCTGTACAAGCATCTTCAGCGACTCAATCAGATTCGTCGCCAGATCCCCGCGTTACAAAAAGGGGCGATGAGTCATGTCAACGAGTGGGGCAGCGGGATTCGTTTCGTCCGCAATCATAATCATGGTGCGAGTTATGCGGTGGTCGGTCTCGCGATGGGCAGCGACCAGCACATCGACGTTGGCGACATTCGCAATGGGGTTTATCGCGATGCAGTGACGGGTAATGAAATCACCGTCAATCACGGTCATCTCTCTTTCTCGGTGTGCGGTAATTCAGCCGGGATTTATGTGCTGAATGGGCCGGGCAAGATCGGAACCGATGGCGCTTATCTGCGCTAATTCACCAGTCTGCACCGCAGCCGCATTCAAGATGAACGAAACCGACCCCGTAGTGGCTTAATGACTGCGGCCGGTTTCAGTTCATTTTTTCCTCCTGTAAATTTGGTCCTGTAAATTTTCCCCTCCTGTAAATTTAGGTAGTGTCCCTCAACGGGTGTGATGAGCTTTGATGTTTTTGACCATCCATAGGCATCCTCT
>NZ_CBTK010000038.1 GCF_000531125.1 Candidatus Contendobacter odensis Run_B_J11 | reverse complement strand
GGCCTACGGTGCGGACAAGGTTGGGCGGCCATTGCGGCGCGAAGGCGTGGAGGTAGCCCGCTGCACGGTGGAGCGGCGGATGCGGAGGCTCGGTCTGAAAGGTGTGCGGCGTGGCAAGCCGGTCAAAACCACGGTCAGCAACCCGGAAGCCGCCGGTCCTGAGGATCGGGTCAACCGCCCGTTCCCGGCGGAGCGTCCGAATGCGCTGTGGGTATCCGATTTCACGTAGGTATCTACGGCACAGGGGTTCGTCTCTGTGGCCTTCATCATCGACGGGTTCGCCCGGTACATGGTCGGCTGGAAGGTGTCCCGCTCCGCCCGCACCGACTTCGTGCTGGATGCGCTGGAGCAGGCCCTCTGCGCACGCCAGCCGTTCGGCCCGAGCCGCTTGATCCACCCTAGCGATCGCGGGGTGCAATACGTGTCGATCCGTTATACCGAGCGCCTGGCCGAGGCGGGCATTGATCCCTCGGTGGGAAGCGTCGGCGACTCCTACGACAACGCCTTGGCCGAGACCATCCATGGGCTGTACAAGGCCGAGGGGATCCACCGGAAGTCTTGGCAGGGCCTGGAGACGGTGGAATGGGCCACCCTGACCTGGGTAGACGGGTTCAATCATCGCAGACTGCTGGAGCCGATGGGTTACATTCCGCCGGCTGAGGCCGAAGCAGCCTACTATCGCCCACTCACCGAGTCCGCCATGGCGGCGTGACTCACCGCAATTAGCCTCCGGAATTCCCGGGGCGGTTCACTACGCCCATTTTACGGTGGAACACTTGCGCCGCTATGTGGATCGCCCAACCGAGGAAACAGGAGGTGACCAAAATGTGTACCGCCCGAAACTGCGCGTGGTAAAAGGCGGTTTAAGTGATTGATTTAATGGTGGCTACGGGTGGACTTGAACCACCGACCCCGGCATTATGAGTGCCTGAACACCATTTAATTTTATTCATTATCAATAAGTTAATCGCCGACCATTGCACAGCGACGTTTAACAAAGTTGAACGATGAAGTACAAAGTTCCAACAATCTCCCAATGGGTGTAAAGCCTTCAGCGCCATTTACTCCCACCTCACCACACTTAGCCATTCGGCCTCGGTCAATACCGCGCTTAACCTGATCAGTATCTGATCGGCCTCATCATCGCCCTGATTCGCAGCCACCCAAAACCAGCGATACGCTTCAGCCCGTACAGCGGCACACTATCACCGTTCAGCACCAGCACGCCCAGACTGACCACGGCCGACGCATAGCTTTGTTGCGCCGCTTGCCGCAGCCAGTACAGCATCACTGCGGGATCAGCATTGCCACGGAATAGCATTATGTTCCTGGAAATCCTTTACTGAGACATCTGATGCCAGCAGTTCCAGGGCGGACGCCGCTGATCCGGTTTCAGCACCCACAAGCCCCGTTTCGCGGCTTAGGTTGGAAAAGAAGTTATGCGGCGATGCGTTGAATCAGAACCTCGGCGGCTTCTTCGGTGAGGGTCGCCGTCTCCAACCAAAGCAAGTCCCCTGCCTCTTGACGTAGACCATTGATGGCCGTGCGCGTCGCTTTCATTTGTTCAGGCGAATATTGCGGATCGTCAGCCAGCGGGATATTCAACAAGAGTCCCGCTTTATAAACATCCAGACACGTTTCCTTCGCTTGCTGGAGTTCCCATAACTTGGCATGGGCATCACGAATGGCGGAACTGACCCGATTGGGGCGGATGACACCAAAGTGCGCGGCCATGCCCATCCCCAAAAAACCCATTTGAATGGGGCGGCTATCTGGGCGAAACCGCATCTTGACATTGAAAAATGCCGCCAAGTCGGGGCGCTGGCTGGCGACCAGGGCGCGAAGTTGGTTGCCCCATCGTTGTTGTTCATTGCTGGGCGTCGCGCTTTCGTTCTCCTCATCGGCGTCATCCAGCGCCGACAAGCTGGCGCTCAGTTGAATGGCCTGACGAAGCACCCCAAATAACGTATCCGAACGCGCCTCAAAAATGGGGCCTAAAGAGAATCCGCCGACGGGAGCCGTCCACCCGGAAAATTCACGAAAGGTTTGCAGATGGCAGCGCAAGCTCGCCATCCCTAAATCCAAAAATCCTTTGGCGTTTTTTGCATAGGCACCATACATGCAGTCGAGCGTATCCGGGCGGATCGACTGGATAACCTCCACCGCGCCATCGGCGCCCATCACGCCAATCAACGCGGTCAGGCGTTCACCAGACCCCCTTATTGGTTCCCAATACACGGGCGACCAGCGGGCTTGATAAGCGGGAAGTTTTGGAAAGCCGGAAAAATCGAGTCGAGTGATCTCAGTGTCCATAATCCAGGTCTCCCTGGGTCGTGCGAATCCGCAGTGCAGTCATTGAATTTAACGCGAGCCAGCGACGCCGCAAAAAGTGCAGTCCTTGATTAAGCGGAATCGCTGCGTTGAGGATATCCGCCGTGGCGATGATTTGTTCAGCGGCCAGCAATAAATCGTCCGTATAGGAGGCGTAAATCTGGGTGACCTCACGTTTCAGCCGTTGTCGCGCCAATTCATCGGTGCGTGCGGCAATCGCTGTCGTCATCAGATGATTAACGGTGACCGTCGCTGGGTCGACCCGCAGAGCCAAGCCGTGGTCAATCAACCAGAATCCCTGCCCATCAAATAATAGGTTACCACCGTGCCGGTCGGGATTGGCAATCCATTCATCAAAACAGGCGGAGCGAACCAGCGCCGGCCACCCTTGGAGCAACGCCGCAATCAACGGCAGATGTGCGGCCAGTACTGGCTGATGCAAACTGGGATACCCCACGTCAACACTGCCTGCTACCAGGAGTTGTTGGGCAGGATCGATAACCAAAAGAGGTTCAGGAATTGGCAAATTGAGCTCGCGTCCCAATAGCGCACAAAGAATTTCGGTGATCAATTCGTAGAGCGGGAGTTCTTTAACAATCGCCATCACTTCCCCTTGGCGGGTCAGTACCGGCGCACGCTGCGCGTGATTAATCCCGTCTCCCACCGGACGCCCGCCCGGCAACAGCATACCCAGCCGAAGAGAGTCCATGCATTACGCCTTATCGTAGGAGGCTTTGTCTTTGTGGAGTATTGAAATGCTGTTGATCAAATCCAGCACAAGTTGCAGCCCTTCATCGTAAGGCGCTTTATCAACCATCGGAGTGAGCGGGCGGAACATTCAAGCGACCTGGCGGGATTGGCCCCAACACAAACGCTCCCCAAGGGGCGCGCGAAGTCAGCGTGGCTACCCGCTCTCGGATAGCTCCAATCAGCAGGTCAACCCCAAGCACCACGGCTTGGTCACGCAGTTGATCGGTTATTTCCAAGTCAGTGACCAGAACGCCAAACGCGGTAACGGTAAAAAAATAGGGTGGATTATTGCTTTGCGACTCATCGAGTGTAATAGACACTTCAAGTCCTACCGCATTAGGTCGCCCTTCAATCTCAGTCTTGTTTAATAGCGGGCTGATACAGCTCCCTCGGCGATTCCCGTCCGGATCATGATCCGGATTGGCGCGAACTTCTTGGTGGGTGAAAAAGTAATTCTCAAGCTGCCAGGGGTAATGATCCATGTCGTTGTCCGTCCCTCAAGTGACACGCCGCCTTCGCCCACTGGCTTGCCATCTTTTCAGGCTTAGGGGATGAGGCTGAATGCGCTAACACGTCAAACCAGCGCACTTTCGCGGATTGCGACGCAATATGAAGGTGAAGGGTTCCGCCCGCTGCGCGAGCCAGTCGCACCATGCTGTCAATCGTGAGGTTGGCATCGCCGCGCATCACCCGGGTGATATAAGCGGGACTGACGCCAAGGCGTGTCGCGAGGTCCGTTTTGCGAAGTTGCTGGCGATCCATCAAGCGCTTCAGATCGATAGCAAAATCCAGCTTGGCGTGTTCCGCCCAATAATCATCACGTTGTTCGGCGCAATGAAGCAGTTCAGTAAATGTAGTCATCAGGACTCCTCTCTAATCAGCAAGCGACCTTGTTGTTTGGCACAGGTGTATTGGTCATGGATTCGTTGCGCTTCAGCCACTCAACGCCGCTACCGGCTGTCCACGAACCCCATTAATCACCGGAGAGGCAACTCGCCATCGAGCGGTATGAACAACCTGTATTTCCATTGATAATTAACTTATAAGTTAAGTTTATGCGTTCTGTCCAGAATCTTCATTACTTCTTCATCAGGGCAAGCCGCAAACCCCAAACCTGATCACTTTTCGGCTGACGACATCTGAAGTTCCTATTGAAACAACGCCGCGCATGGCACCCCGTCCCATCGCCATCCAAGCGCGTCAAGCCGCACTGGGTGAGATAGCGCCACGCTTCATCATCATGGACGCCGCCGATCTTGCCGGTCAGGGTTTCGGCCGCAGGGACTATTCCCAGACTCAAACCGGCCAGAATCAGCCAAAGATACCGAAGCGCCATGATTATCGCTAACCGCCCGCCCCCACGGTTCCATATAAATGCCGTTCCAGCAGGACGCGGATATATTCACTGACCGGGCGCTGGTCAGCGCGGGCGACGCGGGCCAGATCGTCATAGACCGCTTCGGGGATATGCAGCTTCACGTCACGGTCGCACTTGGCGCGGCGGGGTTTTTCGGGGACGGGAGCCGCAGAACGCAGCGGAGTCACTGAAGCAGTCAGGGGTTTCGACATGGCGGCGGTTTCCACACTGCGCCACACAGGTTGAGAGTGGCGTGGTCTCAACTACCGGGTATAAGTCGGCTGGGGTGATTCGCGCACACGGCAGGCCGGGCCTTATTTCCCCCTATCAACCACGCCTTTGGGGGCGAAGCTAAACAACTCGCGTCCACACGCCCATGCTGAACGGGCAGACGTGAACCACCGCTGATGACGGGGCGATAGCCGCTTATACCTAGTAGTGAAGCTACGGTATGTCAGCACCGGACGGCTGTCAATTCCAGCAGGGAAAGGCGCAACATTTTCTATATTCGGTTCGTCAGTTTTCGTGCCAAGGCAACCGCCGCAATACCCGGCTCCATTGCTGTGCGTTTCAAAATTAACAGGGCTGTTTTCAAAATTGCAAATTTCGGGAATGGCCGCGAAAAACCCATTTTTCGTAAGTCCATGATATAAAACGATTTGATATTTTTGCCGGAATTGGCAAGGAATGTGCTACATCTTTCAAAAACTCCAAACCATTCAGAAAAAAATGAAAAACAAGCGCACGATGGCGATCCGGTGGAGCCGGATGCTGATGTTGGGCGTATCGCTCCGCAGGCGGACGGCATTGGTCACGCCCTCATGAGCAGAAAAGCCGTGAACCTCTCCACCCTCTGAACCGACGTGGGCTGCACACCCAATGCAGCGCAGAAACGAGACGTTATTCATGTTGACGACCCGTTGTACCTTCCCGCCGGTCCCGGTTCCGGCAAAACTCGCGTGCTGTTGTGGCGCACCGTCAACCTGATTATCGTTCACGGCGTCCGGCTCGATGAGATTTTCCTATCCACCTTTACCGAAAAAGCCGCCTTGTCGATCCCTTGCTTAGGTTTTTCCAACGCCAGAATCGGCGGTCACTCAGCCCGCTCGATGATGTTTCTGGAAATGCGCTCACTGGTGAATGAGATGCCGCTTTCCGTGAAAAAAGACGACTTCGCCAGGGTCATCGTTGAAGAGAATGCTCTGGAAAAGCCGACTCTGAGCAGCCGCAAGAAAAGTCTCCGACATTTAACCGAACTCTATGGTCTGGATCCTTCCAAAGCCTTGTTTCGCGTCCTCTGGACATTGGGCCACGATGATTTAGAGGCTCTACCTCAACTTTGTCTGGTGAGCGCCTATGCCCGTGACCCGCAGCTCCGTCACAGCTTTGAGTTAATCCGCACCCTGCGTTTGGGCGAGACGCTGGAACGATCCGCGATGGAACGGCATCTGGAAAATGGTTTTCCAGATCGGTTCAGTCCAGCGATGAAAAAATCAATGGCCCAAAATGTGAACACGTCGTGGACTGTTGGCGAGCATCTCACCGGTAAAGCGAAGAAGGTTCGGCGCTTTCCCGATCCGCGTCCACTTTCTGCTGCCTACGCTCTATTTGTCGGCTATCTAACCGGGCTGCGCGGCGAGCGCTTGCTCAACTCCATTTTTGCCGATCTGGTTGCCGCGAACCGACCCTCATTGCAAGCGGCGCTTTCGCTCGCTGCTGCGCGTGGCTTGCTTTCGCTGAAACAAGCAGCGGATATTGTGGAATTTGATTTTTCCTCTCTATTGACCCCAGAAGAACAGGCTTACCTTCATGAATCGGATTGACCTACTGCTCGAAAACTACCGCAGCCATATCAAAATGCCGTTACGGCTGGGTTTACCCGCCTCGCAGCGGGTCTGGTTTGCGGTATATCCCGCAGAAGAAGAACGGCGGTTGATCCATCGGCTGGATGATTTTGCCGTTCTGACTCAAGCTGCCGGTCATCCTTGGATACGGATTGACTTGCAAGGCCGTCTGGCGCAGTGGCTGGCTACTGTTGATGAAGAAGAACGGGCGGAATGGTTCAAAAATCCCGATGATGTTGATCTGTACGCCAAGACCGAATGGAAAGCGGCGTTGACCACATTCTTCCAAACTGAAGCAACCCGCGCTGCTGCCCCGGAGAGTACCGTTTTTGCCCTGACCGGCTTGATGGATCTTTATGACTTTCTGCACGTTTCCGATTTGATTGAGAGTCTCGAACAAACTTTTGTGGGCTATCTGCTGGTCTTTTTCCCCGGTGAACGGGAAGGCAACACCTATCGGTTTCTGAACGCCCGCACCGGCTGGAATTATCTGGCTGCCCCGATCCTTTGCGAAAAGTAGAACAGTAGGGCGGGTTAGGGCGTTAGCCCGTAACCCGCCATGAGCCATTACCGGTGTGAAAAGTAGGGCGGGTTAGGGCGTTAGCCTGTAACCCGCCATTAACGGGGATTTCCCACATTGGCGGGTTACGCTTCGCTAACCCGCCCTACATCACGAATTTTTATCACATGAAAACCAAAGAAATTTTTCTGAAAGACCCGCTGACGTGGAAACTGGTCAATGAGGGCGTCTCCAGCAATAACACCGAAGACAATGACACGCTGCGGTATGAACTTGAATCCTTCGTCTGCGAGGGCGAATACCTGAGCGGGATGCGCCGCATTCTTCAGGGCTACCGCGATAACTTCAACAGTCCAGAACAGAAGGCTGCATGGATTAGCGGCTTTTATGGGAGTGGGAAATCGCATTTGGCCAAAGTGCTACGCTATCTCTGGATCAACTATGCCTTTCCTGATGGCGCTACTGCTCGTTCGATTGCCCATCTCCCCGAGGACATTACCGATCTGCTTGCCGAGATTTCGACTTTGGGCAAGCGCCATAACGGTCTGCACATGGCCGGCGGTACGCTTAAAGCGGGAATGGGCAGTGTGCGCCTGCGCGTCATGGGCCTGTTTTTCAAATCGGTGAGACTGCCGGAAGGTTATCCCTACGCTAAATTCCTCCTTCACCTCAAGCGCGATGGTCAATTTGAGACTTTCAAACGCGCTATTGCCGATCAGGGCAAAGACTTCGATAAAGAAGTGGGGCGGTTCTATAGCTCGGGCGCGGTGGCAAGGGCTTATATCCAGTGCTACGACCACCTGAAGGATCCGGGTCAAGTGGGCGCATTGCTGCGGGCCGATTATCCGAACGTGGATGATGTCGGCATGGATGAAATGTGCGCGGTGATTCGCGAAGCGATTGCCTCCCATGACGCACTCCCTTGCACACTGCTGGTGCTGGATGAAGTGCAACAATTCATCGGCCAAGACGCGCAACTGGCGCTCGATGTTCAGGAAGTGACCGAAGCCCTCAGCAAGGCCATGGACGGGCGGGTGATGATCGTCGGCACCGGCCAGAGCGCCCTCAATGACACGGCGAATCTTCAGCGCCTGATGGGCCGCTTCACCATCAAGATTCATCTCAAGGACAACGATGTTGAAAAGGTGGTGCGAACGGTCGTTTTACAAAAGCGCGAAGATAAAAAGGCCGACCTCAACGCCTTGATCGCCCGGCATGAAGGCGAGATGACCCGCCAGTTGAAAGCGACCAAGCTCGCCGCGCAAGCCGAGGACACCCCTGCCTATCTCCCCGATTTTCCGCTGTTGCCGGTGCGCCGCCGGTTTTGGGAGCGGGTGCTGCATTCGGTGGATGTCACCGGCACGGCCGCCCAGATGCGAACCCAACTGCGGGTGGTGCATGAAGCCTGTCGGGTTTATGCCGATAAAGAACTCGGCGCGGTCGTGCCGGGCGATTTTCTCTACGACCAGATTGCTAATGATCTGGTCAGCACCGGCGAAATGCAGAAGCGGTTCCAGGAAATCATCGAACAGCAAAAGACGCTTGCCGATGGCGTGTTACGCAGTCGGGTGGCAGCGCTGGTGTTTCTGATCAACAAACTGCCTCGGGAACACGGCACCGATTTAGGGGTTCGCGCTGAACCGGAACACTTGGCCGACTTGCTCAGTGATGACCTCATCACCGGCAGCACCCAACTCCGCCAACAGCTTCCCGGATTGCTGGGGGTGATGGAGCAGGACGGGGTATTGATGAGGGTGGATAGCGAATACCGCCTGCAAACCACTGAAGGCGCGGCTTGGGAAGCGGAATTCCGCAAGCGCCGGGCGGCGGCTCTGAACGATCAGCCGTTGATCGCCTCCCGATTGAGCCAGCACCTCGACCAAAGTTTGACGAAGACCTTGGGCAACCTGTCGGTGATTCACGGCGAAGCCAAGGAACGCCGCAAAATCGTTGTCCACCATAGCGAAAGCCGACCGGAGAGCAGCGACGCCATCACGCTCTGGGTGCGCGATGGATTTTCTGCGCCCGAAGCCTCGGTGTTAGCGGACCTACGCAAACTCAGCACGGATGATCCGACCCTGCACCTGTTTCTGCCCAAAGCCCACGCCGACGAACTCAAAAATGCCCTGGCCGCCGCGCAGGCCGCCGAGGAAACGCTGCATTTCAAAGGCGTACCCACCTCAATCGAGGGCAAGGAATGCCGACGGGCGATGGAAACCAAGCAACATACGGAAAACGGGCGCATCGCCGATCTCATCGGACACATTCTGGGAGGCGCGCGGCTGTTTCTATCCGGGGGACAGGAGCAGGCGTTGATCAGCCTCAAAGAAGGCGTTGAAGCTGCCGCCCAACAGGTTTTGAGTCGGCTCTACCCCAACTTTCACGTCGGCGACGGGGCGAAGTGGCCGCAAGTGTTTAAGAAAGCCAAGGACGGTTCGGCCAGCGCTCTGGAGCAGGTAGGATTTAGCGGTGACCCGCAAACGCACCCAGTCGCGGCGGCGATCCTCGCGTTCATGGGGGCGGGCAAGACCGGCCTAGAAATCCGCAAGAAATTTAACGCTCCGCCCTATGGCTGGTCGCAGGATGCGATTGACGGGGTATTGACCACGCTCCTCGCCAGCAATCACCTCACCGCCCGCTTGAATGGTCATCCGCTGGCGCTGGCGGAAGTCGATCAAAAAAAGCTCGGTTCGGCGTCTTTCGGCACTGAAACTGTCGTGCTGACTGCCGTGCAGAAACTCGGCATTCGCAAGCTGTTCCAGGAAGCCGGTTTGCCCAAGACCACGCCCGGCCAGGAAGCTGCTGACGCTGTGGAGTTAGTCCGCCACGCCAAGGCATTAGCGGCGCAAGCGGGCGGGGATGCGCCAGCGCCCCTCGCGCCGACTGCGCCGGAATGGATCGCGCTTGAATCACTCAGCGGTAATGAATTGCTGATGGCGTTGTATGAGCAGCGGGAGACCCTGGCGGCGAAGCTCAAGACCTGGCAAGTCACCGGCCAAGCGATTGGGCAACGGCTACCGACTTTTGCTTTGGCGGAAAAGCTGGTTGCTCAGGCGGCGGGTTTGGCTGAGCAATCCAAATTGACGGCGACCCTGATCGCCCTTCGCGCTAATCGTTCGTTGCTGGATGATCCCGATCCGGTCGCTCCGGTGCTTAAAGCGGCGGCTAATGCGCTGCGTGTAGCACTAACCCAGGCGCATCAGGCCCATGCGGATCAGTTCACGGCGCAGATGGCGCGGATTGGCGGTCATGCGGCATGGCAGCAACTACCGGAACCACAGCGCCAAACCCTGCTCGCCAATGCCGGAGCTTTGCCCCGTGCTATTCCCGCGATGGGTTCCGATCAACAACTGCTGGCGGCGCTGCAATCGTGTTCTCTGGCCAATGGGCAGTCTCAAACCGATGCCTTAGCCGCCCAGTTTGACAAGGCGCTGGCCGCTGCCATTATCGCTACGGAGCCGAAAGCCCGGCGGGTAACATTGACTGCGGCGACCCTTCACGATGCCGTTGAGCTGGAGGCGTGGTTGCAGGAGGCTAAAACGGTGATTGAAGCGGCTTTGCAAGAGGGGCCGGTAATTCTCTAACCGTGATGGCGGGTTACGCTTCGCTAACCCGCCCTACTATTACTCAACAGGACGATCCAAACCCCTCATGCCGACTTCCCTCTCCAAAGAACACCGCAAGCTCCTGGAAAACACCACCACGGCGGCCCGCGTCCGGGCTGAATCAGGCTGTCGAGCGGCGCTGGAGTATCTGGCGGTGCATGAGCCGGAATCCCGCGCTCACATGACGGACGAGCAGCGCCGGTTGCGGGATCGGTTGCGGGCGCGAGGGCACGCTTTGGGCGATGCCTGCGATGCGCGTTCCGGCAGTCAGGAGATTGACCATCTGGGCGAGCTGGCGGCGTATGAGCATTGGCATCGCCTGCTGTTCACGCGCTTTCTGACCGAGAATGATTTGCTGATGACCGATGAGGCCAATGGCGGCGTTCCGGTGACGTTGGCGGATTGCGAGGAACTGGCGCCGGAACTGAACGCCCGCGATGGCTTTGATCTGGCCTGCCGCTTTGCCAGTCTGACCTTGCCGGGGGTGTTTCGGCGCGATGATCCGGTGCTGGAGTTGCCGGTGGCGATGAACGATCAGGTGGCGTTGCGCCAATTGCTCAACGCGCTGCCCGCTGAGGTGTTCCGGGCTGATGATGCGCTGGGCTGGACCTATCAGTTCTGGCAGGCCCAGCGCAAGGATGAGGTGAATCGGTCAGGCAAGAAGATTGGGGCGGATGAACTGTCGCCGGTGACGCAGCTTTTCACCGAGGATTACATGGTGGAGTTTCTGCTGCATAACACG
>NZ_CBTK010000037.1 GCF_000531125.1 Candidatus Contendobacter odensis Run_B_J11 | reverse complement strand
ATTTTTTTATAATCATAACATTTATGGTTAGAATACAGCAGTGTAATAATGAAAACAGTGAAAGGAGATTTCACAATGAGCGAGCTAGTGGCTGAACAGCTTGAACGGGTTGATGAGATTCCAGTTATTTTTCATATACTTATTAAAATGGGGATTGCGGAACGGATTGATCGGTTCTGGCCAGCGCATGGAAACTGGAAAGGACTGAGCTATGGTCAACTGGCCGTGTTGTTTATCACTTATGTAATACACTCTTTAAATCACCGGCTATCGGGAATGGAGGTTTGGGTAGCGAAACGTCAACATCTTCTCGAACAGTTGACGGGTTGGACGCTGACGCCGAAAGATGCGACTGATGATCGGCTAGGGATTTTAACGCAAGTATTAGGTAGTGATCCAGAGCAGCAAGTTGCTTATCAAGTTGAACAGGGAAAATATCTGATTCAAGCCTATGAATTACCCACGGAGGTTGCTCGTTATGATACGACCTCATTCAATGTTTACCATGCCTCTGACGAATTAGAGGGTGATGGAATTTTGGTTTTTGGACATAGTAAAGACCGACGCCCTGACTTACTGCAGTTCAAACAGGGGTTAGGCACACTGGATCCGGCTGGAGTACCACTATTAACGATGACCTTGAAAGGAAGTGCGGCAGATGATCGGGAGTATTTTCCGGCTTGGCAACAAATGAGGGAAACGATCGGCCATTCTAATTTTCTGTTTGTAGGCGATTGTAAAATGAGGTCATTGGAAACACGCTTAAAAATTGCAGGAGAAAATGGATTTTATTGATGTCCTTTACCGATGACGGGACACGTCCCCAATCAACTGGAAAGTTGGGTTAATAATTTGCCGAAAACGCTTGAAAAGATTCAGTTAGAGGGTAAAAAGAAGGGCGAGTTAAGAACAATAGGACAAGGTTTTGAAGTCGATAAAAGCATGATAGGGCAAGATGAAAACGGCGAATTTCAGTGGTCAGAAAGGTGGTTAGTGATTCGCAGTGAATGTCATGCAAAAAAGCAACAAGCAGGGTTCTTAAAACGTTTAGAGAATGCCGAAAAAGCGACCCAATGTTCGATAGCGCAGGGGAAGGAAAGCGCAGGGGAATGGGAGATGCGATTACGAAATAACATAGAAGAACAAGGACTTAGTAAATTTTTGACGGTAGAGGTACATGAGAAGATCTACCAGGAGAAGCACTATGCAAAGCGGGGACGGCCGACCGCGAAGACCCCGTATTATTTAGAAACCATTGTAGAAATGTCCTGCCGTGTTGATCGCCAAGAGGCGGCGATTGAAGCCCACCAACAACTGATGGGCTGGCGGATTTATGTGACCAATACCGCCAAGACTCGTATGACTTTGACACAAAGTGTTCGGTATTACCGGGACGAGTACACAGTAGAACGAGGTTTTCACCGTTTTAAGCAGGGTTCATTACCGATTTTACCTTTATTTCTGCGGATTGATGAACGCATTAGGGGCTTAGTATTTTTACTATTTATTGCGTTACAGGTATTAACACTTATTGAGTTTATTGTACGCCGGGAGTTAGCAAAAACGGATGAAAATCTAGCGGGATTAGTCCCAGGAAATCCCAAGAATGTGCAGACCCAACCGACCGCTGAACGGTTATTAGCTGCCTTTAAAGAATTAAACCTCTTTATTCAAAGACAGGGTGATGACATCGTTGGACACTTAGTCGAAAAATTGAGTCCTTTGCAAGAGAAGATTTTGAGTCTCTTGAACATTCCAAAAGAGATTTATAATTTATCTTTCATTAAAGTTCGAACTGATGGGGAAGTCGATCGAGTTGAAACCAATTTCGATCTAGCCATAGCGGCTTGACGAAAT
>NZ_CBTK010000036.1 GCF_000531125.1 Candidatus Contendobacter odensis Run_B_J11 | reverse complement strand
GCTCTTCCGATCTGGGGGGGGTCGGAGCCGGGGGTGGCGGATCGTTCACTGGCGCAGTTGGGGCGCTGTGAGCAGCCGGGGCTGCTGCGACAGTCGCCGTTGTCAGGCGGGCTTCGGGATTGGCTTCAGGGTGCGCCGTCGGGTGAGTAGGCAGCGGCGGATCGGAGGCGGCAATCGCGGGTTTTGGAGGGGAGGCCAGCATCGCTGCCTCATTCGGCGGTGGCGGATCGGTCACGGTCTGCCGCTCGACTTCAGTGGCGGTGGGTAGCCGTGGGGTCGGCTTGAGCGATGCGGTGTGGGCTTCCGCTGTGGCTGCTGCTTCCGGCGAACGGTTCAGATTCAACAGAATTTTGACAGCGCCGGCCTGTAAGCCAAAGGCGACCAGCAAGGTGGCTGCCAGCAAGGTCGAGGATTTCCAGGAGAGAGTGGCCATGGCTTTAGATCACAATGAGTTCGGCTTTGAGCGCACCCGCCGCTTTCAGCGCTTCGAGAATGGCGACCAGATCGCTGGGTGAGGCGCCGACCTTGTTAACTGCGCGCACGATCTCGTCCAGTGCGACGCCCGGATTGAACAGGAACATCGGTTTTTTGTCCTCCTTGACCGAGATATTGGCGTTCGGAACCACCACGGTTTGGCCGTTTGAAAACGGTGCTGGCTGGCTGATGATCGGGTCTGGGTTAATGGTGACGGTCAGGTTGCCATGGGAAACCGCAGCGGGGCCGACCTGCACGTTCTGACCGATCACGACGGTACCGGTACGGGCGTTGATCACTACCTTGGCAACACCTTGGGCGGCAACCAGCTCGATATTTTCCAGCACCGAGATCAGGCTGACCCGCTGGTTGCGGTCGGTGGGGCCGCGCACCTCGACCGAGGAAGCGTCCAGCGCTTGGGCGACTTCGCCGCCCAATGCCTTGTTGATCGCCTCGACCATCCGCTCGGCGGTGGTGAAATCGGCTTGGCGCAGGTTCAGGGTGATCGGCCCGTCCTTGCCGAAGCTGTCGGGAACTTGACGCTCGACCGTGGCGCCGTTAGGAATGCGTCCGGCACTGGGGATATTGACGGTCACGCTGGCGCCTGCCGATGCAGCGCTGACGCCGCCCACCACCATATTCCCTTGCGCCATGGCGTAAACCGCGCCATCGGCGCCCTTCAGCGGGGTCATCAGCAGGCTGCCGCCCTGTAGGCTCTTGGCGTTGCCGATGGAAGAGACTGTTATATCAATCGTTTGTCCGGGTTTAATGAAAGGCGGCAGATCGGCGTGGATGGAAACCGCCGCGACGTTTTTCAGTTGCAGGTTAATTTCTGGCCCAATGTTAACGCCCAGATTGGACAACATGCTTTTGAGGCTCTTGACCGTGAACGGGGTTTGCGTGGTTTGATCGCCGGTACCGTTCAAGCCAACCACCAGACCGTAACCGAGCAGTTGGTTAGTGCGCACCCCGGCGATCACCGCCAAGTCCTTAATGCGCTCGGCCTCGACGCTGGCAGTCGCCAGCAGGAGCAGCAGGGGTAGCAGAGAGCGGCGGAACATGGGTTTAACCTCGGTTGACAGGTTCAGAAACCTTTAAGCACTTAGTCAGCATTTTTCATACCAGCCAGGACTTTTACTTTCCGTCATTCCCGCGAAAGCGGGAATCCAGTAATCCACTGAAAAGATTGGATACCCGCTTTCGCGGGTATGACGAATTCAAGGGTTTAGCGAAAGTCCTACCAGTGCTCAAAACGGCCACAGCGGGCTGAGGAAGAAGCGGCTCAGCCAGCCGGCGGTATTGGCGTCGGCCAGTACGCCATTTCCGGCGTAGGTGATCTTGGCGTCAGCCACCTGGCTGGACAGAATCACATTGCTCGGCAGGATGTCTTCGGGTCGGATCACCCCGGAGATTTGCACCATTTCCTCGCCCTGATTCAGAGTGAGCATCTTCTCGCCGCGAACTGCCAGGTTGCCATTGGGATAGACGCCGACCACTACGGCAGAAATATTGCCGGTCAGGCTGTTGCTCTGGTCGCTGGAGCCATCGCCGTTGAGTTTGCGTTTCCCTTGGATGTCGGTTTCCAGCGTCACTGATCCAATGGTCAACGGCGGGCCGAAAAAGGCGGGATTGGTCAGACCGACCTCGCTGTTTTTTTCCACCTTGGTGGTGGCCGATTTAGTAGCAGCGGTGTTCTCGACCAGCCGGATCACCACGAGGTCGCCGACTCGTCGCGCGGTGCGATCCTCGAATACCCGCATGTCGCGCCCGGCTTGGTAAATGGTACCGGAACGGCGTGGGCTGGGATCGGTGGAATCGGCCAGGGGCATGAGCTGCGGCGTTACCGGCTTAAAGTCGTAATGCGGAGCCAAGCCGCTGCATCCAGACAGCAAGATGATTGAGACGAACGCGGCGGATTTTTTCATGGTGGCGACCTACAGGTTTTGATTGGTGTATTGCATCATCTGGTCGGTGGTGGAGATGGCCTTGGAGTTCATTTCATAAGCGCGCTGGGTTTCGATCATTGCCACCATTTCCTCCACCACGTTGACGTTGGAGGTTTCCAGTGCGCCTTGCATCACCGCCCCCAAGCCGTTGGCGTCGGGGTTGCCGGGTTGCGGCGAGCCGCTGGCGGCCGATTCCATAAACAGGTTTTCGCCGGACGCCTGCAAGCCAGCGGGATTGACGAAATCAACGGTCTGAATCTGACCGATTTGCTGCGGCGCGGCCTGGCCGGAAATCTGGGCGCTGATGACGCCGTCGTGGCCTACGGTGACACTTTGGACGCTGGGGGGCAGGGTGACCGCCGGTTGCATTAGATAGCCGTTGGAAGTGACGATTTGGCCTTGGGCATCCAGTTGGAACGAGCCGTCGCGGGTGTAGGCAACGGTTCCGTCAGGCTTTTGGATCTGAAAGAAACCCCGGCCATTGATGGCGAGGTCCAGATTATTGCCGGTCTGGATGATGTTGCCTTGGGTAAACAGTTTGGCGGTGGCGACCGAACGCACGCCGGTACCGAGCATCAGTCCCGATGGCAGTTGGGTGCTTTGCGAGGTCTGGCCGCCGGTCTGGCGCACATTCTGGTACAGCAAATCCTCGAATTGGGCGCGGTCCCGCTTGAAGCCGGTGGTGCTGACGTTGGCCAGGTTGTGGGAAATGACCGACATGCGGGTTTGCTGGGCGTCCATGCCGGTCTTGGCGACCCATAAGGCGGAAGTCATGGTGTTCTACTCCTATTCCAGCCGTAGCAGTTGGTTGGTGGCATTATCGTTTTCCTTCGCGGTGCTCATCATTTTGATCTGCATTTCAAAGCGGCGGGATGCTTCGATCATGCTGACCAGCGCCTCGGCGGGATTAACGTTGCTGCTTTCCAGCGCGCCGGCGGTCAAGTTTACTGAAGCATCCGGCGGGGTGGGTTGGCCGTTGGCGGTGCGCATCAGGCCGCTGCTTTCTTTATAAAGGGGATTGTCGGCGGTAGGCTTGATCAGCTTGATGCGATCCACCACGACCAGATTGCTGGCCGATTCACCGGGTGGGCGGATGGAAATGGTTCCGTCCGCGCCGATCTCGATTTTCTCGGTCGGCGGAATCGAGATGGGACCGCCGTTGCCCAGCACCGGATAGCCATTAGCGGTCGTCAACAGACCGTTAGCGTCGAGTTGCAGATCGCCAGCGCGAGTGTATGCCTCGTTGCCGTCGGGCGCTTGAATGGCGATCCAGCCCTCGCCCTGCACGGAGACATCCAAGTCCCGACCGGTGGTCATCAGCTTGCCGACTTTCAGATCGACGCCGGCGCGCTCGGCCATGGCATAGGCGCGAGTCGGTAGGCCGTCGCCAAAGACCGGCATGTTGCGAAAGTCGGCCATATCCTGGCGGAAGCCCACGGTGTTGGCGTTGGCCAGGTTGTGACTGGTGATGGTCTGCGCCCGCAGCATTTGCTGGGCGCCGGTCATCGCGACATAGAGCATGCGGTCCATGAGTCAAACGCCTCTGGAATCAGCGGGAAATGTTGACGGCGACTTGGGTGAGGGTGTCGTTGGTGGTGATCACCTTGGCGTTGGCCGTGAAGTCGCGCTGGGCGATGATCATGTTGACCAGTTGCGCGGTCAGATCCACGTTGGAGGCTTCCAGAGCGCCGCCCTTGACATTACCGAGGGTGCCGGTGCCCGGTGCGGCGATAGCCGTCGCTGCGCCGGATGCGGCGGTCGCAACCCAGTTGGTGTCACCTACCGCCTTGAGACCCTGTACGTTGGGGAAGTTGACCAATCCCACCTGCTTTGATGTATTGTCCGAAAAGTTAATGCTACCTGTGATGCTGTCGAAGCCCGTGATCGTAACGGGATCAGCGGGTACGGTTATATCTGCACCATCTTTGTCCTGCAGCTTCTGTCCAAGATTATTGACGATATTGCGGCTGGTGGCGTCCATGTGGAAACTGCCGGCGCGGGTGTAGAGCGGGCTGATACTGCTACTGTCGGTGACCTTGAAGAAGCCATTACCCATAATCGCCAAATCCAGTGGGCCGGTGCTACCGTCATTACCGGTCGAAATGACGCCGCCTTGCTGGAAGAGCTGATTAATCGCTTCGGTTTGTACGCCGATGCCATTCTTGCCGGCCATAATGTCGCCAAATTCTGCCCGGGAATTTTTGAAGCCGATGGTGCTTGAATTAGCAATGTTATGCGCGGTGGTATCCAGATTAACGCTGGCGGCATTGATACCAGATAGAGCGGTGTACATGGATGACATGATCTGATCCTCGTGCCGGAGTGACCGGGCTTCGCTGAAACTTCGGTAATACTGAATTAAACCCTCACCCTGACTCTCTCTCCCTCAAGGAGAGAGAGGAGTGAGTAGCGATCCTCAATCCTAACGAATGTTGAGGATGGATTGATAAAGGGTGCTATTGGTGCTGATGACCTGGGAATTGGCCTGGAAATTACGCTGGGCTGAGATCATATTAACTAACTGTTCGGTCAAATCCACATTGGACGCTTCCAGCGCACCCGGCACCAGTTTGCCCAAAGTTCCAGTTTGCGGCGATCCAACTAAAGCCGGGCCGGATGCTGAAGTTTCAGCCCAATTGGTGTCACCCACCGGCTGTAATCCCTGCACACTGGCGAAATTCGCCAATACGACTTGCCCCATCAGCTTCGATTGGCCGTTGTTGTATTGCCCTGATAGCTCGCCATTCTTGTCAACAGCCATGCCGGTCAAGCGGCCTTTGGCATAACCATCCTGAGTCAGGATATTGGAGCTGAACGCGCCGCCAAACTGGGTCGTACTACTGAAATCAACCGTTAATAGCAGGGGGTCAGCGCCATTTGCAATATCACCGGTCGTAGCCCGCAAATCAGCCGCCGGAACTGTAAATAACAGTTGGATCGGCTGCATTCCCACCGTAGTCGTATCCGAATCAACCGGCAGCCCTTTTGAATCAAACTGGAGAGAACCTTCGTCCAGCGATGCTGTTACGCTGCCCAAATTAGTCACGGGAGGCCCACCACCTGCCGTCACGGTGAAACTACTGGTGGATTCATAGATGAGCCGACCTCCGACCGTGCTTACTGCATTGGCAGGGAGAGTGTCATCAATAGGAAAAGCAGCGCCAATCAGTCCACCGGCCTGGTCAACGCCCTGTAAACTAAGCGCTCCAGTAGCTACGTTATTTATCTTAATATCATCGCCAGTAGCACTTTCAAGGAGAAGGCCATTGCTGTTGCTATTAATCTTGGCCGTAATTCCCGTAGTACTAGTCGTATTATTGATTGCTAGCGCCAGCGCTGCTAAACCCGCTGCTGAATTGGTGGGAATAGCAATCGTTTGCGCGGTCGTGTTTTTCCCAAACAGGTCGAAAGTACCACCGGTAGTCGTGATCTTAAGGTCCGCCTGAGTGATCGCCTTTGCGCTCACACCGGTGGTCGCTTGCTGAGCATTGACCAATGCCGCAATCGATTTTGCAGTGTCATTCACTGCCACTAAAATACCCGTAGCAGTTCCGGCGGGACCCGTGATGTCCAAAGTGCCTGCTGTAGTGCTATTAAGAGCAGTAGCCGTTGCTGCGCTACTGGCAGTATCCGTAGGCGCGCGATAAATACCGATAGTGGATGAGGCCACAGTCGAGGTGTAAATCGTGGGCGTCTGCGGTGTTCCTGTCGACGCTGATGCCGGTGTAATCGGCTCCCCGCCATTCCGGGTGGCTTTAACAGCCCAAGTCAGCGGAGTACTGGTTTTAATAAAATAGAGATCGAATCGGTTGGCGTTACCCAGACTGTCATAGACTGTTAATGATGTAGTGGAATTAAACGAGCTGGGATCAGAAGGATCAAAAGTGGCTATCGTCGGGACGATGGCGTTCGCATCCAGATTTACCCCGGTTTTTATCTCCGTAGTGGCTGTTGGTTCCATATCCGCCTTATCAACGAGCAAATTACCCACAATCGAAGTCAAATTGCCGGTAGTTGCGTCCACGCCATATCCTTGCAGGTTCTGGCCCAAACTATTCACCACATAACCATCTTTATCGGTGTCAAAGCTACCTGCACGGGTATAAAGGGCAGCGCCGTCCTGCTTGATACTGAAAAATCCTTCTCCACTAATGGCGAGATCAAGGGTTTTCCCAGTCGAATTGACGCTGCCCTGTTTGAATTGCTGGCTAATATCTTCCAACTGCACACCCATACCGGGGCTATTTGCCGAGTTACCGGCAACCATATCGCCGAACTCGGCCCTGGAGAGCTTGAAGCCCGTAGTATTGGCATTGGCGATATTATTAGACACCACGCCAAGGTCAGTGGTGGCCGCTCTAAGGCCGGACAAAGCTATATTCATCGACATGGAATTACCCTCTCACCGGATTTTCCGGACTCTGCTCATTTCGTCATGTTGCGGAAGAAAAAACGCTAGTCACTTACTAAACAGTTGCGCTGCTTTGTCCAGCCGATGACCCACTTGAAGTAGTGGATGCCGGCTTCAACTCTTCCGCCAACTTATCAAAAGAAACCTGCAAGTTTTGAATACTTTGCAGCGTACTGAATTGCGCCAACTGCGCCAACTGCTGCTGGCCATCGACGGGCTTGGTCGGGTCCTGATTCTGCAACTGCGCAATCATCAGCTTGAAAAAATCATCCTGGCCCATTGTTGGTTTGGATGACGCCGTAGTGGCGTTGGTCTGGCCGGTGGTAGCCGCCGCCGAATTGGTAGCACTCTGAATCGTGGTCATTGCATTAAGCCTCGCTTATTCACCCAGCGCCAAGGTGCGCATTAGCATTTGTTTGGACGTGTTGAGCACTTCCACATTGCTCTGATACGAGCGGGATGCAGAAATCATATTGGCCATTTCCTCAACTGGATTTACATTGGGCAGATTGACATACCCGCTTTTATCCGCCATTGGATGATCCGGCCGGTATTCACGCCGTAACGGCGACTGACTCTCGACGATGCTCAACACATCCACTCCTGCCGATTCATTACCGGCGTCATCGAGTTGCGTCGCGAATATCGGCTGACGCGCCCGATAAGTATTCGCGGTACTGCTGCTGATACTATCGGCATTCGCCATATTGCTGGCGGTGGTATTCAGGCGAACGGTCTGGGCGTGCAGCGCCGATCCCGAAATATCGAACACTTTGAATAAAGACATGGATCATTCTCCTCGAATGGCGCTCATCAAGCCCTGAACCCGGTTACCCAAAAACCGCAGGCTGGCTTGGTAACGCAGCGCGTTATCGGCAAAATCCGCTTTCTCCTGCTCTTCTTCCACGGTATTGCCATCGAGAGCCATTTGGGTCGGCACCCGGTAGAGCAGATCACCGGGATTGTGACCTTGGGCCTGCAAATGGGCGGCATGAGTGGTTTTGAGCGCCTGCCCTTCGCCTTGCAGTCCAGCCAGCGTGGCCGCGAAATTCAAGTCGCGGGCCTTATAATTCGGTGTATCCGCGTTAGCCAGATTGGCGGCGAGAACCTCCGTCCGCCGCGAGCGCAACTCCAGAGCCTGCGCGTGAACGCCCAAGGCGCGATCAAAACTAATGGTCATGCTGGGGGCCTCCCGTTTTGCCGATTCCATGACAGTTGCCGGAAAAATGGCGGATTTCACTGTTGCCCTGTGGAATAAGCAAAGGACATGCCGATCTTGGTTTTCTGCATGGATGCCGTAGGAACGGGCATTAGCCCGCGAACATCGCGGCTTGCAGGCCGCTCCTACCGTTGATTTTCCATAATAAATATGGCGCGTAATTTGCTTGATGTTACTGGGATGTGTAGCAATAAAGAGTTGAGAGCGATGCGAACCGGCCGATGGTTTCCGAAAATGGTGTTGGGGTGTTGCGGACTGGCGGCGCCTGCGTTCACGGTCGCAGAGGAAGCAATTCAGTCGCTGGCCGCGATCCAAAGTGCGGCTCACGCCTTTCTGATGACGCAACACCGGAATCGCAGCGAGCCGCCGCAAATCCAGTTGCGCGACTTGGACCCCCGGTTGCGGTTGGTGCCATGTGCCGCGCCGCTGGAAGCGTTCCTGCCCGGTGGCGCAAAAACGGTGGGGAACACTTCCATCGGGGTGCGTTGCCCCGGTTCCCAGTCGTGGACCGTCTACCAGAGTGCCACCGTTCAGGTGTTCGATCAGGTGCAGGTCGCCAGCCGTTTTTTGAGCAAAGGAGAGATCCTGAGCGCCGCCGATCTTCGCTCCGAACGGCGTGAACTGTCGGCGTTGCCCGGCGGTTATGAAACCGCGCCTGAACCACTGCTTGGTAAGCAGTTACGGCAGGCGCTGATGGCGGGTGCCGTAATTGCGCCGCAAGCGGTCAAGGCGGTGCCAGCGATCCGACGCGGCGAAACCGTGACGATTATCAGTCGCCAAGGCGGAATGGAAGTGAGTTCCAGCGGCATTGCTTTGAGCGACGCTGAACTGGGCGGGCGGGTGCGGATTCGTAATGAATCCTCGCAGCGGGTAGTCGAAGGAACGGTGACGGATCAACATCGCGTTGAAATTGGCAGATAGGCGGAAATTCCATTAAAGTTCTTGAAAGCATGGCCGATAAGATAGATAACGTGAACCAAACCGGACGGAGTAGACATCATGGATATCAAAGTTAATGCAAGGTATTCGCCGCCCGAAACTGGCCTGGTTGGGCGTACCGCGCCGGCGAAGCCGGAATTACAGCCGGGTAGCGGCATGCCGGGTGCGCCAGTAACTCAGGTTGGCGAGATTCAATGGACCCAGGGTTCGCAGAGCTTGCGCCAGTTGGAAACGCAAAGTAATGAACCACCGATTGACGAGGCCAAGGTGGCGTCGTTACGCGAGGCTATCGCCAAGGGTACCTACCCGATGAATTCGGGCCAGATTGCGGAAAAAATGTTGAAATTTGAACAATCGCTGTCCTCATAGGCTGACCGACCATGTTGGCAACGTTGCTGCGGGAAGAAACGGTTGCGGTTGAGGCACTGGCGCAGCAGTTGCGGTGCGAATACGAGGTACTCAAAACCCGTGATGCACCGGAGCTGGAGCAGATTCTTCGTGAAAAGCTGGTCTGCGCTGATCAGTTACGGAAGTTGATCGCGGCGCGGCTGGATTTTTTGCGGGATCAGGGTTTCGCCGCCGACCGACAGGGTTTCATCGCCTATATCGCTGCGGTGTCGCCCGATACGCGGTCTGTTCTCTCCACGCTGGCGGTCGAGTTGGAAAATGCCGCCGAGCAGGCCCGCAACCAGAACGAAATCAATGGGGCTGTCATCGCCGCCAGCCGCAGTTATATCGAACGGGCGCTGACGATTTTGAGTGGCCGCGATCCGCTGGATTGTCTCTACGATCAGGGAACCCGCAAGATATTCAGTGGCGGACACACCCCCATCGCCAAAGCCTAATTACTGACTCGATCTGACCTCGTTCGATCAGAGCATTCCTCGCACCGGCAGAAGCCGGTTTTTTTATTCCCAAGATTTTCGCTCCTGATTAAAAACCGTTCGGGGTGAGCCGTGAGCCTGTCGAATGGTCGAACCCCATTTTCATCGATGAAGGCCCTTCGACAAGCTCAGGGCGAACGGATGGAGCGAAAAATCCTGTTTGCCATGGCCGGTATTTTTAGGAGATGGAGAGTATTGATCCCAGTTGTGCGCGGCGGGTGGGTGTGAGCGGACGATACCGATGGCTGTAGGGCCGAGTCACGGTAGCGTCGCCCCAATAGGGTAGAGGCCCAGGACGGGGCAACGGCACACGGGCCAGGTTGTCGAGGACCGAGCAGAGTTGGTAGGCATCGATGGCGCGAGCAAACAGGGCATGAATGGTCGCTGAGCGATCACACAACGAAGCCGCCGTTTCCCGCAGCCCCATCAGGTAAGGGGCACGGAACCCCCGATGTTCAGTGGCCGTGCCCACGGAATGCAGCACCACGCCGATCCGGCGCAGCAGACGAGCGAAAGCGTCGGTCACCAGCACATAACAGTGCTCGATTCCCCGTTCCAGGCCGTAGACCACAATCGTTCGAATCAGACCGAGCATGACCTGAGATTCGCGATCCGGAGTGACATGACCGAAGCCGCAATCCAGATAGGGATTGCCATGGTGTGGGTTGGGCGAGCGGATGATGCAGACGCGCGAGATTTCACCGAGTTGGCGGCGCTGGATATGGTCGGCATGACCCGGCGTCAAACAGTACAGGGTTTCGAGTGGGAAACTGGCGGCATACGGCAACACCAGCCGTATAGCGGCGATCCAGGCTCCAGAATCCCGCTGGCGGACGATGAACTGCGCCGCGTGGGCGTCCCAACGGTCGCTTTCCTCACCCGCAGGAAAGTCGGCGGGATTTTCAAAGCGACGTTCCATGCAATAAACCTGATAGCGAATCTTACGATGGACGGCGCGACTGGCTTCGGTATCGGCCAGAATGACTTGGTAGCTGTCGTCGAAGCGCCGATTGACGCTCGGCCGCATTTTAGGATGTAAGGGCACGGGGCACCCCTCTGATACTGCTGTTCTGGAACTGGTGAGCGACTGATCTTATTGAGGCGTCGCAAGAAGTGTTGCTGAGTTGCCAGAACTTTCGCCCGACAACCTTCCTTTGCCATACCGGCTTTCGCCGATATGACGGAAGATGGACATCCTGTATTTTATGGCTTTCTCTCGCATGGCTCGCTATTCAGCGCTTAGCATGTCGTGCAGCAATTACGGCCTGCCTGCTTGGATTGGTATAAGGCGCGGTCGGCGCGGGCAAAAGCACTTTGCGGGGAATCACCGGCCTGGAAACGGGTTAAGCCGCAGGAAATAGTAACCGGCAGGTTGATATCGGTGTTTTCAAACCGGGACTCGGCGATGTCAAGCCGGATTTGATCAGCCAGTTGCAATGCCGCCTCGGCATCAGCGCCCGGCAATAGCATGACGAATTCTTCGCCGCCGAAACGGGCCACAAAGTCGGTACTCCGAATCCGGCGGGCGAGCAGCTTGGCAATACCGCGCAGCACGACATCACCCATGGCATGACCGTACTGATCGTTAATCTGCTTGAAGTGATCAATATCCCAGATCAGCATGGTCAGCGGGTTACCAAACCGATTCCAGCGCCGAAACTCTTGTTGCAACCGTTCTTCATAGGCCAAGCGATTGCCGATACCGGTTAAGGTATCCTGCAATAGGCAGGCATTCTTTTCCTGCAAAACAAGATTTAATCGGCTGTTCTCCTGATCGAGTTCAGTCAGCTTTTTTCTTAAATCCTTGATGATTTTTTCATGCTGTTGATCGAGTCTTGGTGTTTCGTGAACCAGTTCTACTGATTCCCGATGCGATCCGCCAGAGGCTTTACGCCATCTGCGCAGTCCAAGCTGCGAAGCGGCGACCGAACCAATAATAGCCAGGATAGCCACTGGAATAGCGAACGGTTCGATACTCTGGATTATCCCCAATGATTCGGTTGAAACACCGCCAGTCATCATGGCCGAAGCGCCCCGCCAGACCACCGCTAATGCGAATGCGTGGATGGACATTTCAAGTAAGCGAATCATATTAGGCGTTTTCATTGTTATGATCCTTGCAACTGTGTTCTACCGTCGTTCGAGATTGATGATCACGATGCGTCCAGACTCTGAAAACCGCTGGCAACTATTCGGCGAATCATTCAATGTAACAGCAGGTTTTATTGCAATTCTTACCTGTTGGTTGTTAGGTCAGAATGGCGATGTCGGGTATTAAGCAAATTTAATGCCAATATGTTAATCAGGGTGGATCGAGCAAAAGCCCCGCTATTTTACGGGCATTGCTGCCCCTGATACGGGGCGCATGGGGGAAGATCGTCAAGATTTTGGCTGTGACGGGGAGGAGGGGGGATGGCGCGGGGTTGTCAAGGTATTGACGCGGCGAAATCAGGGCAGGCGGTAGCCGTTACAACTCGACTTGAGTACCCAGTTCCACCACCCGGTTATAAGGGATGCGGAAGAAATCCATCGGGCGGGTGGCGTTGCGGAACAGGCTGGCGAACAGCTTTTCGCGCCATAGCGCCATACCGGGCCGGTTAGTGGGAATCAGCGTTGCCCGGCCCAAAAAGAAGGTGGTGTCCATCATCTCGAAGCTCAATCCCTGCGGTTCGCACAGGGCCAGGGCGTGAGGCAGGTCAGGGTTTTCGGCAAAGCCGTAGCGAACCACGATCCGCCAGGCGTTGTGCCCCAAGTCATGCACGGTTACGCGATTCTGATCCGCCACTCGCGGAATCTCCTCGGTCGTTACCGTCATCAGCACCAGCCGTTCATGCACCACCTTGTTATGCTTCATATTGTGCAGCAGCGCATTCGGTACGCCACCGGAATTGCTGGTTAGAAACACCGCAGTGCCAGGTACGCGCAAGGTCGAACCCTGGGTCAGACTTTGCAGAAATACATTCAATGGCATGGCGTTCTCGCGCAAACGTTGATCCAGCAGCGCGCGCCCGTCCTTCCAGGTGATCATCAGGGTAAAAATCGCCGCCGCGATCAGCAGGGTGATCCAGCCGCCATGACCGATTTTGAGCGCGTTGGCGCTGAGAAACGCCAGCTCCACCAGCAGGAAGGCCATCACCGCCAGCCCCAGCCGGAACCAGCCCCAGTTCCAAACCATACGGGCCAGCGCCAGCACCAGGAGGGTGTCAATCGCCATGGCGATAGTCACCGCGATGCCATAGGCGGATGCCAAGTTGGATGAGTTATGGAAACCGAGCACCAGACCGATGACCGCCAGCAGCAGCGCCCAATTGGCGGCGGGTACGTAAATCTGGCCGATGGCCTGCTCGGAGGTATGGCGGATCGCGATGCGTGGACAGTAACCGAGTTGCGCGGCCTGCCGGGTGACGGAAAACACCCCGGAAATCACCGCCTGCGAGGCGATGACCGTGGCCATGGTCGCCAGGATCACCATTGGATAGAGCATCCAGGACGGCGCCATGAGATAGAACGGATTGGCGACCGTCGCCGGATCGCGCAACAACAGCGCGCCTTGGCCAAGATAGTTGAGCAGGATGGCGGGCAGCACCAGGGTAAACCAGGCCAGCCGGATCGGTTGTTTACCGAAATGTCCCATATCGGCGTACAGCGCCTCGCCGCCAGTCACCGCCAGAAAGACCGCGCCCAGCACCAGAAAGCCGCTCCAGTGATTGACCGCAAAGAAATGCACTGCATATCCGGGATCGAAGGCTGCCAGCACTTCCGGCGCTTGCGCCATATTGACCAGACCCAAGAGGGCCAGGGTGGCGAACCACAGCACCATGATGGGGCCGAAGGCGATGCCTATCCGCGCCGTGCCCCGCGCCTGAATCAGAAACAGCGCCAGCAAAATGACCAGGGTGATCGGGATGACATAATCGTCCAGCATAGGCGTAGCGATGTGCAGCCCCTCGACCGCGCTAAGCACTGAAATCGCCGGAGTAATGACGCCGTCGCCGTAGAACAGCGACGCGCCGAAAATACCCAGCCCGATCAGCCAGGCGCGTTGTTGCGCCGTGCCCTTGAAGTTGGATGTGGTCAAGGCCAGCAGCGCTAGAATTCCGCCTTCGCCCCGGTTGTCGGCGCGCATCATGAAGGTCACGTATTTGACGGAGATCACCAGGATCAGCGCCCAAAAAATCAGTGATAAAACGCCCAGCACGTTGTCATGGGTCGGGGCGAGCGCATGGCTGCCGCCGAAACATTCGCGCATGGCGTACAGCGGGCTGGTGCCGATGTCACCGTACACCACGCCGACTGCGGCCAAGGTGATCGCAGCGAGGTTATTGTTGTGAGCTGGGGAATCAAGGCTGGCATTCATTGGGGAAGGTTCGCAAAAAAACGGTAAGTATAGGCGGGAGCCGACTGGTCGGTGATTTTCATCCCAGGAGTCCTTACCACCTATCAGTTCCTCATCACCTCGCAGACGCGATAAAAGGACGGCAAGGGTTGTTGAGTTTGGAGTCGTCTTCGGAGCAACCGCAGACCGCGCTTGAACCACGACAGGGCGCTACGGGCGAGTTTTCGAAAGGTCCAATGATCCGGATCGGTCTGTTGTTGGGGTTTTTTTCCAACGGGGTCGGGTGATCGCGGGCGTCTTCTTGCCCGGCGCGGACGCACCCGTGCATGGCCAAGGCCATGATCAACAGCAGACGATCCAGGCGATCCGGAGCGCGCAGTGGGGTGGCTTCCAGGTCAAAACCGCGACTTTTGAAATCGGAAAGGCTCATTATGGATTCCAGTCAGTTCGGTGCGTTATGCGACCAGCAACGTTAAGAGACTGTCTAAAAACTAAGACATTTAATTTCCTCCTGTAAATTTTCCTGTGATCGGAACTGTGGGACAGACAGATAAAATAAACATCACCTATTGAAATCAATGAGTTGGATTCAGTCAACACCCTAGCCTGACGCTACCAACCCTCGCCATCACAGGAAAATTTACAGGACCGGAAAATTTACAGGACCCAAATACTCGACAACACCTAGCATGACGAACAATCGACCGAACAGCACAGAGGCGGTGACGGTGAGTTGGCCGCGCGGTTCAGCATTGATGCCCAGCACCGCGTCGTCGGCTTCATCGGCCAAGGCGATGATGCGTTTGGCGTCCTCATAATATTTCTGACCGGCTTCGGTCATGCGCACGTAGCGGGTAGTACGGTTCAGTAATTTAACGCCCAAGCGTTCTTCCAGCGCCGCCACCGCTCGCGTCACAGCCGGTGGTGACATGTGCAGCTTACGCGCACCGCCGGCAAAGCCTTCCGCCTCGACCACCGCGACAAATACGCTCATTAAATGCAGACGATCCATTGATAATTCCTATAATCGGAATAGTTAATTGGAAATTATAGGTATTCTTTATGTTTATGCAATAAGACACACTGTACCCGCCTGCTGAATTTAACCCAGGCATACGACAACTTATTTCATTTTTTGGAGAACACTCATGAGCCGTATTACCAGCGTTAGCAACGAAACCGCCAATCTCGAACAACGCTCCCTGTTTGAAGCCATCCAGGGTCAATTGGGCATGGTGCCTAACTTCTTGCGGGTGTTTGCCCACTCGCCGGATGCCTTGAAAGCTTTCCTCGGCTTGCATCACATTGCCAATCACGGCTCGCTGGACTCCACCACCCGCGAGCGCATCGCGCTGGCGTTGGCGTAACAGAACGAATGCGAATATTGCCTGTCGGCCCATACTGCCATCGGCCGCAAAGCGGGTTTGAACGGGGCGGAAATCGAAGCCAATCGGGCCGGTACCAGCCAGGACACCAAAGCGGCGGTCGCGGTCAAATTCGCTCGCGCCCTGGTCGAGCATAAAGGCGAGGTGACCAATACCGAATTGCAATCCATACGTGACGCCGGCTTCAGCGAGGCCGACATCGTCGAGGTGATCACCCATGTCGGTATGAATATCCTGACCAATATCTTGGGCAAACGGCTTCAGCGAGGCCGACATCGTCGAGGTGATCACCCATGTCGGTATGAATATCCTGACCAATATCTTGGGCAAAGCCAGCCGGGTAGACATTGACTTCCCGAAAGTCGAGTTAAAACAAGCCGCTTAAAGCCTAACCGGGCGAAGCGCAGAGAGGGCGTTTAGCCCGGTTTATTGCGCTGAGTGGAATAAGGTATTGCAAATTATGACTATTCAGCACAGCTGATGATTGTGCCAGAGTAGCCATCAACTTTTCACCATCCAGAGTAAAAGCCATGGCCCGTGCGTTTGCCAAGATCAGCTTCACCCCCAACGTCCAAGCGGTACAAACCGAAATGGGCAGTCGCACGGCCTACCGGACAGCCGAACTGGGCGACACTGAAACGGTGGCTTTGAGCGAGTTCGAAAAAGCCTTCATCACCGAACGCGATAGCTTTTATCAAGCCACCGTGAGCCAATCCGGTTGGCCTTATGTCCAACATCGCGGTGGACCGGCAGGATTCCTGAAAATATTGGATGAACAAACCATCGGTTACGCCGATTTCAGCGGTAATCGCCAATACCTTTCGGTGGGCAATTTACGCGGAGACGATCGGGTGAGCTTACTGCTGATGGACTATCCAGGGCGGCAACGCTTAAAAATCTGGGGACGGGCGCGGGTGGTGAGCGAACGCAGCGAGCCGGCATTGCTATCCAAGCTGGAACCGACGGACTTTCGCGGCCCAGTTGAGCGCGGCATCGTGATCCGAGTCGAAGCCTTTGATTGGAATTGTCCTAAGTACATCACACCACGTTACAGCCAACGCGAAGTCGAAGCGCTATTGGCTCAGGCTCGTCAGCTAGAACCGGTGGTAAACACAACACACGTGCCCGCCGCGCTGGGGAATGGCATGTTGCCTTTGACCATCAGCGGGATTCGCCAGTTGACGCCGCGCATTCGCGCTTATGAACTGCGCCATGCCGACGGCGAGTCGCTGCCGATTTACCAAGCCGGAGCCCATATTCGTGTGCCGATCGCGCTAGCCGACGGCAGTATTACCAGCCGCACTTATTCGCTAACCGAAGCGCCGGACGATCCGGATTGCTATCACATCGCGGTGCTGCGTGTCGACGACGGCGAAGGCGGCTCGTCGGCATTACACGACGGCTGGCAAATGGGTACCCGCATCAACGTCGAAGCGCCGGAAAACTATTTTCCATTGCACGATGGTGGCCGCCCTGCGTTGTTAATTGCCGGGGGTATTGGCATCACACCCATCAAAGCCATGGCCGAAACCTTGGCCGCACGCGGTACGGCATTTCAACTGCATTACACCGGCCGAGCGCCGCAAGACATGGCCTTTGTTAAAGACTTGCAACGGCAGTTTTCCGATCGATGCCGGTTTTATTTCAGCCAAGCGCAAAACCCTACCCGGTTGGACGTATCGGCGCTGCTCGCTAACGCATCCACCGATACCGTCTTCTATGTCTGTGGCCCAACCCTTCTGATTGACTGTGTGCGCCAAACCGCTCGCCAGCTCGGCATTGCAGACGACAGAGTACAATTTGAGAGCTTTAATTAACCGAAGGAGTCCAGCATGATTACCCTGTACGACATGTCGCTATCCGGCAACTGCCACAAAGTTCGCTTGCTACTGAGTTTGCTGGCTTTGCCCTATCAAATTCAAGCCGTGGATTTACGCGGCGGCGAGCAGCGCGGCCCGGAACATTTGCAACGCAATCCATTCGGCCAAGTCCCGGTGTTGGATGAAGACGGCCGAATCATCCGCGACAGTCAGGCCATTTTGGTGTATCTGGCCAAACGCTTCGGCGGGGAACAGTGGTGGCCGGACGATGCCTACACACTGGCGCAGATCGCCGCCTGGTTATCGACGGCCGCCAACGAAGTTGCCAACGGTCCTGCCAAACTGCGCGTACACCACAAATTCGGTAGTCCTATCGATACGGTAGCGGCGCAACAAACCGCCGACAAAGCGCTGGGCATTATCGACCACCATCTGCAAAGACAGGATTGGCTGGTCGGCGACTCGTTATCCATCGCCGACATCGCTGTCTACCCCTATTTGGCGTTGGCGCCGGAAGGCGGTTTGGACATCGGTGCCTTCCCCAACATCATCGCCTGGTTCCAACGCATTCGCGCATTGCCCGGTTACGTGGCCATGCCCGGCATGTGGCAAGAATAAATCAATTCCTTTTCATCACGGAGAAATAGCATGACCCAAGAAATCAAAGCCCCCGTACCACCCTTTACCACTGAAACCGCCGCGCAAAAAGTGCGCATGGCCGAAGACGCCTGGAACTCGCGCGATCCGGACCGCGTCGCTTTGGTCTATACCGAAGACACGCTCTGGCGTAACCGCGCCGAGTTTCCACAAGGCCGCGAACAAGTCCGTCAGTTCTTGCAACGCAAATGGGCCAAAGAATTGGACTATCGCTTGATCAAGGAATTGTGGGCGTTTACCGATCACCGCATTGCGGTTCGCTTTGCCTACGAATGGCGCGACGATTCCGGCCAGTGGTTCCGCAGTTACGGTAACGAGAATTGGGAATTCAACCCACAAGGCTTCATGCAGCGGCGCTTTGCCAGCATCAATGATCTGCCGATCAAATTAGAACAGCGTTTGTTCCACTGGCCTTTGGGTCGTCGCCCCGACGATCATGCCGGCTTGAGCGATTTGGGGTTTTGACGGTCTCGTCATCGCTCATAAGCAGTCGTTCAATCAAGTAGTTTTGCACAGTTTTGGAAGTCTGGTTATGGCCGCTATCAGACATACTCATTGGGGTCCAAGATTTGCGTCTGCGCTGTATCATGACCTCATACGACCCCGACACCCTGGTTCAGGACAAGGAAATCACCCGGAGCATCTATCGGCGCTTCAACGGCAAGCTGGCGCTTAATGGCTTCGTGATCGAGGGCGGCGGGATCGCCGTCGGCGATAAGGTGCAGCTCGTGCGGGGGTGCGCCGGTGCCGAATCCGCAGTATTCATCGAGTAGACCGGTCATGGCGGCACACCACGGTGAGGCTTCCCTGAATCGGCGGAGCCAAAGAATCCAAAATGACAGAACTCTATATCAGCACCGATGTTGAAACGGATGGCCCGATTCCCGGGCCTTACTCCATGCTAAGCGTGGGTTCAGCGGTCTATACCGCCGACAAGACGCTGATGGCTACGTTCAGTGCCAATCTCGAAACTCTGCCCGGGGCGTCTGCGCATCCGAAAACCGCCGCGTGGTGGGCCACTCAGCCGGAGGCATGGATCGCCTGTCGCAAAGACCTCGAACCTCCTGCCGCTGCAATGACGCGCTATGTCACCTGGCTTAAATCATTGCCGGGTCGCCCGGTTTTCGTTGCCTACCCGGCGGGCTTCGACTTCCTTTTTGTCTACTGGTATCTCATGCGTTTTGTGGGCGAGAGTCCGTTCAGTTACTCCGCATTGGATATGAAATCCTTTGCCATGGCGCTCTTAAAAACCGACTATCGCCAGAGCACCAAGCGCCACATGCCCCAACACTGGTTCGATCCTCTGCCGCATACTCACATCGCTCTTGACGACGCTATTGAGCAAGGCGCTCTGTTCTGCAACATGCTTCGTGAAAATCGTACTCAGGGTTAAGCTTAATCGCGCCATCGAACGGACAGACTCTGGCAATCCGATGTCTGTCGCCACATAGACCCACCCAGTCCATTCATAACCCAAAAATCGGGATTTTCAAACCATGCCTACACTCTTTAATTCACTCCAAATCGGCGCACTGATGCTGCCGAATCGCATCCTCATGGCGCCGCTCACCCGGTGCCGAGCCGAGGCCGAGCATGTTCCAGGTCGCCTTATGGCGGAATACTATACCCAGCGCGCCAGTGCCGGACTGATCATCACCGAGGCCACCATGGTGATGGCAGGGCATTCTGCTTTCTGGCGGGAACCCGGTATTTACTCCGATGCTCAGGTTGCCGGTTGGCAGAAAATTACTGATTCGGTACATGCCGCCGGGGGTTGACAGCTACTGAAAACTTTATTGACTTTCATGGGCTTTCATTTAAGAATCTTGGCCGTTCTCAGGAACCTACCGCCAGTTGGGCGGAAAGTAACGCTTGCAGAGAGGGCGTGAGACCTGGAGGAACATGCGGTCGCCTCATCAGCGTAAAGTTCCCCACCCGTGGGGAATTTGAGTGGCGAAAACCAAGCCGTACCCTTGGGCAACCTCGTTGAAGCAAGAAGTGAGCTATGGAATAAAAGACCATGGTTTACGCAACGGCAGAATCTTTCTCCAGATCTGGCATGGCGGACGCGCCTGCCATCCCCTGCTTAATCAGGGTGCGCAACCGGTGGCCCCCAGACCTATCGCGATCACCGGTGACGAAGTCCACACCCCCGAAGGTAATAAGCCTTACGTCGTCCCGCGTGAACTTCGCGATGATGAACTCCCCGGCATCGTCGCGGGATTCGGCAAGGCTGCTGAGAAAGCCAAGGCCGCAGGCTTCGATGGGGTGGAAGTGCATGGCGCCAACGGCTACCTGCTGGATGAATTTTTACGCGATGGCTCCAATCAGCGCACCGGCCGCTACGGCGGATCGGTCGAACACCGGGCGCGGCTGATGCTCGAAGTGCTTGAAGCCGTTTGCACCGTTTGGGGTAGTGATCGCGTCGGTCTGCGCCTCTCGCCGCTCAACAGCTACAACAGCATGATCGATAGCGACCCCATCGGCCTTTCTACTTGGCTGGCTACGCGGCTCAATGCGTTCCACCTGGCCTATCTCCATGTCATGCGCGGCGACTTCTTCCAGCAGCAAAGTGGTGATGTCTTGACTCCGATCCGCGCTCATTACCACGGCGTTATCATCGGCAATATGGGCTACACCGCAGCAGAAGCCACCGCTGCTATTGCTGAAGAAAAACTCGACGCGGTTGCTTTTGGCACCTCCTTCCTCGCTAACACCGATCTCCCCGCCCGGATTAAAGCAGGCGCTCCGCTGAATCCGCCAAATCCAGCCCTGTTTTATTCCCCCGGACCCGAGGGATACACCGACTATCCGGCATTGAGTGCTTCGTGATCTACTCGATAGTCGCCACAACATTTAGCCTCCTGTAAATTTTCCTGTGATCGGAACTGTGGGGCAGGCAGGTAAAATGAACATGCCTATTGAGATCAATTGGTTGCATTCAGTCAACGCCCTAGCCTGACGCTACCAACCCTCGCCATCACCGGAAAATTTACAGGACCACATTTAGCGGCCCCTCGACATATCGCAGTTGCCGCGCCTGCCTGAAAGCCTTCCAAGACAACAATGCCCTGAAAATCATCGCTATTTTTATATGGCACAGGTGTTGCTGATTTCGGTGGCCGAGGATTTATCACCGCACCCTTATTTTATCGCCAGAAGAGGTTTTCCCATGAGCAGCGCAAACCCGCCAGTTTTGCAAGGTCAACGCGCCTTGGTGACCGGGGCTAATTCCGGCATCGGCGCAGCCGTCGCCAAGGCGCTGGCCGCCGCTGGCGCCCGAGTCGTGGTTAATTACTCATCCAGCGCCGAACGCGCTCAGTCAGTGGTGCAGCAGATTGCAGCGGCTGGCGGCGAGGCGCTGGCGATTCGCGCCAACGTCAGCCGGGAAGACGAAGTTAAGGCGATGTTCGCCCAAATGATCGCGGCATGGGGCAGCATTGACATCTTGGTCAATAACGCTGGTCTGCAAAAAGACGCGCCGCTGGTGGAAATGACCCTGGCCGACTGGCAATTGGTGCTGGATGTCAATTTGACCGGCCAGTTTCTCTGCTCCCGCGCCGCTATTCGCGAGTTCATTCGCCGTGGGATGGCTCCTGACCTGTCGCGGGCGGTCGGTAAAATCATCTGCATGTCCTCGGTTCACGATGTCATCCCGTGGGCCGGACACGCCAACTACGCCGCGTCCAAGGGCGGGGTCAGCATGCTGATGAAAACCATGGCGCAGGAACTCGCGCCGCGCCATATCCGGGTCAATGCCATTGCGCCCGGCGCGATCAAGACGCCGATCAACAAGGCTGCTTGGGAAACGCCGGCAGCGGAAGCGGAATTGCTCAAACTGATTCCCTACCGCCGGGTTGGCGAACCGGAAGACATCGGCCATGCCGCCGTCTGGCTGGCCTCCGACGCCTCCGATTACGTCACTGGCTCAACGCTGTATGTGGACGGCGGCATGACCCTGTATCCCGGCTTCGATCAGGGCGGCTGACATGAACAATCCGATGGCTTCGCGCCGCGCTTTTCCCCTGCAAATGATGCTGCTTTGTCTGTGCCTGTCGCGGGTATCGGGCGGGTGGGCCGCTGGTGAAACAGGAGCATTGGCGCTTCCCGATTCCCGTGCTGACCGGACCGGTTTGCCCGTCGGTGTGCAACCCTGGTGGCCGAGCCGCTACGGCGCGGACGACCAGATCGGGACGCTGAACGAAATCACGCCGGAGGCGGTGCGCGCCGCTGTGGCGCTGGTGAAAACCGGCCAAGTGGTGGATTTGGGCCGGGTGCTGGATGAAAACACCCCCAAGTTTCCCGGGCGCTACTGGCAGCAGACTGTTGATGTTTCCCCGCATTTCACCAATCTGCGGCGCCCGGACGCTGAGGGCAAGGGCTGGGGCAAAAATCAGATCAACTGGATCACCGAGATTCAGGCCGGCACCTTTCAAGTCGGTACCCAACTGGATTCCATCGGCCACATCCAGATCGGCGACCGCTTCTACAACGGCTGGACCACCCGCGACGTGGTGGAGTCTTGGGGCCTGAACCGCTTCGGCATGGAAACCGTGCCGCCCATCGTTACCCGAGGTGTGCTGATTGACATCGCCGCCTACAAGGGCGTGGAGCGCCTGACCAAGGGCTATGTCATCAGTCTGGCCGACGTGCAGGGCGCGTTGAAGGAACAGAATCTCACCCTCCGGCCCGGCGATGCGGTGTTGTTTCACACCGGCTGGGGCGGGTTGTGGGGCAAGGACAGCGCCGAATTCCTGTCCGGCGAACCCGGTCCCGGCATGGAAACAGTGAACTGGCTGTACCAGCAACGCATCGCGCTGACCGGGGCGGACACCTGGAGCTATGGGCCGGTGCCCGGCGAAGACCCGGAACGCCCGTTCTTGGTTCCCCAGACCATGTACGTCAAGATGGGGCTGTTCGGCCTGGAAAATCTGGCCACCGAAGAACTCGCCCGACGCGGCGTCTACGAATTTCTGTTCACTTTGACGCACGCCAAGACACGCGGATCGACGGCGGCGGTGATCGCCCCGGCGGCAGTGTATTAAGAGGAGACGCCATCATGCACGAACACTACGACGCCATCATTATCGGTTCCGGCGCGGGCGGGTCGGCGGCGGCTTATCGGCTGGCGCAGGATGGACGGTGCGTTTTGCTGCTGGAAAAAGGGCCGGAATTGCCTCGCGACGGCAGCACGTTGGACGTGGATAAAGTGATTCGGCAAGGGCTGTTCAAGAGCCAGGAACGGTGGTTGGACAAAGACGGCGCGACCTTTGCGCCGGAGGAATATTTTAATCTGGGCGGCAAAACCAAGTGGTATGGCGCGGCGCTGGTGCGGTTTGAGCCGCATGAATTCGAGGCCGATCCGGCGCACCAATGCCTATCGTGGCCGATTCACTATGAGGATTTAGCGCCGTACTACGATCAAGCCGAAGCGTTGTTAAGCGTCCACTCATTCGAGCCGGAGCCGGATTTACGAGTCATTGCTGACAAACTGGCCCGCAACGGTGGCGGTTGGACTGCGCAGCCGTTGAAGCTGGCCTTGTCGCCGGACATTCTGGCGCACCCCGAAGAAGCCGCCCATTTCGACGCCTTCGCTTCGGTCAGAAATCTCAAGTTTGACGGCCAGCACGCCCTGCTGGAGCGGGTGCAAGCCCTGCCCAATCTGACCATCCTGACCGGGCGGGCGGTGCAAGGCTTCATCGCCGATCCGGAACGGCCAGAGCGATTGACCGGCGTTCGCACCGAGGACGGCGCTGAATTTCATGCCGATACCGTGCTGCTAGCGGCGGGGGCGCTGCACTCGCCGCGCTTGTTGCAAGGCTATCTGGAAAGCTCTGGCCTGGCTGGGCGGCTGCCGTGCGCCCATGCGGTTGGGCGCAACTACAAATCTCACCGGCTGAGCGCAATGCTGGCGTTTTCCGCCACGCCAAAAACCGATCTGCTGCGTAAAACCCTGCTCCTGCTCAACGAGCGGCTGCCGCACAGCAGCATTCAACCCCTGGGCTTCGACGGCGAATTGCTCAGCACCCTGATTCCGGGATTCGTGCCGCGCTGGTTCGCCCGCGTGCTTGGTCATCGGGCTTATGGATTTTTTCTGCAAACCGAAGACGGCTCCGATCCCGCCAACCGCGTGATCGCCCAAAGCAACGACGCCTTACCACCTATCAGTTTCTCACGCCCCCATGAAACGCTGGCAGGGGGATGTCATTTTGCA
>NZ_CBTK010000035.1 GCF_000531125.1 Candidatus Contendobacter odensis Run_B_J11 | reverse complement strand
GAGAAACAGTGAGCCGCTGCCGGGACAAATCGGGCGTAAGGCGACGCAAGCTGCGGGCGCGGGCTGCCGGATGGCCCAATCTCTGGTTTGGCTTGGGGCTGTTCGGCATCGTTGGCTGGACGGTGGCGCTGCCTCCGGTGCTGGGTGCGTTGCTGGGATTGTGGATCGACCGGAACTGGCCGAGTCAGCATTCCTGGGTGCTGACCCTGCTGATCGCCGGTCTGGCGCTGGGCTGCGTGACTGCCTGGCAATGGTTGTGGAAACAGGATCAATGACTGAGATGTTGACTGGACTGCTCGCCGCGTTCAGCGGCTTAGTTCTGGGCCTGTTCTACTTTGCCGGCCTGTGGTTTACCCTGCAACGACTGCTTCATCATCCGCATCCTGCACTGTGGGTGGCAGGCAGTTTCGCGCTGCGGCTGGCGGTAAGCCTCGGCGGGTTCTATCTGATCCTTGGCCCGGATCGCAGCCTGGTCCGGCTGGGAATCGCGCTGCTGGCCTTTATGACGGTACGGGTGATTCTGACCCGCCATTTGCGGCCAATGCCGGAGCGATGATCTTGTTGACCCGCACTCGTTGCGTAGCACCCGGAATCGGCTGGATTAAATCAACCAGTATCACTTTCCTGCGTTGAAGCTGATCGCTCCCGATCACGGCTAACATGACCATCAGCCCCGACCAAACCGTGTTGTTTGACTTCGGCTTTAACTGCTGACCGGGATTATTCAGGCGTATATTTTCGCCGTACTGGCAACGGTTTACATCGCTGCCGCGACGACGGCGCATCAAGTCACCGCTGCTATTCCTGCCACTCCAGAATGAGGATCGTCGTTATGGACGCCAGCTTGCTCATCGCTATTGCCTCAATCATTACTGCTGGATTCAACAGTGGGTTTGGGCACCGTCGGCCCAGCTCTGTCAGAAGGGCGGGCAGTGGTTCAGGCGCTCGCCGCCATTGCCCAGCAACCAGACGAGGCAGCCACTCTGAGCCGAACTCTGTTTGTTGATTTGGCGATGATCGAATCCACCGCGATCTATTGCTTCGTGGTCTCGATGATCCTGATTTTCGCCAACCCGTTCTGGAATCACTTCGTCACCATGACGGCCCGCTAGGCATGGAACTGGACGGGTTCACCGTCGCCGCTCAGATTGTCAACTTCCTGATTCTGGTGTGGCTGCTGAAGCGGTTTCTATACGGCCGTTGCATCAACCATGGACAAATAATCCATGCGTGATTTCTTGCTTCAACGAGGCCGGTTTCGCCGGGGTCTTGCGACTCCGACCAGTGCCTTCCTCTCCACAAGCGTGACTTCCCGCCCAACTGACGGTAGCCAGCGCTTCACGCTGGATATTCAGGGCCGCATTCACATCGCGGTCGTGTTCCGCGCCACAGTGGGCGCAGGTCCAGTCCCGGACGGACAGCGGCATTTTTTCTGCTTTCACCCCACAGATAGAGCAGGTCTTGCTGCTCGGAAACCAGCGATTCACCACCACCACGGTGCTACCAGACCGTGCCGCTTTATATTCCAACTGGCGGCGGAATTCGTAGAAACCGATGTCGTTGATCGACCGTGCCAGTTTTTCATTGGCGACCATTCCACGTACATTGAGGTCTTCAATCCCGATCACGGCAAAGCGCCGGGGCAGTTCTGTGGTGGTTTTGTGCGTCCAGTCCTGACGGATATGGGCGATGCGGGCGTGAAATTTCGCCAGCTTCCGGGCCGACTTGCGCCGGTTGGCGCTGCCTTTCTGCTTCCGGCTGTGCGAGCGGGAACGCCGCCGCAGCCGCTGGAGGTGCTTTTTCAGCGGCTTGGGACTGTCGATTTTTTCTCCAGTAGACAGGGTGATCGCGGTACTGACACCGAGATCAACGCCCACCGTGGCTTGGCTTTCGCACACCGGTTCAGGACGGTCGATTGCGACGGGAATGGAAATGAACCAGCGGTCGGCTTCGCGGCTCAGGGTTGCGGACAACGGCTTGCCGTCAAAGCGCAACGCTTCGCGCATTCGTACCCAACCGATTTAGGCGGATTCGCGATCCATCGCACTGAAACGTCCCCGGCCCATTATCCAACCGCGCCGCTTGAAGCGCGGGAATTGGGATTGTTTTTGAAAGAAGCGCTGATAGGCGCGGCCCACGTTCTTGATGGCTTGCTGCGGGACGGATTTGGGCAGATCGAGAATCCAGGGAAACTCGACCGGCTTGATCGCGTTGAATTGGCGACGCAAGGCCGCTTCGTTCGGTTTTTCGCCCGCCTCAAACTGCCGTTGCCATTCCGCCAGCGCCCAGTTGTAGGCCAACCGGGATGCGCCGACGCATTGCCGGAACCGCGCCTCTTGAAGTTTATTGGGCTTGAGTTCAATTCGGTGGGTCAGGACGGTTCGCATTGCATCGCCTCCAGCGCCCGTTTCGCCCGGTTTTCCGCCGCCCGCGGCCCGTACAGTCGGGCGCACATGGAGGTCAGTACTTCGGTCAGGTCGCGCACGAGATCAGCGGTGACTTCGGTGGTATCGACGACCACCAAAGTCCGGCCTTGGGCGGCCAGCGCTGACTCCACGTACTCGAAACCGAACCGCATCAGCCGGTCACGGTGTTCCACCACTACGGTCGTCACGGCGGGCGTCCGCAACAACCGCATCAGCCCACGCCGAGGGCCGTTTAAGCCCGAACCGATCTCTTTCACTATCTCCGTGACGCGCAAACTGTTTTCAGCGGCGTATACCGCCAGCCGGGCTATCTGGCGTTCCAGGTCGGCTTTCTGGTCCGCACTGGAGACGCGGGCATACAGCGCCACGCCGCCCTCGGTCGCCGTCACCGACGGATGCACGATCACCGTCCCGGTGAGCAGTTGTTCTGCCGGGACCGGGAGTTTGCCGTCCTTCCACAACCGCCAAGCGGTTTTGTACGACAGTCCTTGCGATTTGGCCCATACACTGAGTTTCATAACCGCTATTTATCCATGAGTGTTAATGTATGTCTATATATATTTCAGCAGTTGCCCGCCCCATCACCCAGGCCATCGCTGCTTGTCAGCAGCCGATCGCAGCGGCGCTGGAGCAGGTGCAGCATCAGATCCAGCAGGCCGGAGCCGAGAAGCAGGCGTATCAGACCCGCCAAGCCGAACTGGACAGCCAGCGCGAAACGTGGCTGGCGCAAACGCGGCAGGAGGTAGCGGTGCAGCGCGAGGTGTGGCTGGCAACAGCGCAGCGCGAGGTGGACACACTACGCGCTGACGGGCTGGCCGCCTGGCGACGGGAACAGGCGGAAAATCAGCGCGCTCTGCAACAGGAAGCCGCCCACCGGTTGACCGAAGCAGTCCGTCACGCTCTACGCGATTTGGCCGAGGCCGATCTGGAATCACGAATGCTCAAACCGTTGCTAGCGCAGTTGCACGCTCTGGATACCAGCTTTGAAGAAGGAGGCGGCATGGTTAAATACTGGGCAACCTTAACAGAACAAAACCCGCCAAACATCCTTTTTCAATCAGTTCGCTTGCGGGTGAGCGACTCCGCTATTCGGTTTTCCGCCGCCAGCCAGAAATCCAACGCCGACTGATGCTGGCTCTCCGCCGTCTCCCAAAGTTGGTAGGCTGTCTTGCGAATTTGCTCCAGGTAGTCCGCCGGCGAGAACGTCTCGAAGGTCTTGGTTAGGTCTTCTTCTCTACCGAGGCGGACACCAGCGTTGTGCGCTGTCTGCTCTGCGAGCAGACGCAGGTGTTTTTCAGCGGCCAGCCAATAATCCATCGAACGATCACGCCGCTCCGTGCTGGCGGACCACATGCAGCGGGCGAGTTCGCGGACCCGATACAGATAAAGGGCGCGCAGAGCCGACGGCCAGGTTGCCGCATTCTCGAAGGCCGAAGCGGTGGCGGTACTCGCCCGACGAGCCGAATCGGCAGTCAGTTCGATGACCATCCGCTCCGCCATCTCCCAAAAATCAAGCGCCGTCTGACCAAACTCGCGCCCGGCCGTTTGCCAGATGTGATAGGCCAACTTACGGATATCGTGCTCCAGATCGTTTTCCATAAATTGAGTTATTCCTGTTGTTATATCTTCATGAGATTAACGCTTTTTACCACGCCGGCGTGACCGCGATCCTTGGAGTAGGCCCGTTGATTGCGCCGTTCTTGCGGGCGTATTTCCGCCTTCACCCGCACCCCTCTCCCACCAGCGGGCGAGGGGTGCGAACGGTTAACTTCAGGCTTTCTTGATCAGGCCGATCAAAAACAGCAGCACCACCGCGCCCACTGTTGCGGTCACAACCGAGCCAATCAAGCCGACTGCGGTTAATCCCAGCAACCTGAACAAAAAACCGCCGACCACCGCACCGATGATGCCGACGACGATGTTGCCGAGCAGCCCAAAGCCGCCCCCTTTCATAATAGTTCCCGCCAGCCAACCTGCCAGCGCGCCGATTGCCAGAAAAATCACCAAACTTGTAATGTCCACGTTGCTACCTCTCGTTCAGTATGAAAAACAGACGGGCGCGTATCTGATTTTAGAAGCGGTAACCGAAAATTACGCTCCAACCGGTAACATCCGCGCCGAAAATACCCATCGCGCCCAAGCGCAGTTTTTTCACCGGCTCCTCGTTTTACCGTAAGAATTTTCCTGACAGCTATTTGAATAAATGCAGGACTTTCGCTTTCCGTCATTCCCGCGTAGGCGGGAATCCAGTAAGCCGCTGAAAAGCCTGGATACCCGCTTTCGCGGGTATGACAAATTTACGGGTTTAGCGAAAGCCCTGAAATGATTTCTCCCTGATGAATACCGCCACATCTATTCCTGCGTCAGCGGGAATCCAGTTACCCGTTGAAGAGGCTGGATGCCGGTTTTCACGGTAGGACGACATCAGGAGTCGGCCATGATCCGAAAACCGGGTTGGGTTCGGGTTTCGGGCAGGGCCGGTCGGTCGGTGATCATCAAGGTAGCGCCGGGCTGTAACAGTTCGTACACCAGCCGGGAAAATTGCGCCGGTGGGTGTATCCGTTCGCCGATTTCGTGCCGCGCTGGTAGTTGGCCGTTGTGCGACGGCAGGCCCACCGCCATCCAGCGCCGTTTGGGCCGATCCGGTGCCAAGGGACTGGATTCATGGGTAACGCCATCCAGCACCACGAACACGCCGGCCCCAAGCGGTCGCCGGGGATCGCTGATCTGTACCTCGGCCTCGCCGATAAGAACGCCGTTGCGGTAAACATACATCCGGCAGTCGGGTCCGCTGACCAGGATGCTAACCGGGCCTTGCGGCGCTTTTTGCGGCTCCCAGAGGAACTGTCCAGCCGGCAGCGTCCGGGATAACGCCTTCCCACTGGCGCTGGGATTGACTGGAGCGGCGATGCCCGGATAGCGGTAGCCGCACGCAACCATGCGAGGCGGGATAACCCGGCAGCTTGCCGGCGTGCAGCGCAATGCCATCCCAGGTCAGCCGCTCCATGTAAGGCATGGCCGCGCCCTGATAGGTGCTGGACACATGCTTTTGATCTTTTTCCAGGATGCTGAACACCCTGGTCGGGGTCTCGTGGCCCGGCTTGCCGGTGCTCACCGTGGACGCGCCAATGCGGACACCGTTGCGGTACACATAGGCCCGCTGTTCGGGGACGCTGACGATGATCACGACCGGCCCGCTCGGCGCACGTTCGGGATGCCAGGTGAACTCGCCGGGTTTGAGAGTAGCGGCATCACGGACATCCGGAATGGTGGCGGGCGTGGCCGCCGCCGAGTGGTGCGCCGTCGGCGCGTACTCCGCCCGATTTAGCTCCCCCGGCGCGGTGAAGGTGGCGCAGCCAGTGATCAGGGTCAAACAGAGAGCCAGCGCTGTCAGAGGCAGCGCCGAATACGGGGCTTTCTTGGTGTTCTGCATGGTTTTCGTCTCTTGATTTTCCAAACTGCGCCCGGCGCCACCAAATCGCTAGCGGTAGCAGCGATTCGGTGTTCATGGGGGAAAGGCCGCCGCAGGGTTTTCAGCCCACGCTCAGTGCAGCACGGCGAAATCAGCGCGGCAGCCCTGATTCACCCAAATGCTGTTCCGGTCGTAGCCCCAACTGGAATTGAAGCGGCAGGCGGATTTGGACAGTTGGCGCTGGATCTCGACCCGGCCCCGACCAACCCGGGCCGCGCAGTATTGATCGTCGTTATCGCGGGACTCGCAGCGAACCACCTGCTCGGGCGCATAGCCGTAACTGCGATTGGGGGGCGACTCGTAGCGGTACTCGTTATCGTCATTGTAGCGGTACTCGTTTTCATTATTATGGCGGTTGGCCAGCGCCACCGCGCCGAGAACGCCCAGCGCCACCACCGCAGCGGCGGCGGCGTGCTTGTTGTCATGATCACTGTGTTCGCTGTGTTCGCTGTAGGCATCGCCGGTCTGAAACTGGGCGCGGCAACCGTTGCTGACCCAGATGCGGTTGCGGTCGTAGCCCCAGCTATCGCCCTGATAGCAGCCGTCCTTGCTGTACTGCGTCACCAGCCGTACCCCGCTGCGGGTGTTGGCGGAGCAGTAATTAGTCTGCCCGTCGCGGGATTCGCAAACGATGGTATCCGCCCGGACTGATGCGGCGTTCAGGCCGGCGGCCAATGCGACAACCGCCACCAGTGGAGAAAAAACCGACTTGCGCATGATGCTGATCTCCTTCAGATTTTTGGTTTATTTGCCGGACTTGCGGGGAGCGCCGACCCATTCGTCGGGGTCCAGCACGCCATCGCCGTCGGCGTCGGCGGCCTTAAACAGTTTTTCGATAGAGGCGCTGAACGCCTCAATAGTCACCGTGCCGCCCTTGACCGGCTGGCCGCTTTTATCCTTCGCGGGCGGGGTCTCGTCCGGGGTTAATCGGCCATCGCCGTTGTGATCCATTTGATGAAAGACATGCAGCATGCGGTTGCGGTATTCCTCCCAGGACACCTTGCCGTCGCCGTCCACGTCGGCGCTGTCGAAGGATTTCTGGGCGGCTTCGTCCGGGGCGGTCCGGACAGCGGATGCTGCGCCCAGACCGAGGGCCACAGCCAGCGCCGTAGCGATGCCACGTTTGTTTCGCATTACCAACCTCCAGTGGGATGTAGGGAATAGGGTTTCGATCTCCGGGCGAGGGTCAACCCTTCTTGATCAGACCGATCAGGAACAGCAGCGCTACAGCGCCGACCAACATCCGGCTGGAGGCGGGACCCTGGAACGAGATCGTCGAACAGGCCGAGTCCGACCGGATCGCCGGTTTGACCCTGTCCGCTCCCGTGGAACAGAGAAAAGCCCATTTTCTCTTCACCCAGCCGAAGCGATTGCCCTCGGACGAGCCGACGAAGTTGCTCCCACGCGATCATCGTGGGTGGCTGCCTACGGCGTGCGGATCCATACGCGCTCATTCGCGAGGTCGAACGTGAGAACCCATGAGCGCATCGCGCCAAGCCCGAGGTTGCCATCGAAGATCAGCCGGCTCGTCTCGACCGGCGTCCGAACCGACGCGCCAGCGTCGAGGCGGATGTCGATCCGTGTATCGGAGGCGGTCACGGCGGACGCGAGGCCGATGCGCGGGGCGAGCGCTTCGTTGATGATGACAGCACTCTCGCTGCCCGTATCGACTTCAAGCCAGACGTCGGTGGCGTCGTGACGGCTCGCGACGAAGGCGACCAGCGACAGGCCGGTGACCGAGCGTTCGAAACGGGCCCGCACGCTTCGCGCATCCCGTGGAACACGGTCGTCGACCACCAAGCGACGACCGGGAAGGTCGATCGTGACGATGTGGCCTTCAAAGGTCGAAAGCGAGATCAGGCCGTCGAGGCGTGGCCAGTCCGGCGGAAGCAACTTGTTGATGTCGAGCACCATGACCGTGTGCGGCCGCGACACCCAACCGTCGACGCTCAGTATGGCGCCCTCACATCGCGGTGCGTCGATGCGCTCGCCCGACATGCGGAAACCCGTGAGCGGGCCACCGAGCGCGCAGCCGGCCTTGCCCGCCAGATCCGGGGTGAACACCGTCATGCCGCCACCCGTATCGACGAGAAACCGCCTGGGGGCTCCCGCGACATCGACCGTCGCGGTGAAGAGCGTGCCGTAGGATTCGAGCGCGGCGACGTGCGGAGTGTGGTGAGCGGGCGCGCCGCCGGGCATCACCGATGTGCAACCTGCAAGGGTGACGGCGGCGACGATCAGCATGTGATTTCTGTAGCGTTGATTCATGGATCTCCGACCCGCTCGATCTCGGCGGTGGCCTCGAAGTCGGTGCGCGTGACAAGAAAGCGGCGACCTGAACATCCGGCCGTCAGGTTGAAATCGGCGGACCTCAAGGTGCGGCGCTCGCCGCCGGCCCCGACACCGCCGCCGGTGCCAGGTTGACCTCGTCCGGGAGCGTCATCGGGCGCACGCCCTTGACCGAGCGGATGGCGAATTTCGGGTCGAGTTTCTGCAACTCCGCGAAGAAGCCCGGGAAGTGCGCCGCGCCGTAGGTGATGTAGATCTGGTCGGCCGGCGACTCGGCCACAAAGCGGGCCAGTGACCGGTTGCGGAAGTCGACGATGATGCGGTTTGTCGGGTTGTTCTCGGCGCCCAGCGCCCCGGAGATCGCCATGCCCAGCACGCCGCGACAGATGATGCCGATCAGCTTCTTCTGGCCCGGCGTCGTCCCGGCCATGGCCTCGACCAGGGGTGCGAACTCATCCCCGCCGCCGGCTTTCTTTGCCTGGGCCTGCCGGGCGGACATCGCGGCGGCAAAGGCCGGGTCTTCGCGCAGGAGCCGGTCGTACTCCGTCTTCATCTCCAGGTAATTCACGTCGGCCGTGACATGCCGTGCCGGATGGATCGCCATGTCCGCCTTCAGCGACTGCATATAGTTGAGCTGGAACTGCAAGCCGCAGCCGTTGGCCATTTTCTGGTAGTCGGCGCTGAGGTCCTGGTCGGTGCCGCGCAGGGTCTGGTTGAACCACTCGGTCAGCTCGGGTCGTCCCGGCACCGGCTCCACCCCTTCGTAGAACAGCGTGTAGCCGTCCGCGAGCGCCTTTTCGAGGTCGAACACGACTGACTTGTAGAAATCCTCCGACGCGACGTGCTGCATACCCTGGAACACTACCGTCTTCTGGCCGTTGGACAGCGTGGCCAGCGGCACGGCGGTCGGCCCGGTCTGGACCCAGAAGGCCAGGTAATAGATGGGCAGTGAGGCGAGTCCCGTCGCTGCCAGTACGCCGGCTAGCGCGAACGCCGCGAATGACCGGCCAGAGGCGTAGGCCGGGTCGCGGCGCTTGACCAGCCAGCGCGGCAGGAAGATCAAGGCGCCGAGTGCGACGCCGGCCGCAATCACCCCGGCGATCATCCAGGCCGGCAGGTCGCGCACGACCAGCAGGCCGGCCAATGCGAACAGGATCAGCGCGAGCCAAAAGGCGCCGGTGAGACGCGCCGCACAGCGGCGAAGGTTAGATTCGGTGGTCATCATCGATGCGATTGCTCCTTAGCATTGCAGTTTGTCGGTCTCGACCCTATTCGTACCCCGCTAGGGCAACCTCAGCTCATTGCCCCAGCGCACTCGGCTGACATTCCACCTTCCGTACAAGCCCTCGCGCGCGGCGCCGGTCATCGTGGTCGGGTGACACCACCCTCCGCGCTCAGGGCTGGCCGGATGCCACGACAGAGCGACGGCGCTCAGTCGCCGTCCTTACCGGTGAAAGAGGCATTCTGCACATGGCCCTGGGCGTCGCTCAGGCAGGACCAGGGGGCGGTCGCGCCAGGCACCTTGATGGTGACCCCGATGCCGGCCTCGCCGGTCAGGACCTCGGTCACCTTGAGCGTTTTGCTCGGCTTACCCACGGTCTTGGCGACCTTCGCCAAGCACGCCTTCTCGGCGACCCTGGTTCCACTGGTGGCGCTGGAATGGGCAGGGGCGGTTGAACCGAAACCGGCCTTGGCGTTTTGCGCCTTGGTCTTGTTGATGTCGCAGCCCTGCGTTTCAGTCACTTGCGTGCAGCCCGATCGTTCGAGCAGACGCCGGTATTTGGCGTCGATGGCATGGACCGAGGTTGTTGCCAGCAGGGTGACACAGGCGATGACGAGCGATGGCGTCTTCATGGGTCTTGACCTCTTACGGTTGGGTTGGATGAGTGGTGGCTTGTTTTTTCAATGAGTTACGCGCTCGCGGAACCAACCCGTCTTACTGACCTTTGAAGTGCTTGATTTCCCATTCAGCCGCCCCGGGATCGGAGACATAGAAGTACGGCTTGCCTTCGTAGATGAACTGGGTACTGCCTTCGGAAGTGTTGAAGGTCATCGGTTGAGGTTTCATGCCCTCGAAGATGACTTTGCCCCGTTTGGCGCTTTGCCATTGCAAGGTGATCTTCTGATCAGGGTAATGAACGACGGTCTTCCCCGGTCCGCCCGGCGCAGCGCCCTCCACGAGGCATTTGTAGCGGTAGGTCTTGCTGCCCACCGTCACCCCGCAGACGGTATCAAAGCGGCTGCCGTGTTCGTCGAACCCCGGTGCGGGAACGCCATCGGACGCGCTGCCCTGACAACTCAAATCCATCGCTGTAACAATAGACTGGTAGCGGCCCTCGGCGGTATGCACCACGATGCATTGCCCGTTGCGCCCCTTGCGCCAGTAGGTATAACTGCCGCCGCCTGATTTTTCACCCTTCACATAGGTGTAGCCGCGTTGTTTGAGCATCTCCTCGCCGCTGCTGCCACGCGCGCCGACGAGGTCTTGCAGACCAGGGGCAGGGTCTTGGGCGTAGGCGGCTGGCGTCGAAACCAGCAGGGCGGCGAGGATTCCGGCGGAATAGCCAATCAGACGATGCTTCATGATGAACCCCTCAGTAGTCACTGGTTTGCGTTGAGTCTTTCACTTTGGTTCGCCAAGCTGCCCGAGAAGCTGCTGGACCGCTCGTTCAAGTTGCAGATCGCGACCTTCTTCAATGGAGTCCGGAGTACGGCGGACGAGTACGTCGGGATTGTCCTCGGTGTTTTCGTAAAAGCGGCCGTCGGCGGATTTGCGGCCGATCTCGGGGATGCCGTATTGCAGGCGACCGCCGGGCAGCAGATGGATCCACCACACCGAGGTGCCGGTGCCGGGCACCGGTTCGCCGACGAAGGGACCGAGCTTCGCGTGCTTGTAGTAGTGGGGGAAGAGGCTGCCGTCGGAATAGCTCCACGAGTTCGCGAGGATGGCGCTGGGTTTGGTCCAGCGTGAGGCGGGGAGCTCGGCGAGGACGTTGCCATCGCGATCCACCGACTGGCCGGCGGATTTCGCGGAGAGATCCGCGATGAGGCGTTCGGAGAGATTGCCGCCGCCATTGAAGCGAATGTCGATGATCACGGCCTCCTTGTCGGCGCAGCGCCCGTGCAGGTTGTGGATGAAGCCTTGGTAGTTCTTCGTGTCCATGAGGCCGATGTAGATGTAGCAGAGGCGGCCCTTGGAGAGTTCCTCGGTGAGTTGCCCGCGCTGCGCCACCCAGCGGTCGTGCGCTTTGAGGAGACCGTTGACGAACGGCTCGGGTGTGACGATCTCATCCACCGGTGCGCCGCCTTGCGCCGGCTGGATGGAAAGGCGCACGGGCTGCCCAGCAGTCTTGTTGAGCAGCCTGTGGATGTCCATGTCGGCGCGGATCGGCTCGCCACTCACGGCGAGGATGATCGCGCCGGGACGCAGCAGGCTGTCGGCCCGGCCTGCGGGGCCGGTCTTGAGGTAATCGGTGATCTTCGCGCCAATGCCGGTGTGAGCGTGATCGTAGTAGAGACCGAGCGCGGCGGTCGCGTCGCCCGTCGTGACCTTCGGCTGGTACGAGGAACCCATGTGGGAGGAATTCAGCTCGCCCGCCATTTCGCTGAGCAACTCGGCGAGGTCTTCGCCGTGGCGGAGGTGCGGCAGGTGCTTCGCGTATTCCTTTTTATAAAGTTCCCAATCCACGCCGGCCATGTCCTTGCGGTAGAACTTCTGCTGGGTCATGCGCCAGGCGTGCTCGAAGAGCCAGCGCATCTCGCCCTGCAAGTCGTAGGCGATCTCGGCGGTGAAGGGAAGGGTGGCGGCGGCTCCGGTGACGAGGTTCACCTTCTCGATGCCGCCCGCGCCGAGGAAAAAGACGTTCTCGCCTTTGCCATCGGTGACAACGCTCTCCGCGGCGGGCGGAGCTTTGGTAAAGAGTGGCGAGATGCCCGGCTTGCCCAGCGGCAGCTTGTAACCGACGAAGCCGGTGGCAGCTCCCACGCTGGCAAAGACAAACGATTTGCCGTCTGGCGTGAGCTTGAAGAACTTCAAGCTCGAAGAGAACGGCGTGAGCCGCACGGTGCGGGCGGCGAGATCGTCCAGATCGGGTTCCCAGGCCGGCGCGGGTTTCTTTTCCTCCGGCTTCGCATCGGCTTTTGGCGCGGCAACGGGCGCGATGAGAAGATCGTCTGGATGAGCGATGGCGTCGTAAGCGGACTGCGTGAGGAACGTGGCATATACATCGGCTTCCGCATCTTTGGAGTCGGCGGTCTGCAAGCCATCCCGCGACGAGAGGAAGAGCAGCACCTTGCCATCGGCTGAAAACTGCGGCCCGGCGGAAACGAAGCCGCTGCGGGTGAGGTTTACCGGCGGCTTCTGGCCGCTGGCGTCGACGAGCGCGATATTGAAGCTCGTCACAGCGGAGCCGATGGTAGCGGCAAGCCAGCGGCCATCGGGCGACCACACAAACGGCAGATCGCCATCCTGGTAGGAGTAGGACAGGCCCGGCGGCATGGCGGTGACCGTCTTCTTGGTCGCCAGATCCATCACCACGAGGCGGGTGCGGTCTTCGAGGTAGGCGATGCGCTGACCGTCCGGCGAGTAGGCCGGTTCGGTGACATCGGTCGTCGTATTGGTGATCCGCGTTTCCTTCAAAGCGCCCGGCGTCTGAAATGAGGTCGCGCCCGGCGTGTCGAGCGTCGTCTCGTAGGCGTCGTAGCGGCCATCGCGTTCGGAAGCATAGAGCACAGCCTTGCCATCCGGGCGAAAGCTCACGTTGCGCTCGTGCTGCGGCGTGTTGGTGAGGCGGCGGGTGCGACCGCTGGCCGCATCCACCACGAAGACCTCGCCTCGGGCGATGACGGCGATTTCGGAGCCGTCCTGGTTCGCGGCGATCTCGGACACTTCCTCGTTCATCTTCACGAAAATGGTGCCGCCGAGCAGCGAGCCTTGGCTGATGCGCACCTCGATGCGTTTCGGTTCCTTCGCATCGTGATCGAGACGCCAGATTTCGCCGTCGTAGCCGTACACCAGGTCGTTTTGGCTGGTGCGGCTCAGGAAACGCACCGGATGCGTCTGGTGCGAGGTGATCTGCACCGGCTTCGCATCGCCTTCAAACGCCATTTTCCACACGTTGAAACTGCCGGACTGCTCGCTGAGCCAGAAGACTGATTTTCCATCCGCGCTGAAAACCGCGTCGCGATCCTCGCCGCGCCATGTCGTGAGCTGGCGATGCGTCTTCGCCGTGGTGTCGTAGGCCCAGATGTCGCGGGTGGCTTCCGAGACGGCATGTTTGCGCCACTGATTTTCCGGGGCGTTGAGGCTGGTGTAGAGGATGAAGCGGCCATCCGAACTTGGCTTGGTGTCGAGCGCCGGCGTGGGAATGATCAACCGCTCGCGGCCACCGGTGACGGGAATGGAATAAAGCTGGATCGAGGCGCCGCTGAGGATGCCGCCGAAAGCTACTTTTGAATCGCCGAGGCGCATCGAACTAAACAGCACCGACTTCCCATCCGGCGTGAACGCCTGCGGGGTGTCCGCCTGCGAATGCGTGGTGAGCCGCCGGATCTCCCCGCCCTTCGCGGGCATGATGAAGACGTCCGCATTGCCATGCCGGTTCGCGCTGAACGCGATGCTCCGACTGTCGGGCGACCACACCGGATTGCTTGCGATAAACTCCGCGCTGGTCAGCGGCAACGCCTCGCCGCCGCCGGCGGGAACCCGCCAGAGCTGCCCGCCGTAGACGAACGCGATGTGCTGCCCGTCGGGTGAAACCGCCGGGTAGCGCAGCCATAAGGGGCGGTCGGAAGTATCGGCCTGAGCGATCAAGGGCGCACTGCCCAAGGTCAGCAGGAATCCGGCCAGTAGGCGACTCGCCAGAGTGGGAGACAGACGGAAACGGCGCATAAGGCTCTCCGGTGGGGATGACGATGGGGGCGGGCCGTTGCGGAAGCGCTCAGCCTGCCGCTTGTGCAGGATCGGGATCAGTAAATCCGGGATGTGTCAGTCGATCTTGATGCTCTTGACCGTAATGCAAGTCAGCCTGCGCGCTGCCAGAACGGTGGCACAATGTTGCCGCGCCGGACGGCCATGACCAGCATCACCAGGCCAGCGGTGGCACCGATCAGCAATGCGACAATGGTGGCTTCCATCCCGAACTTGCCACCGGTCAGCAATTCCGGCCCTTCGATTGTAGCCTTGAACAGGCCGGGCTGTTCGAAGGCGCCGGACACTGATCCGGAGAAGATGCCGCCTTGGGTGAAGTTCCACGCGATGTGAAAGCCGATGCTCAGCCACAAGCGACGGGTCAGCATATAAGCGGCGGCAAGCAGCAGGCCCGCTTCAATGGTGATGGCAATGGCCCCGACGATGTTGCCGTCAGCGTTGGACAAATGCCGGAAGCCGAAAAACAGCGCCGAGAACAACAACGCAATCCAACTGCCGAGCAATTCCTCGACATTGCGGAAAATTGTCCCCCGGTGCAGCAGTTCCTCGAAGACCCCGGAACTCAGCGCCATGGCGACAGACGGCAGCAGGAGCGCCAAGGGGTTGATTCCTTCAATGCGGTAAACGCCGAGCGCCATCAGGACCAGCACGCAAAGCGTGTAGAGGCCGGCGCCGATCAACAGGCCCAGTCCAAGTTCACGGCCCATCGCCGGCAGGGCCAGCTCACTGACCGGGCGCTGTTCGATGAACTTCACAAAAGCGATATACACGGCAAAGCCAAGAGCGGCCATCAAGGCTGCTATGGCGATGCCTATCAGTGGCGAATCAGCAAAAGTATTTCCCCAGAAGCCGTTGCTGATGCCCATCATCAGGAACAGCAGCGGGCCGAGCAAGATCAAGCGGACAAGCGGGAATTGCAGGACACGCAGCCACAGGGCCGGTTTCGCATGGGTGTTTTCAGTCATGCCGGTTCCTCAAGCCAATATTCAATCACCCAGATTTCCTCACTTTGCCGCCTTCGCCCAGTCTGGAATGTGCCAGTTGATCTTGATGCTCTTCGGGCAGGCATTCGAAAGCTTGCGCTGCGGGTTGTTGATGAAGGCCACGCCCATATCGGCCACGCAGGACTGGTAGGCCAAGGAACCGTGGCCTGCTTCCGGAATCAGGAAGGCTTGCGCGTTGGTCATTTTTTCAATGGCCACCTGGGCCCAGCTTGCCGGTGTCTGGGTATCATAAAGACCGCCGATGGACAGGGTCGGGATGTCGCTCACTACGGGCGTTTGCCAGTTCTCACGCGGTTGCGGCTTGAAGGGAATGCAGGAGCCAAAGAAGTTCTTGGCAAGCGGATCATAGGCGTCGCCAATGTAGGGATACTTCTGGCTCGCTGTAAATTTCTGATAACCCTCGAAGCTGTTGTAAGGAATGTCCTCCTGACAGGCATAATTGTAGAGATACATGTCGTTGAAGAATGCAGTCTCAGACGCAGCCGTATCGCGCTGGATGATGGCAAAGGAGCCGGACAACTCTGCCGCACTCATGCCCTCGATCAGGGCCAGAAGCCGGGTGCTCGCCTCGCCCGTGGTGTGGGCTTTGACAAAGGCGCTGAGATTCTCTTTTGAAGCCTCCGTGTTCTGAAGCGCAACATAGTCAGCCACAATCTTCCCGGTCTTTGACGCATCTCTTGCTTTCTCAGCAATCAGCGCCTTCTCCAGTTCCTGGTCGAACAACGCAGCCACGGGTCCGTAATTCGCGCTGGCGTCCAGCGCATCCCGCAGTTCTTCCATTACATTCAGGTTCGAACGATCAACCCGCTGTGCAATCGCCGCATTGTCAGCCAGCGTGTCGATCAAGGCGCGCTGCTGTTTCGGCAGTTTGGCCGAAGCGGCCGCCACATCGTCATCGCCCGGCGTGGGCATGACGAAGTCCCTGCCCACCAGCATGTCAACCGTCGGCATTTCCTTGCCACGGTGAAGTTCATAGATGAAGGCCGGGATATAGGGCGTCATCGACAGGTTGCCGTATTTGCCGTTGCGCTCATCGAAGGGGCGGAAGATAGTCTCGGGCGTGACGGGCTTGCCCTGGTGGATGACCTTGCCCTGTTTCGCCATTTTCAGCGTTTCAATGATCACCTTATCCAGATCAGGATAGGTCTTGTTGCAGGTCTCATCTGCCTTGCATTGCACGACCACGTTCTCAATGGCTTCGCCGATCTTGAGCGTGAGGGTTTCATAAAGTTTAACCCAGGGTGGGGCCACGCCATCAATGATGACCGAGCGAATGCCCTCTGGCGCCACACGCATGGTTTCCAGCGCCAGCTTGGTGCCGTAGGAAATGCCGTAGAGATTATAGGTCGGATAGCCGAGCGCCCTGGTGATGGTGCGCACGTCCTTGGCATTCTCGAAGGTGTTGTATTTCGCAATGTCGATGCCCGCTGCTTCGATTTCCTTCAGGCAGTCGCTGATGGTGTTGCTGTCCTTGTTCGCACCAGTGATGTCGGTGGTGGTGTGTTCCTTTTTTGCAATCTTGGCCGCATTCACGGCAAGCGCATTGAAGCACTTCACGGACTGGCCCGAGAGACCGGCGGAACGCTGGTCCCAGAACACCACGTCGCGGGTTTTACGAAAAGGATCAAAAGTGCCGGCTATCAGAGGGATCTGGTTGATGGCGCTGCCGCCGGGACCGCCTTGCAGATAGACCAGCGGATCAGGTTCAGGATATTGCGACCAGGATTTGAGGATCGAGAACTTGAGGGTAATCTTCTTGCCATCAGGCTTGGAATTGTCTTCCGGCACCTGCACCGTGCCGCAGAACACGGTCTTTCCTTCGATCTCATTGGCCGGCAAGGGGCGCGGACACAAAATCTGCGCGATGGGCGCCTTTGGGTCAGCTCCGCCGGACTTCAGCGTTGCGAAGTCATCGCCCGCATTTCCGGTGAGTACTGCGATCAATGCGAGAATCTGATGATAGTTCATGGTGTCCACTCCATTCCAAGCCGAAACCCTTTATGCAGCCATCCGGGAGTTGGAGACAGAAAGAAACGGCGCATAAGGCTCTCCAGTGGGGATGACGAGGGCGGCAGACCGTCACGGAAGCGTTCGGCCTGCCGCTCGTGCAGGATCGGGATCAGTTCGAGATCGTGCAAATGCCGTGGGCGCGACCCTGGCCCGTGTAAGACAGGCTGGGCGAACCGTCGGGATTGATGGTGAGGGAGAGGGTGATATCAGAACCGGTGGCTTCGAAGGCGTTGTCGTTGAATTTTTTGAGTTTGGTTTCCTTGCCGCCGATATAAATCGGGCCGCCCTTGTCGGCATGCACCTCGTAGCCGCCAGGACAGGTGGCGTTTAGGAGCGGGATACCGCCCTTGGAAGCGCCCGCTCCACTTTCGTCAGCGCGGGCCATGCGGCTATCGCTGTCGCCGCCCGCATAGCTGTAATGCCCGTCCTGAATCTGGCCGCGACGGTCGAAATTACAGGTGAACGACAGTTCCCGATGACCGCCGCGCTCGAAGGAAACCCGACCGTTGCCGGTCAGGGTGCGGTTGTTCAAATCCGGATGAGTCAATTCCAGATCGCGGACCTGACCATGCTCTCGATCCAGATGGCGGCGCACTTCGTTGGTGCATTCCTGCTTCAGGTAGCCCATGTCGTCGAATGACGAACCCTCGCCTCGACCATAGGCGCTGCGTTTATCGTCATGATCCTTATTGCCGCTCACCGCAGCAGCGAGGATGGCCAGGCCGAGGACGCCCGCGCCGACCGCCGCCGCTGTCTTTTTGTCGGAATCTGAAATTTCTTCCGGGCTGACGTTCCAGCTCACCACCTCGCGGTGATCGATCCGGCAGTTAAAACGATGCTCCTTTTTGTTCCGATCCTTGACCAGGCCGGTCACCTTGTAGGAATTGCGCCCGGCTTCCTGAGCGGTCACGCCATGCGCATCGGAGTACCTGGAGTACTGGGAATCATCGAAAATCTTATCCTGACAATCCTCTATAGCATCGGTTTGGTTGTAGGCAAACGCCGCCGGTGAGGTCATCATCGCCGCCGCAATCGCCAGGCTCAAACCGTTCTTCAGTTGCTTTTTCATCAGATTCTCCGCGAGAGACCCCGTCCTTTAGGGCGGGGAGGTAGAGCGAACCGTGCAACGCACGGTCAGCCTTTGACGTTAGGTGCCGGTCTTTCCCGGCTGTCAACCCGTAAGGGTCTGGTAACGGAGCCTTGCGGCTCGCTCCCCTCGCCCATGTTGCGTAGCGGCATTACGTCCCAATCCGTTTCGTGCTTACCCTATGCGTGTCTGCAACCGGGACTTTCAGAGCTTGGAGTTGAGGAAGCGCCCCAAGGTGAGTCTTGAACCTCTACGCAACGTAGCCCCTTTTAACGTCCCTGTCAGGCGGGCTTAGGCTGGTCAACCCAGACTTGCGGCTTTAGCCACCACAAGCCTCGCCCTTTAGGGCGGGGTGATTGACTCCAATTTTTCCTCTGATATGTGGATTTGGGGTGGTACAGCTTCTTAGAATCGATAACCGAAAATCAGGCTCCAGCCGGTGACATCGGGGCCGAAAATGCCCATCGCGCCGAGGCGCAGTTTTTTTACCGGCCAGTCGTTTTTGGAAATATCGGTTTCGAGCGCCAGACCCGCCTCGAAAAAGGTGTCGAAGCCCAGCGCGTCGCGATTATCGCCGATAAACGTGGTATTGCCGAAATGACCGACCAGCGCCAGCGGATAACCGCCGACTTGCGCGTCAATCGGCTTGATCACATCAACTTGCAGGGTAAATGTGGCGATGTTGGCGTCGAATTCGACCAGATCGCTGGAACTGTCGTAGGTGTCGATGTGGTTGTAGGTCAGCCGGGTTCGGCCTTCCACCGTCCACGAATCGAACGGGCGGTTATAATCCAGGCCCAGCGTCGCCCCGACCAGCGTGGCGTCCGCGTCCCAGTCGAAGACCACGCCTTTCAGGGCCGGCTTGAGAATGGTTTCGGCAACTGGCCCCCGATAATCGGCGCTGCTTTCGAGACGCAGGAGACCGAGATCGAGCGCCGACACAAAAGTAACGCTCTGATCGAAAGGAACATTCACGCCCAGGCTCAGCGATCCGCCGTAGGATTTCCAGTCGGCCTTGACCGATTCTTGGGGCAGGAAATCGAATTTGGCTTCGTAATCCAGATAGCCGAAGGTAGCCTGCACGAATGGCTTCCAATCCCGCCCCTCCAGCGCAAATTCATGCCGTAATGGGATCTTGTAGACATTCAGCGTCGGATCATTGGCGCCGTCGACGTAATAGGTGGCGGAGGAGATGTCGGGCGTGGCAGCGAAGTTCATCATGGCGGCGTACCCCGCTCCCAATCGATCCGGCCCGGCCTGCTGGATGGCCTGTCGGCGTATTTGATCAATGGTATCGTTTGACCCCGATTGGGCGAGAACCGAGAAAGGCGCTACGACTAGCAGCCATCCACAGACTGGCGCTGCAAATTTGAGTGATTCAATCACGTTACCCGTCGTGATTTTGGTAGCCTGTTAGAAATTTCGATTTTATATTTCATGAGTTTTTAATCAATACTTCGGACAGTTTTGGTGATCACCATCAACGGGTTAGCCTTCATAGGCTGAATTAAATCGAAGTGAGGGGTTGACCAGAGTGGGATAAAATAACTCGTTGATTTTGCTTGACCTATGAGAGATGCTTGAAGCTCTGATTGTTCAAGAGGTTCCACACACTGATGTATTTTCCGTCCACGAGGCCGAAACCAAAAACTGTCCGAATCATTGCTGATCAGACCCCATCAAAGCGCTGGCGGCGGGGATGCGGAACACGGGTTGACGACCCGTGCGAAATCGAGCGGGCCTTCCCGCCTGCTCCCCTCTTCCACCCGTCGCGGGAGAGGGGCATTTTTTCCACGGCCTACGCGGTTTTCGCCATGGCCGGAGATTGCGCCACCACCTGCCAGCGACCGGCGCGATACTGCGAGATGGTCTGCTCTTCGTCCCCGATGTGGAACAGATACAGCCATTCATGATCGAGCAAATGCCTGACGATTTCATGCTTGGCGATGATCGTATCGATGTTGGAAAGCGGCGCTTCGATGAAAACACTCAGCCGCAGTGGGGTATGGCGCAACACTTCGCCGTCGTGCAACGACTGTAACGGTAGGCCGATGCGTAAATCGCCGCCGTTGCCCTCGAATACGCCGAGCCGTCCGCCCACCACGTTGTGCAGCACCTTGTTGCCGCTGCCGTAGCGCTCATTGTCGACGGTGGATGCGTAGTACTGCATGTTGATCCAGTTGGTAACCAGCATCGGTGCCGTCATGATCAGTTCCAAGGTCGAGAGATTGGGGTCTCGTCGCCACTGGTAGTCGTGCAGGAACGTGCGCCCGGCCAAGTTCAGGCACCGGGTGCGCACGCGCGGGGCCACGATGAACGCCGCGTTGTTGGCCAGCCCCCACTCGGGACGCACTTGCGCCCAGTCGGTGGCCCGCACCTTGATCACCCGCTCCAGCATCGCCGCCTGATGGATGCCGTCGCCGAGTCCGAGCGTCGCAGCCCGTTCGGCGCGCGCCCGCGTTCCGGCCTGCGCCAGCCACTGTTGCAACTGGGCCAGATCGGCGGCGTGACTGGCCGGCGCTTGATCGAGATCGTACAGGTACACCTCATCGGTGGTGGTGTTGTGCAGACCAGCCACGAAGTGAGTATCGTCCGAAATGACCAGACCCCGGGCGCGCAACCCCTGCCGCACCGCCGGATCGTTGAGCAGGGCGGCGAGTACACGTGCGTTCACCTCGCCGGTCTGGCCGCCGCACGCGCCGCAGTCCAATCCCGCTGCATGAGGGTTATTGGCGCTTTGACTGCCATGACCCGCTAACAACACCAACCGCGCCAATCCCTCGGTCAGACTCATCGCCCCCAGGACGGCTGCGGCCATGTCGCAGCGCGCCTTCGCTTCCGCCGGATCGGCGTCGTCGGCCAAAGCCGGCAGACGCGGCCGGAGATGATGAAGCTGGGTGGCGGACAGACCGGATTGCTCCACCGGCCGGGGCGCGGCTTCGAGCGCCAGGCTGTTCTTCAGCAGCTTGCCGGCATAGAGCAGTCCCATCGACTCGACGAAGGTGAACGTGGAGCTGGCCTGGGAGCGAAAGTCCTGCCAGCGTTGCCGCCATTGCAAGGTTTGCTCGCGGCGGCGTGCGATGTCCGCGCCCGACGCCGGTGAATCGCACTCATCGGTCACGCAGCGCGCCGGGGCCAGCAGTCCGGGCAATTGCGGGCGGGTCAGTGCTGTCCCCAGCGGGTTGTAGGCGATTGGCAGGCCGAAGAAGCCGGCGAACCCCAAAGTTTGGATGGACGGGCTGCTGGCTTCCAGGGCGCGGCGGAACACTTCGGAGCGCACGTCGATGCAAAACACCGCCTGCGCCGCCGGCGTCGCCGCCGGAGCCGGATCCGCCTGCAACAGACCTTGGCACAACGGCTCCTGATAGGCTCGCTCCAGGGCCTGTTGCAACAACCAGTCGTGCTGGCGGGCCGCGTGCGCCAGAGGGACCAGCCGTTCATGGCCGCGCCAGGAAGCGGTCCACTGCGCCTCGATCGAGGCCCGCTGCCCGCCCTGGTACAGCACCCATTCCCACGCGAGCCGGATCGCCAGCAGATGCACGATCCGCCGTTCGTCCTCGCGCTGGGCCAGGCCGGCCTGCCAACCTTCGTAGGCGCACCAAGAGGCCCAACCGTTGATACTCAGCAACAGCGCGGTGAAATAAGCCTCGTAACCGGACTCCGGCACGCCCAGCGCCTGAGTGGCAGCGACGATCAGCGCCATTGGCTCGTCGGGCAGGGCGTTCACCGTCTGACCGAAGTCCTGGTAACCCATCAACAGTCGCGGACCGTGATCGCCGATAGCCTGACGCCGCCAAGTGGGATACAGACCCGCCCGCCAGTCGGGTGCCCAGGTCGATTGGCCGTGATCGAAATAGGCCGCGCAATGCTGGCTGATCTGATGGGTGACGAAATCGCACCACGCCATCGCGTGTTGCAAATCGCGATGCCCATCGACCAGGTCGGTGACCAGCCGCAAGCGCGGAACGGGGGCCGCCGTTTCGTACAGACTGGCGACCAGCGCATCCACCGTGCAGGACGCGCCCGCCGCGTCGATGGCGCCTTGCAGGTGTTCGCGGCGCAAATGCCCGACTTTCCAATGGTCCAGATAGAAGGTGCGCGGCATCAGCAGCGAGGCCCCCGACAGGCTGCCCAGCGCTGCGGCGGCATCGTCAATCGGCTGATTGACATAGCCCCAGTAGGGATTGACGGCGATGAATTGGTCGAGCGGCCAGGTGGGTGCGATGCGTTGGCAGGCGCGGGTCACGCTGTGATCGAGGGCCGCGTGGGAATCGGTACGGTCGGCGACGGCGCTCATTACAGGACTCCTGGGATGGTCGTGGGAAGGTGGGAACGGACGATAGCGGTGGTTGGCTCCGGTGCCAGTCGGGCGGGCCAAAACCGGAAGGTGGCACGGGTGAACAGCTCGTCCAGATGCAAGCCGGCGTAAAACCACGGGTACAGGCGCTGCGCCACCAGACCCTGGGGCCGCGCCCGGATCACGCCTTGCAGCAGGAACAGCAGGGCGAAGCACAACAGCACCCAGCCGACCAGGCCCGCCCCGGCCCCATGTCCGGTGTCGGGCAGCGCAACCCACAGGCTGAACCACTGGTGCAAGCCGAAGTAGGCGAACGCCACGCCGAAAGCGCCCAGCAAGAGCGTCAGCGGCCAGAGTCCGCCGATGCGCAGGGCTTCAACCGTCAGCAACGGGGTCAGCGCCAGGCACACGATGCCGGCCAGCGCGTACAGCGCCGGCTGCTGACCGGGATGAATGCCCCAGAGGAAGCCGGCCACCGTCACCATGAACAGACCCGCCAGTGCGCCGATCAGGCTCGTGCCCAGTCCGACTACGGGCTGGGACGGCGTCATCTGGCGCAGGCGCGCTTGTTCCACCGCGCCGCCGGCACCCAGAAAGGCGTGCGCCTTGTACAGCGAATGCGCCACCAGATGCAGCAGCGCCAGGTCATAGGCTCCCAAGCCACACTGCATCAGCATGAAACCCATCTGGGCGCAGGTTGACCAGGCCAGCATCACCTTGATGCTGATGCGGGTCATCATCACCAGCGCAGCGACGATGGCGGTCACGCTGCCCACTACTACCAGCAAGGTTTGAGCGGCCACCGCGTCCATCATCAGCGCGCTTAACCGGATCAGCACAAAGCCGCCCAGATTCACCACACCGGCATGTAAGAGCGCCGACACCGGGGTGGGCGCTTCCATCACCTGGATCAGCCAGCCATGTACCGGCAGTTGTGCGCACTTGAGCAGGGCGGTGGCGGCAATCAGGACGGCCGCCGCCTGGAGGCTGAAGGGCAGCGCCACCAGTCCCTGAACTCGCACCAACACCTGGTCGATTTCGACACTGCCGAGGGTCGCTCCGATCAAGGCCACGGCAAGGAACAGACACAGATCCGCCACCCGGCTGGCGATAAATTTTTTGTGGGCCGCGATCAACGCCTGTGGCCGGTCGTTATAGAACGTGAGCAGTTGATGCAACGTCAGGCTCGCAGCCAGCCAGGCCAGGGCCAGCATGATCAGATTATTGGTGACGACAATCAGGCTGACCGCCGCCAGGGTGGACAGCAAGGCGCGTATGTAGCGCGCTTGGCCCCGGTCGCCGCCCAGATAGGATTGCGAGTAGCGCACGATGACCCAGCCAATGAAGCTCACCAGCAACAGGACGATGCCGCCCACCGCGTCGGTGCGCACACTTAAAGTGAGAGCGCCCAGCTTGCCCAGGGTCGCGACAGTCGGCCCCGGTACGACCGCCGGACCGCTGACCGCCAGTACTACCAACGAGAGCAGCACGCAACCCATCGCCAAGACAGTGCTTGCCTGCGCCAAAAGCCAGCGTCGCTCTAGTGCCAGCCTGGACAGGCTTGGAATCCAGGCTGCCAGCAAATAAAAGAGAGGAATCGCGAACAGTGGTATCGCTTGCATCGGCAGGGTGTCATTCATGGGCAGGGCCTCTCGTTCATTGGTAAGGTCTCCAAGGTTGTTTGCGATTGTGCAAAAGAATTGTGCGCAATTCTTTTAGTTCTGTAAAATACATAGATGTTAATTTATCGTTCTATTAAATAGATTAAAACGCCGATGTCGCGACTGAACTATCACCATCTGCATTCCTTTTGGGCGGTCGCCAAGGAGGGCAACCTGACCCGCGCCGCGACCCGCCTGCACGTATCGCAGTCGGTGCTGTCGACGCAAATCAAGCTGTTGGAGGGTCAACTCGGTCAAGCCCTGTTCACCCGGGAAGGCAGGGTCTTGCGGTTGACCGAGGCGGGGCGGCTGGCGCTGAGCTACGCCGAGGGGATTTTCACGACCGGCAACGAGTTGTTAGCACTGCTGCGCGACAGCCAGCGCCGCGAGCGCCATGTCTTGCGCATTGGGGGTGTGGCCACTCTGTCGCGGAACTTTCAGGAAAACTTCGTCAGGCCGCTGCTATTGCGGCCTGATGTGGAGTTGGTGCTTCAGTCAGGCAGCCTCGACGAGTTGTTAACCCGCCTGGGCACGCACAATCTGGATCTGGTGCTTTCCAACCGCCGGGTTCACGGCGACGCCGACCATCCCTGGCGCTGCCGGCGCATCGCCCGTCAGCCGGTGAGCTTGGTGGGCAGGCCCCGCCAGGGCAATGAAGCGTTCCGCTTCCCGGCGGAACTGGCCGAGCGGCCCTTGCTGCTGCCGGGCAGGGACAGCGACATCCGGGCCGCCTTCGATCTACTGTGCGAGCAACTGGGCCTACATTATCAGGCGCTCGCCGAAGTGGACGATATGGCGATGCTGCGCCTGCTGGCGCGCGACTCGGCAGGCGTCGCCCTGCTGCCAACGGTGGTAGTTCAGGACGAACTGCGCGGCGGGCTACTCGAAGAATATTGCGTCGTGCCGCATCTCTACGAAAATTTTTACGCGATTACGGTCAAGCGGCACTTCGCGTCTCCGCTGCTGCAAACTTTGTTGAAACGTCCGGAAGCGGACGTGCTGGGCGTGGCGCCATCGAACTCACCCTAAGTTCGGATTTCCGAAAAACTCGCGCTGCGTAGCCTAGACCACCGCGACGATGGCGGGATGCAGCAGCCGGCGCTCGGTGGTGATGGCGTAGAGCTGTTTGGTCACCGACTCGATGCGCCCAACTGCCAGGACCGCGTTGCTGGATTACATAGTCGGCAATCGCCGTGAGCGCCACGAACACCACGGTACCGCAGATTACGCTTTGCTAACCGTTGCCGAGTCATGCTGAAACTCGGTATCGATAACCTGGCTGAACGGGTCAAGTTTGCTATCAAGGCAAGGGATCGCAAATCCTCCGGTCTTAATCCGGGACTACAATTTAGGCTGAGTACCCTCACGTTCAAGGGAACCGAAGCTAATGCGTATCGTGATTTCGCCTGATTCCTACAAAGGCAGTGTTGCTGCGCTCAGCGTCGCCCAAGCCATTGAGCGGGGCATCCAACGGGTGTTCCGCGACGCCGAGATTTTCAAGATACCCATCGCCGATGGTGGTGAAGGCACGGTTGAGGCACTGGTCGCCGCAACCAGCGGTACGTTTTGCCAGACTGCCGTCACCGGGCCACTGGGCGAAATCGTCAGCGCACAATGGGGCATTCTGGGTGATGGTGCGACCGCAGTGATTGAAATGGCGGCGGCATCCGGCTTGCCACTGGTGCCGCCCGCCCAGCGCGATCCGCGTTTGACTACTAGCCGTGGCACCGGCGAACTGATCCGGATGGCACTGGACCATGGTTTGCGCCACTTGATCATTGGCATCGGCGGCAGCGCCACCAATGACGGCGGTGCGGGCATGGCTGAGGCGCTGGGGGTGCGGTTCCTGGATGCGGCAGGCGAACCGCTGCCGCCGGGCGGGGCGGCGCTGAGTCGTCTGGCGGCGATAGACCTGAGCGGTTTGGACCAGCGTTTGCGGGAAACTCAGATTCAAACCGCTTGTGATGTAGATAATCCGCTGTGCGGCCCCTGCGGCGCTTCGGCGGTGTACGGCCCGCAAAAGGGGGCGACGCCGGCGATGGTGATCGAGCTGGACCACGCCCTGCGGCACTATGGACGCATCGCCGCCCAAACCTTCGGGCGCGACGTGACGGAACAGCCCGGCGCCGGTGCGGCAGGCGGCTTGGGCGCGGCGCTACTATGGTTCACCAACGCCCGGCTGCAACCCGGTATCGAGATCGTCATCGCTGCCACTGGTCTGCGGGATTTGATCCGCCGGGCAGATTGGGTGATCACCGGCGAAGGCGCTACCGATTATCAAACCGCGTTCGGCAAAGCACCGGCAGGCATCGCCAAAGTCGCGCAGGAGTTCGGTGTGCCGGTCGTGTGTTTGTCGGGCGGTTTGGGACGTGATTATCAGGCGATTTACGCCAGCGGGATTGATGCCGCTGCCAGCACCACTCCACGCCCGATGACGCTGGAGGACTGTTTGGCGGCGGGGCCGGCGCTCATCGAAGATGCGGCGGAACGGTTGGCACGGCTGATTGCGGTAGGTATCCGCATTGCACCGTGCATGATCGTTTAGGCCGGATTTACTCCGCCTCAAAGCCGTGGCGGGTGCATTGCTGGATAAGCGGTTACAACGATCCACTGACTGGCTCTACCGTGTCCGCTGCAATGCCCGAATCCCCTGTTCCAATCCTTCCAGCGTCAGCGGATACATCCGATCATTCATCAATTCCCGCACCATTTGAATCGACGGCACATAACTCCAGCGATTCTGCGGCTGTGGATTCAACCAGATCGCATGGGGATAAGCAGCCAATAACCGAGTCATCCATACATCACCGGCTTCGGGATTAAAGTGTTCGACACTGCCGCCCGGATAAGTGACTTCGTAGGGACTCATGGTGGCGTCGCCGACCAGAATTAACTTGTAATCCGAGCTGAAGGTGCGCAGTGCCGCCAGCGTTTCCGTCTTCTCGGTGTAGCGACGACGGTTATCTTTCCACAATCCCTCGTAAACCATGTTGTGGAAATAGAAGTATTCCAGATTTTTGAACTCGTTGCGTGCCGCCGAAAACAGTTCTTCACAGACCCGGACGTGATCATCCATGGAGCCGCCCACATCCAGAAACAGCAACACCTTGATCGCATTATGCCGCTCTGGCACCATTTTCAATTCCAGATAGCCGGCATTACGCGCCGTTGAACGGATGGTGTCGTCAATATCCAATTCTTCAGCGGCGCCTTCACGGGCGAAGCGTCGCAACCGCCGCAGCGCCACCTTGATATTGCGGGTGCCCAGTTCCACCGTGTCATCCAGATTGCGAAACTCGCGGCGATCCCACACCTTGACCGCCCGGCGGTGGCGCGAGCCGTCCTGACCAATGCGGATACCTTCCGGGTTGTAACCATAGGCTCCAAACGGCGAGGTGCCGGCAGTGCCGATCCACTTGTTGCCGCCCTGATGCCGACCTTCCTGTTCGGCCATGCGCTGGGCGAAAGTCTCCATCAGTTTTTCCCAACCACCGAGCGATTCAATGAGTTGCTTGTCTTCGTCGCTCAGGGTCAGTTCCGCCAGCTTATGCAGCCATTCCAGCGGCACCTCAGCGCCGATCACCTGGTCGAACTGCGTCGCCAGGCCCTTAAAATGACTGCCGAAGACCTGATCGAAGCGGTCGTAATGGCGCTCGTCTTTTACCAGCGCCGCCCGCGCCAGGTAATAAAACTCCTCGATGCTATGTGTCGTCACCCGCTGATTCAGCGCTTCCAGCAGGGTCAAGAACTCCGTCAGCGTTACCGGAATGCTGGCTTGGCGTAATTTGAAAAAAAAGTCAGTCATCATAATGAAATACGCCCTCACTCTTAACCCCACTGCCATTAACTTGAGAACTTTCCGTTCGCCCTAAGCTGCGAACCCGTCGAGCCGGTCGAAGAGTGAACGGATGGTGCAAAAGTTCTGATGACTACATATTCCGCCGATACTGCCCGCCGACTTCAAACAATGCCGTGGTAATCTGCCCCAGCGAGCAATAACGCACTGCCTCTACCAGCACCGCAAACAGGTTTTCATTGGCAATCGCTGCCTGTTTCAACCGTGCCAGTATTGCCCCACTGCCCTGGCGGTTCCGTTCCTGAAATTCCCGCAACCGTCGTAATTGACTCTGCTTTTCCTCATCGGTGGATCGTGCCAATTCGACCGTCGCCTGCTCATGTTTGGCATTGGGATTGCGGAAGGTGTTGACACCCACGATAGGCAGTGATCCATCGTGTTTGCGGGTTTCGTAATACAGCGATTCTTCCTGAATCTTGCCGCGCTGATACCCGGTTTCCATCGCGCCCAATACCCCGCCGCGTTCGCTGATCCGCTCAAATTCCTGTAATACCGCCTCTTCCACCAAATCAGTCAATTCATCAATGATAAAGGCGCCCTGATTAGGGTTCTCGTTCTTCGCCAGTCCCCATTCCCGATTGATGATCAACTGCACCGCCAAAGCCCGCCGCACCGATTCATCAGTCGGCGTCGTTACTGCCTCATCATACGCATTGGTATGCAAGGAATTGCAGTTATCGTAAATGGCGATCAATGCTTGCAAGGTGGTGCGAATGTCGTTGAAATCCATTTCCTGAGCGTGCAGGGAGCGGCCTGAAGTCTGAATATGATATTTCAGCTTCTGGCTCCGCTCATTCGCACCGTATTTAGCGCGCATGGCGGTTGCCCAAATCCGCCGCGCTACTCGACCCATTACCGAGTATTCCGGGTCCATGCCGTTGCTGAAGAAGAACGACAGATTAGGGGCGAAATCGTCAATGTGCATTCCCCGAGCTAAATAGGCTTCAACGTAGGTGAAGCCATTGGCCAAGGTAAAAGCCAGTTGCGAAATCGGATTCGCTCCTGCTTCAGCGATGTGATAGCCGGAAATCGACACCGAATAGAAATTCTTGACGCCGTGATGGACAAAATACTCCTGAATATCTCCCATCATTTTTAGCGCGAACTCGGTAGAGAAGATGCAGGTATTTTGACCCTGATCTTCTTTAAGAATATCGGCCTGCACCGTGCCACGCACATTTGCCAATACCCATTCCCGGATTTTTTCAATCTCATTGTCGGTGGGCGGGCGGTGATTATCGCGCTCAAATTGATCGATCTGCTGGTCAAATGCAGTATTGAAGTACATCGCTAAAATCATCGGGGCCGGGCCGTTGATGGTCATCGACACCGATGTGGTCGGCGCACACAACTCAAAACCGGAATACAGCACCTTCAAATCATCCAGCGTGGCAATGGAAACCCCGGAATTGCCCACTTTTCCGTAAATATCGGGGCGCTCGTCCGGGTCGCAGCCATACAGCGTGACCGAATCAAAAGCGGTGGATAAGCGGGTGGCTTCGGCATGTTCGGACAGTTTCTTGAAGCGGCGATTGGTGCGGAACGGATCGCCTTCACCAGCGAACATCCGGGTGGGATCTTCATTCTCGCGCTTAAAGGCGAATACACCAGCGGTATAGGGGAAACTACCCGGTACATTTTCCAGCATCATCCAGCGCAGCAATTCACCATGATCTTCAAAACGCGGCAAGGCCACCTTGGGAATGCGGGTACCGGAGAGTGAACGGCTGGTGATTTGAGTGCGTAATTCCCGGTCGCGGATTTTTACCACATATTCATCACCGCTATAACTGGCTCGAACCTGTGGCCACATCTCTACCAACTTACGGGCGTGTGAATCCAGCTGCGACTCGATATTTTCCAGCAAGGGTTCCAGATCAGCCGTCGGCTTATGAGTGACTTCCAGCATTGCCTTGACTGCGTACAACTGCTGACGCTGGCGAATCAGCTTGACCTGTTCTTTCACCTGGCGATGATAGCCGCGCACGGTATCGGCAATTTCGGCCAGATAGCGGGATCGTGCTGGGGGTACAATAACGGTTTTACCGGTAGCGGCTTTATTTTCTACTTTCAACAACCGACCCGGTGGCAAATCCAAGCCTTGATCCCGCAATAATTCCACCACTCCCTGATAGAGCGCGGTCACGCCGTCATCATTAAAACGGGCGGCAATCGTGCCATAAACCGGCATTGCTTCCGGTGATTGACCAAAGGCTTGCCGATTACGCTGCACCTGCTTACGCACATCGCGCAGCGCGTCTTCTGCCCCTTTACGGTCAAACTTGTTAATCGCCACCCCATCGGCGAAATCCAGCATATCGATTTTTTCCAATTGCGAGGCCGCGCCGAATTCCGGCGTCATCACATACAACGACCGATCCACCAGCGGGACGATGGCGGCGTTGCCCTGACCAATGCCGGAAGTCTCAACAATCAGCAGATCAAAGCCGGCCAGCTTGCAGGCGGCCAGAATATCGCCCAGGGTTTCCGGGACTTCGCTGCCGGTGGCGCGCGTCGCCAGCGAGCGCATATACAGATTCGGGCCGGCGACGGCATTCATGCGGATGCGATCACCCAGTAATGCGCCGCCGGTTTTGCGCCGCGACGGATCAGCGGCAATCACCGCGATGTTCAGCCGGTCGTCCTGATCCAGCCGGAAGCGGCGCACCAGTTCATCGGTCAGCGACGACTTGCCGGAACCGCCGGTGCCGGTAATGCCGAGAACCGGTATCGCGCGCGTCTTGGCTTCGCGGAGAATCTGCTGGCGCAATTCGGGGGCCACCGTGCCGTTTTCCAACGCGGTAATCAGCCGGGCCAGCGCCCGCCAGTCACCGGCTTGAATCCCGTCGAGTGTTTTGGGGGCGTACTGACCAGGATCAACGTCGCAGAGGTTCAGCATGTGATCAATCATGCCCTGCAAACCCATCGCCTGGCCGTCTTCCGGGGAGAAGATGCGGGTCACGCCGTAGTCATGCAGCTCGTGAATTTCCGCCGGGACGATTACGCCGCCGCCGCCGCCAAACACCTTGATAGTGTCGCCGCCACGCGCACGCAGCAGATCAATCATGTATTTGAAAAACTCGACGTGGCCGCCCTGATAGGAGCTGATGGCGATGCCCTGCGCGTCCTCCTGCAAGGCCGCAGTCACCACTTCCTCCACCGAGCGGTTATGACCGAGATGGATCACTTCCGCACCGCTGGCCTGAAGGATGCGACGCATGATATTGACGGAGGCGTCATGACCATCGAACAGGCTGGTGGCGGTGACGAAGCGAATTTTGTGTCGGGGCCGGACTTGGTCAACCCCGGACATCGGGAGCCTGAGAGAGCTGATGACTGCGGACATGATCGAGATTCTCCTTGGGGATTGTTATGGGGGTTAATGATACGCCGTTGCGGTGCAGTGGCGAGAGACCGGGCTACACTATGCTCGTCTGAATCCACCCTGCCCGCTGCATGAAAACCGACAATCTGTTCTATCGTATTTTCAACATATTGCCGACTCTGGCTCTTGAACTGGCCGGCGTTACCGTCGCCAATCCGGGCGGCTACAGTTTTCGCGCCGAAGAGGTTAAACAAACCGCTTTCCGTCTCGATGGTCTATTGATCCCGCCGACCGACGATCCTGCTGCTCCGCTGATTTTTCTGGAAGCCCAGGCGCAATCCGACGATGATTTCTACGGGCGGTTTTTCTCGGAAATTTTCCTCTATCTCTACCGTAGCGTCCCCCGTCCATGCTGGCGGGCATTGGTGATTTACCCTCGACGCGCTATCGAACGGTCGGATCCGTGTTACTCCTCGCTGCTCACCCTGCCGGAAGTACAGCGGGTTTATCTGGAAGACCTTGCAAAGGCCTCTACACCCAGCCTTGGCATCCAATTGCTCCAACTGCTAATCGCCACGCCAGCCGCTGCGGCCCAACAAGGCCATCGCCTGGCGCAGCAAATTCGAATTGCCAGCGAACCCTCACCGTTGCCCCTGGCCGAGGCGCTGGATCTGATCGAAACCATCCTGGTCTATCGTCTACCCAAACTGACCCGTCAGGAGATTCAAGCCATGCTCGGATTTACCCACGCCGATCTCAAACAAAGCCGCTTTTATCAGGAAGTTTTCGCTGAAGGCCAGCAGGAAGGCCGGCAGGAAGGCCGACAGGAGGGCCGGCAGGAAGGCCGGCAGGAAGGCCGGCAGGAAGGCCGGCAGGAAGAATGTGTTGCGCTGGTGCTGCGCCTGATCAAACGCCGTTTCGGTCGTATTCCGGCGCAGCAATCCCGGCGGATTCGTCGCCTGTCCCTGGCCAACGCCGAGATTTTGGCGGAAGCGTTGCTCGACTTTCAGACCCTGGACGATCTCGCCGCCTGGCTGGCTGCTCAAGCCGATCCAGCCTCCTGAAGCCGCCATTGGAGCCTAGAGATGAAAGGGAACACGCTGACTGATGCTGTCGGAATCCAGCATTCGCCGGTTACCGAGTCTGCCCGTATTGTTTCGCTGGTGCCCAGCATTACCGAACTGCTGTTCGCATTGGGATTGGGTGAGCAAGTGGTCGGTCGCTCTCATTATTGTGTCCATCCGGCGTTGGCGGTCGCGGCGCTACCCAGTGTGGGCGGCACCAAGAAAATCAGGCATTCCCGGTTGCGGGCGCTGCGACCCAGCCATGTCATCCTGAACATTGACGAAAATCCCAAATTACTGGCGGATCAACTGGCTGATTATGTGCCGCAGATTATCGTGACTCATCCGCTAACCCCGGAAGACAACGTACCGCTCTATCGCCTGATTGGCAGTATTTTCAACCGTGGGGCCGAGGCGGAAACGCTGGCGGCAACATTCGAGCAGGCGCTGGCGGAACTGCGGCAAGTTGCTTGGCTCCGGCGGCGGGTGCTGTATTTGATCTGGCGCAAACCGTGGATGGGCGTGAGCCGGGACACTTATATTGCCCGGATGCTGGCATTGGTGGAGTGGGAGACGCTACCGGCGGAATCCGAGGCGCGCTATCCGGTGCTGGAACTGAATCGAGCGTTGCTGGATGCAGCAGATTTAGTCCTGTTCAGCAGCGAACCGTATCGATTCCAACCGGCCGATTTGAACGCCTTCGCCCGTACTTACGACTGCCCGCTGGAGAAATTGCGGTTGATCGACGGCGAAATGACCTCGTGGTACGGCAACCGGGCCATTGCGGGATTGGCTTATCTAGCGCGGTTTGCTAGTGAAAATTCACAACGGTCTGGCGCCATCTGTTCGATATGAGCCGCGCCCTGCTTGGAAGAAACAGCCCGTCCTTTCAAGGTGGAATCAAATCACTGCTTGTTGCAGAACTACCACAGCTTCTAAGCCAGCGGTGGGCGGATGAAATGCTGCACCGCCGCCAGAAACATGCCCTTGCGAATAGGCTTAGTCAGGTGGCCGGTACATCCGGCGTCCAGACTGCGATGCTCGACACCCCAGCCTACGCAATTACCGAAGCAGAACTATAACGCGATGTTCGACTTTTCGGATGATCGAGGATGGGATGGCGGCGCGGCATGGCGGTGTGAGATACGCTGAGAGGAGCCCACCATCGCAACGCTCCGGGAATGCCGTCATGCCGCTCGAAGACTTTATCATCACCGTATTTTGCTGGGTAGAAGAACACTGGGATTCGGTAATTGGGGGTCAGCGTCTGCGCCAGCGGGGTTTTGCCCCGAAGTTGACCGATAGCGAAGTGATCACGATGGAAGTGGTGGGTGAGTTTCTGGGACTGGATACCGATCTACCTCTTTGGCAGTACTTTCATCGGCATTGGCCCTCGTGGTTTCCGCAGTGGGGATCGCGCCCCACGTTCACTCCGCAGGCGGCCCATCTCTGGGCGATCAAGCCGGCTCTTCATCGGCGCTTGGTCATTGACTTGGGAGCAGTGACGGATCCGATTCATCTCGTGGACGGCTGTCCTCTGCCGTTAGGTGTCCTGACTCGCGCCCGACGTTACCGGTTGTTTTCCGGGCCGGCCGACTACGGCTACTGCGCCGCCAAAAAGCCGTATTACTCTGGGTTTCACGGCCATCGGATGGTCACCATTAATGGGGTGATCACCGGCGGGACGGTGACCCCGGCCTCCGCTGATGAACGTGAGGCTCTTTGGGATTTGACTGAGGGGATTCAGGGCTTGGTCATTGGGGATAAAGGCTACATTAGTGCCTTCCTGAAGCAAGAACTCGCCACTGCCCACATCGATCTGCAAACCCCGTTGCGGGCGAACAGGGCTGATCCCCGTACCCCAAGCGTCATTCAGCAACTGACCACCACCCGTCGCCTTGTCGAAACCGTCATTGCTCAACTCACGGGGTGGTTTCATTGGGGAAAAATCTGGGCGCGAGATCAGTGGCATCTGACGAGTCGGATAACGCGAAAGCTTTTGGCGCACACCCTGTGCATCTTCGTCAACCGGCTCCTCGGTCGGTCAGACCTCCAGTTTGAGGGCCTAATCGCCTGAAAAGTTGAACATCGCGCAACTATACTAACTTGTGGGTGGATTGGAAACCGAATGGATTGAGAACTCCAGATTGATATACCGGTAGAAAACGGTGAATCGGTGTCCCGAATACCGCACGACATTGACGAGCAATGAACCATGTGCAAACAACTATGGGCGGGCCGGCTGGTCATCGTGGCCGCGCTGGCGCTGAATGGCTGTTCCGGCGGGCGACCCCCGTTGAACCTGGGCGTGACCGAAGGCCGGCTGGCACCATGCCCGGATTCGCCGAATTGCGTTTCGTCGCAAGCCGCTGATGAAAACCAGCGGATCGAAGCCTTGCGCTACACCGGCGATACCACCCAAGCCCGAAACCGGCTGCTGGCCGTTCTCAACCGCATGGAGCGGGTACACCTCAGGCAGGCCGACGCCGATTACCTTCATGCCGAATTCAGCTCAGCGTGGTTCGGCTTCATAGACGATGTGGAATTTCAGTTCAACCCGCCCGGCGTGATCCAGGCGCGCTCGGCCTCGCGAACCGGATATTACGACTTCGGGGTCAACCGCGAGCGGGTAAACGCCATTCGCGCTCAATTTGACGCGCCTCGTTAGCTCACCCTGCCCCGTTGTCGCCGTGCCTCGAACAAAAAAATTCCCGCCGCCACCGACACATTCAGACTTTCCATGCTGCCCGTCATCGGAATTCGCGCCAGCCGGTCGCAAACCTCGCGGGTTAACCGTCGCAGCCCTTTCTCCTCCGCGCCCAGCACCATCGCAGTTGGCAGGGTGAAATCCACCGCGTAAAGGCTGGATTCCGCCTCGCCCGCTGCGCCGACCAGCCATACCCCCTGTTCTTGCAAACTGCGTAGCGTCCGCGCCAGGTTGGTGACTGCAATAAACGGGGTGATTTCCGCCGCTCCGCAGGCCACCTTACGCACCGTCGCATTCAAGCCGGCGGCGCGGTCGGCGGGGGCAATGACGGCATGAACGCCCGCCGCCGCCGCACTGCGCAAACAGGCGCCGAGATTGTGCGGGTCTTGCACTCCGTCCAGTACCAGCAATAAGGCTGGTTCACCCGCCGCTGCCAACAGTTCCGGTAAATCTGCTTCGTCATGGCTGCGCTGGCGCACCGCCAATCGGGCGACGATGCCTTGGTGATGTACGCTCCCACTCAGTCGATCCAGTTCCGCCCGGTCCGTCGGATGAATCGCTACCCCATGACTTGCCGCTTGATCCAGCAGCGCTTGCATCCGTGCATCGCGGCGCTGGCGTTCCACCCACAGCCCGCGCAGATGTTCCGGCTCATATTTCAGCGCCGCCGCGACCGCATGCAGCCCGTGAATCACTTCATCGCTCACTCGTAGTTATTCCTTGCGCCGGCCCCGATTCCAGCGATTGCGGCGGCCACTCTTCTCCTTCTCGCCGCGATCCTTAACATGGCGTTCCTGCTCTATCGGCTCGAAATCAATCTTGCGCTCGTCCAAATCCACCCGCGCCACCCGCACCTTTACGCTATCACCCAACCGGTAGATTTGCCCGGAACGCTCGCCGTGCAGACGATGCCCAACCGGATCAAATTGGTAGTAGTCATTGCGTAATGAGGTCACATGGATCAAGCCTTCCACGAACACCCCGCGCAGTTCCACGAACAGGCCAAAGCCGGTCACCCCGGTAATGATGCCATCGAAAGTTTGCCCGACCTTGTCCAGCATGAACTCGCACTTCAGCCATTCCACCGCGTCGCGCACCGCCTCATCCGCCCGCCGCTCGGTCATCGAGCAATGTTCGCCCAAGCCCAGCAAATCGGCATGGGTGTAGGCGAAATCCACCGGCTTACCGCCGTTAAGCAGGTGGCGGATGGCGCGATGCACCTGCAAATCGGGATAGCGGCGAATCGGCGAAGTGAAATGGGCGTAGGCATCCAGCGCCAGCCCAAAATGACCTACATTGCCGGGGTTATAAACCGCCTGAGCCAGCGAACGCAGCATCACCGTCTGAATCAGATGGGCGTCGGGCCGGTCACGAACCTGATTCAGCAAGCGGGTATAGTCTTGCGGCGAAGGCTTGTCGCCCCCCCCAAGTCCCAAACCCATTTCCCCCAGGAAGGCACGCAGCTTTTTTAAGCGGTCTTCGGCGGGACCTTCGTGAATCCGGTACAAGCCCGGCATCTTGTGACGTTGCAGAAACCGCGCCGCCGCTACATTCGCCATGATCATGCATTCCTCAATCAAGCGGTGGGCATCATTGCGCTCGGTCGGCAAAATGCGCTCGATCTTGCGATCCGCGCCGTACTCGATCACGGTCTCCTGAGTGTCAAAGTCCATCGCCCCGCGCTGCTCCCGCACCGCCCGCAACACCTGATACAACTCGTACAGCCGGTCCAGATGCGGAACCAGTTCGGCATACTCAGCGCGAACCCGTGGATCGCGGTCGGCGACCATAGCGGCCACGGTGTCGTAAGTCAGCCGAGCTTGAGATCGCATTACCGCTTCGGCGAAGCGCGAACGGATCATCCGACCCTCACCATTGAAGGTCATTTCACAGACCATGCACAGCCGATCCACGTCCGGCTTCAACGAACACAAGCCGTTGGACAGCGCCTCCGGCAGCATCGGAATGGCGCGGTCGGGGAAATACACCGAATTGCCACGTTTGCGCGCTTCCTGATCCAGCGCCGTGTCCGGGCGCACATACGCCGACACATCAGCAATCGCCACCAATAACCGCCAGTTAGCCCCGCGCCGCTCGCAATACACCGCATCGTCAAAATCGCGGGCAGTGATCCCATCAATCGTCACCAGCGCCGTCCCGCGTAAATCCCAGCGCCCCTGGCTAACCGATTCCGGCACCGTCTCGCCGTAACGATGCGCTTCCTCGACTACGGCATCCGGCCATTCCACCGGGATGCCGTGGCTGGCAATCGCGATGCGGATTTCCATCCCCGGGGCCATGTGTTCGCCCAGCACTTCCTTAACCCGACCCAGCGGCCGACTGTGCGCACCCGGCTGCTCGATCAACTCGACGATGACAATCTGCCCGGCCTGGGCTTCGCCGCGTCCTTCCGGCGGCACCATGATGTCTTGGTTAATTCGCTTGTTATCGGGGATGACGAAGCAGGCCCCGTGTTCCTCGCTGAAACGCCCCACTACCGTTTCGGTATTGCGTTCCAGCACCTCGACCACCGCGCCCTCGCGGCGCCCCCGGTAATCCAGGCCGATGACCCGCGCCACCGCCCGGTCGCCGTGCAGCAGCTTTTTCATCTGCCGGGGCGACAGGAACAGGTTGTCGCCGCCTTCGTCGGGAATCAAAAACCCGTGACCTTCGGAATGACCGATAACCCGGCCGGTCACCAGATTCATCTTAGTGACCAAGCCATAGCCTTCGCGGCGGTTGCGGATCAGTTGCCCATCCCGCTCCATCGCCCGCAACCGGCGGGACAGGGCTTCGATCTCCCAGTCGTCATCCATCCGCCACTCGGCGCGGAGTTCGTCCAAGGTGATCGGCATCCCCCGTTCGGTCAGGTAGTGCAGGATGAACTCCCGGCTGGGAGAGGCGCGCCCGTATTTTTCCTGCTCGCGGGCCAGAAAAGGGTCCATCTGCCGCCAGGAATCCGGTTTTTTATTGCTCATAAATTATTACCTTGCAACTCCGTTGCCATAGGGATGAAGGGAAACAATTGACAGTTTGGGGAGCAATCCGTATAGTCCGCTCCCGTTGTCACCCGCCTGTGGCTTGGCAACAATGCCGAAGTGGCGGAACTGGTAGACGCGCTAGGTTCAGGTCTTAGTTGGGGAAACCCAGTGGAGGTTCAAGTCCTCTCTTCGGTACCAGATTGAAAAGAAGGCCCGGTTAATTGCCGGGCCTTCTGCTGTTCAGGGCCAATCTCACCCGGCAAATGGATCGCGCAACACGATGGTGTCAACCCGATCCGGCCCGGTGGAAATAATATCAATAGGCGTATCGGTCAACTCCTCGATGCGCTTTAGGTAGGCCCGGGCGGCAACCGGCAATTCCTCGTATCGCCGCACCCCTACGGTTGATTCCCGCCAGCCCGGCATTTCCTCATAAACCGGCTCGCAGGCGGCCAGCGCCTCCGCGCCGAGCGGCGCATGATCCAGCCGCTCCGACCCGCACTGATAGCCGACGCACATCTGGATGCTGTCCAGCCCATCCAGCACGTCCAGCTTGGTTACGCACAGCCCCGATACGCTGTTATTCACAATCGAGCGGTGCAGGGCCACGGCGTCGAACCAGCCGCAGCGCCGCCGCCGTCCGGTAGTCGCGCCAAACTCGTGACCGCGCTCGGCCAGATATTCGCCGGTCTCGTCGAACAGTTCGGTTGGGAATGGCCCACTGCCGACCCGGGTGGTGTACGCCTTGGTAATGCCCAGCACATAATCCAGATAGCGCGGCCCCAAGCCAGTGCCGGTCGCCGCGCCGCCCGCCGTGGTATTGGAGGAAGTGACGTAAGGATAGGTACCGTGGTCGATGTCCAGCATCGCGCCTTGCGCGCCCTCAAATAGCATGTTGTCACCGCGCCGACGGTGAGTCTCCAGCAACCCGGTGACATCCGCCATCAGCGGTCGCAAGCGTTCAGCCATAACCAAGGTCTCATCCAGCACCTTCTGGAAATCCACCGGATCGGTCTGAAAATAGCGTTGCAACACGAAGTTATGAAAATCCAGCACCTCGCCCAATTTGGCGGCGAAGCGCTCCCGATGAAACACATCGGCCAGCCGCACCGCACGCCGCGATACCTTGTCCTCGTAAGCCGGCCCGATACCGCGCCCAGTGGTACCAATCGCCCGCTCGCCCCGCGCCTTCTCACGCGCCTGATCCAGCGCAATATGATAGGGCAGGATCAGCGGGCACGCCTCACTAATCCGCAGTCGCGCCATCACATCCACGCCCCGGTTTTCCAGTTCATCAATCTCGGTCAGCAACGCGGTCGGCGACAGCACCACGCCATTGCCGATTAGACACTGCACCCCGGCGCGCAGGATGCCGGAGGGAATCAGATGCAGCACCGTCTTTTGGCCGTCGATCACCAGGGTATGACCGGCGTTATGCCCACCTTGGAACCGCACCACAGCTGCGGCGTTCTCGGTCAGCAGATCGACGATCTTGCCTTTGCCCTCATCGCCCCATTGCGCGCCAATGACGACTACATTCTTGCCCATGTTGGTTTCCTGATGGCTTTTCAAAAAATACTCTGGCTCAGGCAACCGCCTCTGCCAGCGGGATGACGATCCACGCTTGCTCTCGCCGAACCAGCACCCGATCACAGCCCAAATCCCGTGGCTCCACGTCCGCGCCCGGCAAGGCCCGAATCACCCGCTCGCCCTGAGCGCGCAATTCCGCCACCCGTTGATCCAGCGCTGCATCCGCCAGCGACGGCGCGTAAATGCCTGAGCCGGAGGTTGTTGGGGTCGAACCCAGCAGCAACAACGTCGCCAGATCAGTGCTAAACCCGGTGGCGGGTCGGGCGCGGCCAAACACCTGGCCGATTTCATCGTAACGCCCGCCCTGGGCAACGGCCTGCCCCTGTCCCGGCACATAGGCGGCGAACACTACACCGGTGTGATAGTGATAACCCCGCAACTCGGCCAGATCGACGTGAATCGGCAGTTCCGGCCACTGTTGCCGCAACGCCGTCACCAGTCGCCGTAACGTCGCCAAGGCTTCACCGACACCCCTACCGGCATCAGCCAAGCGCAACTCGGCCTCATCCAGCACTTCCGTTCCACCATTTAATTCCGCCAGCGCTAAAAGCAGATCGGTGTTAGGGACTGGTAGCGCCCACGCCGCCAGGTACTGGCGAATTTCAGGTAGCGCCTGGCGTTGCAGCGCCTCGAACAACAGCGCCTCGCGTTCCCGATCCAGTCCGGCCAGTCGCACCAGCTCACGGAAAATCGCGACATGCCCCAAATCCAGATGTACCTCATTGACGCCCGCCACCGCCAGAGTTTCCAGCATCAGCGTCAGCACTTCTAAATCGCTCTCGTGACCGCGATGACCGTACAGTTCCACCCCGGCCTGATACGGACTGCGGGAACCGCCGAAGCCGTCGACGCGGGTTCGCAACACCAGCCCCATGTAGCACAGCCGGGTTGGCCCAGGGCGTTTGATCAGATGGGCATCCATGCGCGCCACCTGCGGAGTCATGTCCGCCCGGACCCCCATCATCCGCCCGCTGAGCTGATCGGTCAGCTTGAAGGTCTGGAGTTCCAAATCGTCGCCAGCGCCGGTCAGCAACGATTCCAAAAACTCAATCAGCGGTGGGATCACCAGTTCGTAGCCCCAGCGGGCGTATAAATCCAGCAGTTCGCGGCGCAGCCGTTCCAGCCGACGGGCCGCAGGCGGCAGAAGTTCTTCGATACCTTCAGGCAAAAGCCAGCGGTCTTGAGTCGTCATGGCAGGTGTGGTTAGCGAATCGTTGGGCGGGAAGGTGAGCGAATGAGCCAGAAATCAACTTCAGCGGAAGAAGTACAGCACCAGCAATCCCAGCGCCATGCTGGCCAACCCGGCAAACCGCAGTATGCGGTCCTCCAGTTGGGCCATTTGCAGCAGGGTATGACGCAGGGCTTGCGGGCTGAGGAACGGCAGAACACCTTCCAGCACCAGCATCAGCCCGAATGCCGCCAGCAGTTCATCCCACATGGCGGCGTTCGGAATCTGGCGCAGCGCGACTGATTAGGTCAGTCGTGCTCATTGCGCCTGGTTGAAGTAGCGGAAGAACTGGAAATCCGGCTGCAATATCAGCATATCGTCCTTGGAGCCAAAGCTTTGCCGGTAGGCCGCCAGGCTGCGATGGAAGCTGTAGAAATCCGGGTTCTTGCCGTAAGCCTGGGCGTAGATGTCGGTGGCCTGGGCGTCACCCTCGCCGCGTTGTCGCTCGGCGTCGCGATATGCCTCAGCCAGCAACACTGTACTCTGCCGATCCGCATCGGCGCGGATCCGCTCAGCCGCCTCGCCGCCTCGCGAGCGAAAATCCTTGGCTACTCGCAACCGTTCCGCTTTCATCCGGCTGAACACGGAATTGCTGACATCCGCTGGCAGATCGATCCGCTTGATCCGCACGTCTACCGAAGCAATGCCTAATTGCGTAGCCTGTTCCTTGAGCAACTGGCTCAAGGTTTCCATAATCTGATCACGGTCACCGGACACCACTTCCTGAATGGTGCGTTTGCTGAACTCGCTACGCAGACCGTCCTTGACGATCTGATCGAGCCGCACATTAGCCTGGGTTGGATCGCCGCCCACCGCCGTGTAGAACCGCAACGCATCTTCGATCCGCCACATGGCGAAGGAATCTACGATCACATTCTTCTTCTCAGCGGTCAGAAACCGCTCCGGTTCGGTATCCAGTGTCTGCAACCGCCGGTCAAACTTGCGGACATTGTTGATGAGCGGCCATTGCCAGTGCAGCCCCGGCTTGTAGTTGGCTTCAACAATCTCACCCAACTGGAAGCGGAGGGCGGTTTGGGTTTCATCCACAGTAAACAGGGACATCGCCAGTAGAACCACACTGGCGGCCATGATCCCTAACAGGGCGTTACGGGATACGGGCAATGGGGATAGCGGAGCCATCAGCGTACCTCCCGGGAACGATTCAAATCGCGCAAACGGCTGGCGGCGGCGCTGCCATCCACCGACGTCGACGAAGAGGCCGGCAGCACCTCGGTCACGGGGCCGCCCGCAGCACTGCTACCCGCCGCAGGTGGCGTCTCTCCAGATTTGAGCAGTCGATCCAGCGGCAAATACAACAAGTTATTGGTCCCCTTCACATCCACCAGCACCTTGCTGGAACGTGACAGCACCGCTTCCAGCGTTTCCAGATAAAGCCGCTCGCGGGTTATCTCTGGCGCTTTCTGATAAGCCGCCTGCAATTGATCAAAGCGGCTGGCCTCACCCTGAGCTTGAGCGATCACCTGTTCCTTGTAAGCCGACGCTTCTTGCAGCCGCCGCGCCGACTGGCCGCGTGCCCGGGGGATCACCTCATTGGAGTAAGCTTCGGCTTCATTCTTTAGCCGCTGCTCGTCCTCCCGCGCCTTGATGGCGTCGGCGAAAGCGTCCTGCACCTCTTCGGGCGGTTGAGCATCCTGAAGCACCACCGTCACAATATGCAGACCGGCATCATAGCTGTTCAGAATCCGCTGGCTCAGAGTCTTAATATCGGCAACGACAGTACTGCGACCCTCGGTCAGAACGAAATCCATGGTGCTCTTACCGATAGTTTCGCGGGCGGCGCTCTCCACTACCTGTACCAGCACACCCTCCGGATCGAGTACGCTGAACAGGTAGGCGCGGGGATCGCTAATCTGGTATTGCACCGCCATCCGCACATCAACGATGTTTTCATCCTGGGTCAGCATCAGCGCTTCCTTGGGTACGGTGCGCACCGCCGGTTGCCGCGCCCCGCCACTGCCAGAGCGATAGCCAATTTCCCGGAAGCGGCGCTGCTCGAGATTCACAATCTCGACCCGATCAATCGGGAACAGTCGTAGATGCGGGCCGGGCAGGGTAGTTTCCAGATAACGCCCGAACCGCAGTACGACGCCACGCTCGCCTTCGTTGACGATGTAAATGCTGGCGATCAACCAGCCGATCACCGCAATAACACCTATGATCAGGCCGATGCCGACAAAGCCGGAACCTGATCCGCCGGGGCCATTGCCACCGCTGTTTCCACCACGCCGACCACCCAGCAAGAGACTGAGTTTGTCCGACAATTTGCGGATGATTGCATCCAGATCGGGCGGTCCCTGCTCGCGTCCCCCACCACTCCAGGGATCGCGATTGCCGCCACCTGGTTCATTCCAGGCCATGTCGTACCTCAAAGTCGTCAGATAGATATTGTTGACGCCGCCGGGATGTCAAAACCCGAACGCACCCATTCCGCCCGTAAGCCTTCCCGGCGGCATAACCAATCCACATTACCACGCGACGTGTGCACTTCGATCAGCCATTCACCCGTCGGTTCCATTTGTTCGGCTACCACTGCACCCAAATCGAACAGCTTGGCGCGCAAGCGGGCTGCTGCGGGTGGCAGGCACAGCCAGCCATGCACTGTATCACCCTGTAACCGTTCAGCCAGCGCTGTCATCAGCACGTCAATCCCTGCGCCGGTGACCGCCGACACCCACACCGCCCGCACCTGACCGTCGGCGTCGCGTTCCAGCCGGGGCGACTCGCTGCTCAAATCAATTTTGTTGAAAATCTGGAGTTGCGGCACTGCGGTTGCGCCGATTTCCGCCAGTACCGCCTCGACGTGTTCGATCACTGCATCCCGGTCGGGATGGCTGGCGTCAATCACATGCAGTAGTAAACGGGCCTCGCAGGTTTCCCGCAACGTCGAGCGGAATGCTGCGACCAGTTCATGCGGCAGGCGATTGATGAAACCCACCGTATCGGCTAACACCACCGGTTCCGCACCCGGCAAATCCAGCCGCCGCAGGGTCGGATCCAGGGTAGCGAACAACTGGTCAGCCGCGTAGACACCCGCTTGGGTTAAGGCATTGAACAGAGTGGATTTACCGGCATTAGTGTAACCGACCAGCGAGACGGTCGGCAGATCAGCTTTGCGTCGCGCCCGTCGTCCCTGCTCACGCTGCCGGTCAACCCGGTCCAGCCGCAGGCGAAGTTGCCGGATACGATCAGCCAGGAGACGCCGGTCGGTTTCCAACTGAGTTTCACCAGGACCCCGTAAACCGATACCGCCGCGCTGCCGTTCCAAGTGAGTCCAGCCCCGCACCAGCCGGGTAGACAAATGTCGCAATTGTGCCAGCTCTACTTGCAGCTTGCCTTCAAAGCTCCGCGCCCGCTGCGCGAAAATATCCAGAATCAAACCGGTGCGATCCACGACACGGCATTGCAGAAGCGCTTCCAGATTGCGCTCCTGACCGGGCGACAAGGCATGGTCAAAGAGGACCAATTCTGCCCCCGTTTCCTGGATTGTCGTGCGGATTTCCTCAGCCTTGCCGCTGCCCACGAACAGGCGTGGATCCGGCGCTTTCCGATGTCCACTGATCAAGGCGACGCACTCCGCACCCGCCGAAATCGCCAGATCCCGGAACTCGGCGCGATCCTGGTCTTCGTCGCCGGCTCTATCCAGCAGCAGATGCACTAGAACAGCACGTTCACCCCCGCACGGGCGCTCGAACAAACCACCTACCGCGCCCGTCAGAGAGACTCACCGTTGACGCCGCTTTCATCTGTCGCCAGATTCAGCCGCACATTGCGCACCGGTACGACCGTGGAAATCGCGTGCTTGTAAATCATTTGACTGACGCTGTTTTTAAGCAGCACGACGAACTGATCGAAAGATTCAATCTGGCCTTGCAACTTGATGCCATTCACCAGATAGACCGAAACGGGAATTCGTTCCTTGCGCAAGGCGTTGAGGAACGGCTCCTGTAGGGAATGACCTTTTGCCATCATGCACTCTCCCTTGTTGTTATGAGACTGAAGAAGATACATCGCAAACGAGTTCATCACGACTCGATAAAGCTTAAAAAGCGGATAGCACCTGGCAAAATGCGAGCCTGTTCTTCAAGACGCCCGCCGGATGATCGGTTCACTACCTTTATGATTATATTGCCCATTGGAATGTCAAAGATGGTGTGGACTTGCATTTTAACATAACCCATCGGGCATATTCCTAAAAAACCGGTGCGTGTCAAGGTAAGCAATCGCGTGTTCCAGCAAACGGCTGGAATTACTGTCCAGCCAAGCGGCGTCAGGTTCTGCACGCAGCCAGGTCAGTTGCCGCTTGGCGAACTGGCGGGTGGCCGCGATACCGGACTCGATCAGCGCCACGTCATCCAGAACGCCATCCAGATAGTTCCACACCTGCCGATAGCCCACCGCACGCATCGCAGGTTTATCCAGGTCGAGGTCACCCCGTGCCTTCAAGCGTGTTACTTCGGTGATGAAACCCTGTTCCAGCATGGATAGGAACCGGCATTTGATACGCTCATGCAATACGGGTCTATCTGGAGCCAGAATCAGTTTAACGATTCGGAACGGCAAAGGTTCGTTATACGGATGGGCGCAAAGTTCCGTCAGTGACCGACCGGTTAATTCATGTACTTCGAGTGCCCGCTGAATCCGTTGTGTATCGTGGGGATGAATACGCGCTGCCGCCATTGGGTCAATTTGCGCCAAGCGGAGATGCAGGGCTACGCTGCCCTGCTCCACGAATTCCGCTGCCAGCCGGGCGCGAAGCACCGGATCAGCAGAGGGTAAGGTCGCCAGTCCCCGTTCCAGCGCCCGAAAGTAAAGCATGGTCCCACCGACCAGTAGCGGCACTCGCCCGTCCGCCTGAATAGCGGCGATTTCACGCTGGGCATCGGTTCGGAACTGGCCGGCGGAATAGGCTTGAGCCGGATCGAGAATATCGAGCAGCCGGTGGGGAGCGATGCGGCGAGTGGCTTCGTCAGGCTTGGCGGTGCCGATGTCCATACCCTGATAAACCAGCGCCGAATCTACACTGATGATTTCAAACGGAAACCGCTGCACCAGATCGACCGCCAGCGCCGTTTTTCCCGACGCCGTCGGTCCCATCAGGAACAGTACGGGTGGACGTGGATCAGCGCCAGTCATGATTCTCTAAATCCAAGCGGGAGTTCCGGGTAAAAGTGAGGTGAGGTTTTGGATTCAGGATGAGGAGTGGCTTGGAAAGACGGGCTACGGGCGCTGGTGGATACGGCTACTCAGTAGAGCGAATAACGAGGAGGCTCCCCGGATAGCGGTACTCCTGATCCGGGCGTTTCCGGTTCGTTCGAGGACAGGCGGCTGGGGTCTTTTAATGGCGCCCGCCCCGCCGCCGCGCCCGAACGGCGTCAAATTTCGACCAGCGTACCCAACTCGACGACGCGGTTGGTGGGAATGCGGAAGAAGTCAGTGGCGCTCTGCGCGTTGCGCAGCATCCAGATGAAGAGGAGTTCGCGCCATAACATCATCGGCGGCGCCAGCTTGGGCACCACTACTTCCCGGCTGAGGAAGAACGAGGTTTTGTCGAGGTCAAACGCGAGACCCTTCTCTGCGCACGCCTCCAGCGCCTTGGGAATGTCTGGCTGCTCCATGAAGCCATAGCGTATAAACACCCGGTAGAAACTCTTGTCGAGGTCAACAATTTCGATCCGGTTCGCATCTGCGACATACGGTATTTCAGCGGTGAGGACGGTGACCAGCACGTTGCGGGCGTGCAGCACCTCGTTATGCTTGATGTTGTGTAGCAGCGCCGAGGGTGCGCCTTCGGGCCGGCTGGTCAGGTAGACGGCGGTGCTGCTGACCCGCTTTAGCAGCGTATTTTCGATAGAACGGATGAACTGGTCGAGGGGCATGGTCAAATTGCCCATCTCCTGAAACAGGAGATGTCTGCCGCGTCGCCAAGTAGTCAGCGTGGTAAAGGATACCAGGGCGATGGCGACGGGGAACCAGCCACCCTGTAGCAGTTTGATGGCGTTGGCAGAGAAGAAAGCGATATCCACCAGCAGCAAGCCAGCGAGCAGGGGCGCGGCGAGCCAGGGATTCCAGCGCCAGGCGAGGAACACGACAAACGACACCAAAACGGTGTCGATCATCATGGTGCCGGTGACTGCGATCCCATACGCCGCTGCAAGATTGCTGGAAGATTGGAAACCGAACACCAGCGCCATGACTGCGAGGTAGAGCGTCCAGTTAGTAAATGGAACGTAGATCTGCCCAGCTTCCATGTAGGAGGTGTGTACGATCCGCATCCGTGGCAGATAACCGAGTTGGACAGCCTGCCGCGCCACCGAGAACGCCCCCGAGATCACGGCTTGCGAGGCGATCACCGTCGCCGCTGTCGCCAGCACTACCATGGGCACCAGCGCCCAGCCGGGCGCCAGCAGATAGAAGGGACTCTGAATCGCGGTCGGATCCTTGAGCAACAGGGCACCTTGTCCGTAGTAGTTCAGGACCAGCGCGGGCAGCACGAAGCAGAACCAGGCGACGCGGATCGGGAATTTACCGAAATGTCCCATGTCGGTATACAGCGCCTCGCCACCGGTCACCGAAAGGACGATGGCACCGAGCGCAAGGAAGCTGTTCCAGGGATCATGGATCAGAAAATTTAACGCATATAACGGGTTGAGTGCAGACAGCACGGCTGGGGCTTCCCACACGCTGATCGCGCCGAGCACCGCGAGTATGCCAAACCAGGCACACATGACCGGGCCGAAGAATTGTCCGACGACGCCGGTGCCATGCCGCTGAATCCAGAACAGGGCGGTTAGGACCACGGCGGTGATCGGCAGCACATATTCCTTGAACTGCGGCGCGACCACTTCCAGCCCCTCGACCGCGCTGAGTACCGAGATGGCCGGGGTGATCATGCTGTCGCCGTAGAACAGCGCGGCGGCGAAGATGCCGAGCATGGTCACAAACCATGTGACTCGCGAGTTCTTGGTCAACTCTGTCACTCGGGCCAGCAGCGCCAGACTGCCGCCTTCGCCGCGGTTGTCGGCACGCATAATGATGGCGACATACTTCAAGGTGACCAGCGCCATGATGGTCCAGAAGATCAGCGACAGCACGCCGAGGATGCTGGCTGGCTCCACCGTCATGGGGTGATGCCCGGCGAAGGTTTCCTTGAGTGCGTAAAGCGGGCTGGTGCCAATATCCCCAAACACGACCCCAATCGCGCCAACAATGAGTGCCGACGAGCGGCTCTTGTTTTCATTCGCGGACATCGCGCTACCCTCCCGATGGGTCGTTATTTGAATCCCGGACGGTTCCACAGGCATCACCTGAACCAGCAATGGTGCAGCGCATCATAGGCGGCGACTGAGGTGAAATCAATGGTGATAATGATGTGATGCGCAGGGCTGAGCGAGGTGGGAAACTAAGAGACTGTCTAAAAACTAAGTTATTGATCTGCTTAATGGTGGAGTCGGGTTAAAACTGGCTAGAAGCGGGTTCCGCGCTAAATTTTTGTTCAAAATCAATGGCGAGTTTTGCGACAGTCTCTAAGGTGGGAGCGACTTATGTTGCAGTCCTGCCGGTGTTTAGCGTCCGCGCCGGAACAGCCGATCCAGTTCCTCCAGCGTCAACTGCGCCCAGGTCGGTCGGCCGTGATTGCACTGGCTGCCATGATCGGTACGCTCCATGTCGCGCAACAGGGCGTTCATCTCCAGCAGGTTGAGTGGACGATTGGCACGCACCGCACTGTGACAGGCGAGGCTGGCGAGTACATCCAGGATCACCCGCTCCAGACGGTTACTGGCCTCATGCGCCGCCAGATCGGCCAGCATGTCGCGCACCAGCCCGGCAATCTCCAGTCCGGCCAGCAGGGTTGGAATTTGCCGCACCGCCCCGGTTTCCGGCCCCAGCACCGCCACATCCAAGCCCGCCTGAGCAAACAACGCACCATATTCCTCGATCAGTTGGCGCTCGCGTGGCCCGACCGCAAACGTCACCGGAACCATCAGGATTTGCGTTTGGACGCGACCTTGCGCCAGCGCGGTTTTCATCTGCTCATACAGGATGCGTTCGTGAGCGGCATGCATATCCACCACGACCAGCCCGGCGGAGTTCTCAGCCAGCACATAGCAGCCGTGCAATTGCGCCAGTGCGTAGCCTAATGGCGGTGATTCCACAATCGCGGCGGGTTCCGTCGCCGCTACTGCCGGTGTGGAGGCGTGAAGCTGACCATACACCGCCAACCGCTCCTGAATCTGCGGCGACACCCGCTGTTGCTCACGGTCGGCCTCACCGCCGAATCCGCTGCCAAATCCACCCGCAGGCCACGCCCGCAGGCCAACTTGAGTCACTGGCGCTGGTGCAGTTCCGGGTCGCACCTCTGCCAGCGTAGCCTGCACCATCCGGCGAACGCCTTCATGGATTAGCGCCGACTCGCGGAAGCGCACTTCATGCTTGGCGGGATGAACATTGACATCCAGCGCTGCCGGTTCCAGTTCCAGATGCAGCACCAGCACCGGATGGCGGCCTTGGGGGAGGATATCCTGATACGCCTGCCGTACTGCATGGGCGAGAGTCCGATCCCGCACCGGCCGGCCATTGACGAAGAAGTATTGCTGATCCGGTTGGGCACGGGACACCGCCGGCAAGCCGAGCCAACCCCATAGATGCAAACCGGTTTCGTTGCGGTCGAGAAATACGCTGGCGGCAGCGAACGTCCGGCCCAGCAGTTCGGCCAGCCGGCGGGATTGCGCCGCGCCATCTGCAGCCGGGTCCAGGTCCAGCACCATGCGCTGGTTATGCCACAGGCCGAAACCCACTGTGAACCGGCTCAAGGCCAAGCGGCGCATGCTGTCTTCAATGTGGCCGAATTCAGTGCGCTCGCCGCGCAAAAACTTGCGGCGGGCCGGGACGTTGAAAAACAGATCGCGCACCTCCACCGTGGTTCCGACCGGATGCGGCGCGGGCAGCGGTTCGCCGATGGCATCGCCGCCGTCGCCGGCTACCCGCCAGGCGGTGTCCTGATCCGGAACGCGGGTCGTCAGGGTCAGCCGCGCCACCGAAGCGATGCTGGGTAACGCTTCCCCACGAAAGCCCAGACTGGAAACGTGCTGGAGATCGTCAAAGCGGGTGATTTTGCTGGTGGCGTGGCGAGTCAGCGCCAGTGCCAGATCGTCGGGATGGATGCCGGAACCGTTATCGCGAATCCGGATCAAGCGGATACCGCCCTGTTCCACTTCAACCGTAATCCGGGTGGCACCGGCGTCCAGGCTGTTTTCCAGCAGTTCCTTGACCACCGAGGCGGGACGTTCAACGACCTCGCCGGCGGCGATCTGGCTGACCAGTTGCGGTGACAACCGCTGGATACGCGCACTCATCATCAGGGGAATCCTGCGATGGGAGGTTGAAGCGATCCGGGAGTAGTAGCAAAGACGCTGCCGCTCCCAGCCCCGCTTACTTGATGACCTTCTGCAAGGTTTCCAGCACTTGCCGGGCGCCGGACGAACTGTCGGGTTGATCGCTGGCGCTGCGCACGACGACGACGGTTTGCCCGCTCTGACCCGCCAGGCGCAGCCGATAACGGGTTCCCTGCGCTGGCGCATCCGGTTTGCCACGCCAGAATGCCAGTTTGGAGAAAAATCCCTCCTCGCCCGGTTTCTGGTTTTCTTTTTCGGGATCGCGGTACTCGACCACATAGAGACCTTGGCCGCGATTCTGCTCCTCCACCGCGTAATTACTGCTATCCAGCGCCAAACCTACCAAACGCCAGGAGCGGGAATAGTCTTCGTTGATGAGCAACTGGCTTTCTCCGCCCTGCTCGACCAGGCGCACCCGAGGTCCCGTTGTTGCCCCCGCTTTGGCTTGCTGCACCTCGGCGCGCTTCTCTGATGCCCCCAGATAAACCGTCAGCCGGTTGAGCATCTCGGCTTCCAGCTCAGGATTCGGGGGGCGCCGCTGCCAGATGTAGATATTGGTGGAGCTGGCGCTGGTGCCCCCCGCCGCCACCTCCTCCACCCCGGAATGGCTCAGGTAGACTTCGGTGCGCTTGCCATCCGCAGTCCGTTCCAGCCGGGTTCGGAACTTATCCCGGGTGGGCGCTGAATAGAGGATATCCAGATATTTTTTCAGGAGCGCACGCACCCCGTCCTGAGGAATATCCGCACGATTCTCTACCCAGTCGGTTTCCATGATACCGATAGTCGGATCATCGCGCTTCAGGGCAAAGCCGTTGCTGATCCAGAACTCGCGCACCTTGGGCCAGACCTGATCCGGCAGCGCCGTGATCACCAGCCAGCGCTGGTTACCGTCTTGCTCCAAAGTGATACCGGGTTGTGGTGGCAGTACCGACTCCGCCTTTTTGATTTGCTGTTGTTGCCCACCGCCACGCTCGCTGGAGTAAGCCGACAGGCTGGCGGAACCGGTGGGAGTGATCTCTGGCACTACCAGGGTGTCATCAATGGTGGAGGAGGTGAGATCAGGCGGCACCTCCAGTTTTGATGTCACCTTGCTCTGGCGGTAGTCCGGCCGACGATCGGGCAGCAGCGTATCGAAGTTGGTGGAGCAGGCAGTCAGCGCGGTCAACGCGGTCAGCGTCGCAGCGCGCCTCAAGGGAGAAGGAAAGCGTATCGTCATGGCGTTCTCAGAGTACTCCAGCCTGTTGCATTGCCGCTCGCACCATCGGCTGAAACGATTCCGACAAGGGGGTCAGCGGCAAACGAATGCCCGGCGGAATCAGCCCCAACTGGCCGACCGCCCATTTCACCGGGATTGGGTTGGATTCGAGGAATAGCGCCTGGTGCAGCCCACTCAACCGCTCATTAATGGCTTCAGCTTGGGCGCGGTCGCCCGCCAGCGCGGCGACGCACAGCTCATGCATCAGGCGCGGCGCGACATTGGCGGTCACCGAGATCACACCCTTGGCGCCGCTGAGGATCGCTTCGGCGGCAATCCCATCATCGCCGCTGTAGACATCCATCCGCCCACCGCAACGCTGCACTAATTCCTGAATGCGCTCGAGGGTGCTGGCTTCCTTGATCCCGATAATGTTGGGGGTATCGGCCAGCCGCTCGACCGTTTCCGGCTTTAGATCGCAGGCGGTGCGCCCGGGCACGTTGTATAAAATCTGCGGAATTGCCACGCTGTCGGCAATCAGCTTGTAATGGCGGTATAAGCCTTCCTGGGTCGGCTTATTGTAATAAGGCGTCACCAGCAAGCACGCATCCGCGCCAACCTCCATGGCGCGCTGGGTCAGATGCAGCGCCTCACTGGTAGAGTTGGCACCGGTGCCGGCAATGACGGGAATGCGGCCCTTGACGTGTTCCACCACCCACTGCACCAGCCGGATGTGTTCGGCAAAATCCACCGTCGCCGACTCACCGGTCGTGCCAACGGCGATAATCCCATCGGTGCCGTTGGCGAGGTGAAATTCCACCAACTGCGCCAGCGCCTCGAAATCCAGCGCACCGTCCACCCTCATCGGCGTAACGATAGCCACCATACTGCCACGAAACATGGTCTTACGCTCTCTGTTTGCCAGCAATCGCGGCATGTTACGGATACCCGGCGGGCTTGACAAGCGCCCTCCGGGGCGGTTTTCACCCCGATTGGTTTGCCTGTACACTGGATAGAGTGTCATTCCCGTCTATTGGCCTGTAGGAAGCTCCCGCCGTGAAAAACTATTTAGTCGTTTCCGCTTTGGGTGAAGATCGCCCGGGTCTGGTCAACGAATTATCCCGCGTGATCCTGGAATGCGATTGCGGCATTGTGGATAGCCGCATGACCGTATTAGGCGGCGAGTTCGCCACCTTGTTATTGGTGCAGGGTAATTGGAACACTCTGACCAAGCTGGAAATGCAACTCAAGCGGTTGGAGCAGGCGTTGAACATGACCGTCATCACCAAGCGCACCGAGAGCCGTACTCCGACCGGCGACGTGTTGCCTTACGCCGTGGAAGTGGTGGCGGTCAACCAGCCGGGTATTGTCCACCATCTGTCCAGCTTTTTCGCCAGCCGTTCGATCAACATTGAAGACATGGTGACCCGCAGCTACAGCGCGCCGCATACCGGCACCCCAATGTTCTCGGTCAACCTGGCCATCGGCATTCCGGCTACTACCCATATCGCCCTGTTGCGCGAGGAGTTCCTGGATTTCTGCGATGACTTGAATCTGGATGCGGTGATGGAACCGATCAAGGGGTGAACGGCATGAGCGTGACGGTGGGACAAGCCGTGCCCGATTTCAGTGCGGCGGTTACCGGCGACTGCATCATTCGGCTTTCCGAACTGTGCGGGCGGCGGCTGGTCTTGTATTTCTACCCCAAGGACAACACACCCGGCTGTACCGTTGAGGGCCGGCAATTCCGGGATTTGCACCCGCGCTTTGCCGCGCTGAACACGGTGGTTTTCGGCGTTTCACGCGACAATATCCGCAGCCACGAAAATTTTCGCGCCAGGCAGGATTTCCCCTTCGATCTGATCAGCGACGGCGACGAAGCGCTATGCAGACTATTCGATGTGATCAAATTGAAAAAGAATTATGGCAAGGAAGCCTTGGGCGTGGAGCGCAGCACTTTTCTGATCGACGAAAACGGAGTGCTACGGCACGAATGGCGCAAGGTCAAAACGGACGGTCATGCCGCTGCCGTGCTGGCGGCGGTTGCAGCTCTGGATTGACATCCTCCCCGGCGAGTATTTCGTATCTTTGTTATGTCTTCTGTGGTCAATGTTTCTCCCCTGCTCATGACGATCAATTCCGCCCCAATGCCTGACTCCATCATCGAAACCGCCTCTCACCGTCAATCCGGCCGCCGGATGTTCGTACTCGACACCAATGTGCTGATGCATGACCCAACCGCCCTGTTCCGATTCCAGGAACATGATATCCACTTGCCGATGATGGTGCTGGAGGAACTGGATCACGCCAAGAAAGGTGTTTCCGAAGTTGCCCGCAATGTTCGCCAGGTCAGCCGGTTTCTGGATGATGTCATTGCCGGAGCCAGCAAGGAAGCAATTGACCGGGGATTGTCCCTGCCCGGCCTGCTGGACCTGCACGGCGAGCCAGTTAGCGGTCGGTTGTTTTTTCAAATCCGCCCCAACCGGGTCGCGCCCCCTGCCAACCTGCCGGGCAACACCCCTGACAATGATATCCTGAGCATGGTGCTGACCCTGCAACAGGATCATCCACGCGGCCAGATTACGCTGGTGTCCAAGGACATCAATCTGCGGATCAAGGCCGCCATTCTCGGCATTCACGCCGAGGACTACTACAACGATCAAACGCTCGATGACGTTAATCTGCTGTACGGCGGCACCCGCGAACTGGCAGCAGATTTCTGGGACAGCCACGGCAAGGCGCTGGATTCGTGGAAGGACAGCGGGCGTACTTTTTACCGGGTGAACGGCCCAGACCTAAAAAACTGGTATCCCAATCAGGGGTTGTTCCCGGTCGACGACAACGCCGTTTTCATCGTGCGCCAGTTGCGCGGTGAGGAAGCCGTGATCGAAATTCTCAAGGATCACAGTGCGCCTAACCATGCGGTCTGGGGCATTACCGCCCGCAATCGCGAGCAGAATTTTGCTCTGAATCTGTTGCTGGATCCCGAGATTGATTTTGTGTCGCTGCTGGGCGCGGCGGGCACCGGCAAGACGCTGCTGGCGCTGGCAGCGGGTCTAGCTCAGACCCTGGACGCCAAGATTTACCGGGAAATTATTATGACCCGCGTCACCGTGCCGGTCGGCGAAGACATCGGCTTTCTGCCCGGCACCGAGGAAGAGAAAATGACGCCGTGGATGGGTGCGCTGATGGACAATCTGGAGGTGCTGGCGCCCCGCGAAGGCGGCGAATGGGGCCGCGCCGCCACCGCCGATCTGCTGAGCAGCAAGATCAAGATTCGCTCGCTGAATTTCATGCGTGGCCGCACCTTTCAGAGCAAATATCTGATTATTGACGAGGCGCAAAATCTGACCGCCAAGCAGATGAAAACCCTGATCACCCGCGCTGGCCCCGGCACCAAGGTGATCTGCCTGGGCAATATCGCCCAGATTGATACGCCCTACCTGTCTGAAACCACCTCCGGCCTGACCTATGTAGTGGATCGCTTCAAGGATTGGCCGCACGGCGGGCATGTCACCCTGCGGCGCGGCGAGCGCTCACGGCTGGCGGAATTCGCCTCCGAGCGGCTTTAGAGGGATTTTGTATGGATAGGAACAACACGAATTCAGCGAGGTTGATTGATGCCCCTATCGTGGAACGAGATCAAAGACCGTACTCTGAAATTCTCCAAAGATTGGGATAAAGAATCTTCGGAGCGGTCGGAAGCCAAGACTTTCTGGGATGAATTTTTCAACATCTTTGGCCTATCCAGAAGGCGGGTGGCAACTTTTGAGGTGAAGGTTAAGAAGCTGGACGGCAGGGATGGTTATATCGATTTACTCTGGAAAGGAATCCTTCTTGTCGAACATAAATCACGCGGCAAGAGTCTTGATCGGGCTTACGGCCAGGCCACCGATTATTTTCCCGGGATTAAAGACCGTGACTTACCCCGCTATATCCTCGTTTCCGATTTTGCCCATTTTCGTCTTTACGACCTTGAGGAAGGCGCACAGCATGAATTTCCACTCAAGGAACTGTATCAAAACGTCCGGCTATTCGGTTTTATCGCGGGTTATCAAACCACGTCTTATCAGGAACAAGACCCGGTTAATATCCAGGCCGCCGAGCGGATGGGGCGACTGCATGACAAGCTGAAAGAGATTGGTTATGAAGGCCATCGGCTAGAGCTTTATCTAGTCCGCTTGCTGTTTTGTCTGTTTGCCGAAGATACCAGCATTTTTGAGCGCCGCCAGTTTCAAGACCTGATTGAGCAAAGCACCTCAGAGGACGGACGTGACCTCGCCCAATGGCTGGAAAATCTGTTTCAGGTCTTGAACGCCCCGCAGGACAAGCGCCTCAAGAAGCTGGATGAACAGCTTGTCGCATTCCCTTATGTCAATGGCAACCTGTTTGCTGAGCTGTTGCCTATAGCCGCCTTTGATACCGGTATGCGCCAGCTTTTGCTGGATTGTTGCGCGCTGGATTGGAGCCGGATTTCTCCCGCCATTTTCGGCAGTCTGTTTCAGTCGGTCATGGATGCCAAGCTGCGGCGGAATCTGGGCGCGCACTACACCACGGAAAAAAACATTCTCAAACTTATTCAGCCGCTGTTTCTGGATGAGTTACACGCTGAGTTTGAGCGGGTGAAAACCAACCGGAAGCGACTGGAGGAGTTTCACCAACGCCTCGCCAAGCTGCAATTCCTTGATCCCGCTTGCGGTTGCGGCAATTTCCTGGTGATTGCCTATCGGGAATTGCGCTTGCTGGAGTTGGAGGTATTGCGCGCCTTGGATAGGGGCACCGCATCGCTTGACGTCGCGCAATTCCAGATTCTCTGCGACGTGGATCAGTTTTTCGGCATCGAGATTGAGGAATTCCCCGCCCAGATCGCCCAAACCGCTTTGTGGCTGATGGACCACCAAATGAATCTGCGGGTCTCGGAGGAGTTCGGCAAATACTTTGTCCGCTTGCCCTTGCAAAAATCCGCGACCATCGTTCACGGCAACGCGCTACGCACCGACTGGCGGCCAATCGTCAAGCCGGAGGCGTTAAGCTACATTCTTGGTAATCCGCCGTTTGGCGGTAAGCAATACCAGAGCGACGAACAAAAAGCGGATATGGCGGCGACCTTTGCCGACGTGCCAAGCGCCGGATTGCTGGATTTTGTTACTGCATGGTATCGGAAGGCTGCCGATTACATGGTGGGAAATCCGGCGATCAAAGCCGCTTTTGTGTCAACTAACTCTATTACCCAAGGCGAGCAAGTCGGGGTTTTGTGGCCCGACTTATTCAAGCGAGGCGTCAAAATTCACTTTGCGCACCGCACTTTTCAATGGTCCAGCGAAGCGCAAGGCAAGGCCGCCGTGCATTGTGTGATTATCGGTTTCGCGCTACATGAAGCCGAAGAAAAGCGGATTTTCGACTACCAGACCCCACAAGCCGAACCGCATGAAGTCAAGGCCAGGAATATCAATCCTTACCTTGTGGACGCGGCGCAGGTTGTTCTTGCAAATCGAAGGTCATCTATTGCAGAGGCACCGCCGATTTCATTCGGATCTATGCCCAATGACGGCGGCTATTTGCTATTGTCTTCTAAAGAAAAAGCGGCCTTGTTGGCGCAGGAGCCAAAGGCTGCCCAATGGATTAGAAAGATTTTGGGTAGTGAGGAATTGATTAATGCTAAAGTGCGTTCCTGTCTTTGGCTGGCGGATATATCGCCGGATGAACTACGCGAAATGCCTGTTCTGCTCAAAAAGATAGAGGCTGTCCGCCGCTATCGTCTTGCGAGTATGCGGCCCAATACGCGGGAGCTGGCTGCAATACCCACCTTGTTTGGCGAGATTCGCCAACCCAAAAATCAATATTTAGCGATTCCTAAGACATCATCAGAGCGAAGGGCTTATATTCCAATAGCGTTTTTGCAACCCGATATTATTGCAAACACCGAGCTTTTCACGATTGAAGGAGCCGGTTTTTATCACTTCGGCATTTTATCGTCTGCTATGCACATGGCTTGGGTTCGCAGCGTTTGCGGACGGCTGGAAAGCCGTTATCGCTATTCAGCCGGAATTGTTTACAACAACTTCCCATGGCCGCAGACCGCGACTGAGAAGCAGAAACAGGCGATTGAGGACGCAGTGCAAATGGTTTTAGACGCGCGGGCGCAATTTCCCGATGCGTCTCTGGCCGACCTTTACGATCCCTTGACCATGCCAGCAGCATTAACCAAGGCCCACCGCAAGTTGGATACCACGGTTGACGCCGCTTACGCCAAGCGGAAATTCACCGGCGACAGCAACCGGGTAGCGTTTCTGTTTGAGCTTTACCAGCAAATCACCAGCCCGCTGGAATCCAGGAAGGCACCGCGCCGGAAGCGGGCGAAAATAAGTGCTTAAAGGGGAGGATTGAGCCATCGCCAAGCCCAGCGCATCCCGCTATCTGGTTGGCATCGATCTCGGCACCACCCACACTGTGGTTGCTTACTCTTTGGTTCCCCCTTCGGCAAAGGGGGAAGTTCTGCTGTGGTACAACCCGCCAGTAAACAATTCGCCTATTCCGAACATTGGAAAAGGGATACGGCTCGCACTTCGGTTTGCCGACACATGGGTTTATCGGGTTTTTCCAAAGTGATTAATTCATCCACACCGGCTTCAGTAGCCGCACTGACATGGAGCGCATCCAGAGGTGCAAGGTCGTATTGTGACGCCAGTCGAATCGCACGTTGAATTAACGCTGGCGTTGTCGGAACTTGCTCCGCAAAATCAAGCAGCAGTTCCATGAAAGCGATTTCAGCCGTTTGGCGATGAAAAGTAGATTTAGGCAACACTTCAAGCCGGACAAAATCACTGACCACAAAACGCCGTTGGGGGTCGTCCAGCACCGCCCGCACCCACTCCTTGGCCGATGCATTACCCCGCCAAGCCGCGATCAATACGTTAGAATCCAAATAGCTGCGACGATTACTCATCTTCGCCTCGTCGCTGTCTCATTTCAGCCAGAATCTCATCCTGAGAAAGCAACGACATTCCATTCGCTTCGGCTTGAGCGCGCAAGGCTATCAGGCGTTGCCAAAGTTCGGTGCGGGGTGGCACTTCATCGGAAACCGGAACCAACGCCTCCATCGTTTCGATTGCAGAAGAACTTTCGTTCGGGTCTACAACAACCTCGATCTGATGCTTCCCCGGTAATACACTGGCAGGCAGGTTCAGCACTAGAATTCGATTAACCGGTACTTCGCATTCAAAAGTGAAAGCCAGCATTTTCGTCAATCCTTTTCCGGTTGAAGTCGGAAAATCTAGCTTGAAAGTCGTCGCTGTAGGTTGGATTGGCATACAGCGCGTAATTTAATACCAATTCTGAATAGGTTTTCGTCATTCCCGCGAATGCGGGAATCCAGGCAGCCGCTGAAAAACTGGATACCCGCTTTCGCGGGTATGACGAACAGGGTGTTTTTTGGCCTCCGCAAAGAAAAAAACCTATCGGGAAACGGTATAACTTGCATCCTAAATTGTAGGGTTATCCTATGCCGCCTGCATAGAGATGACAACAGGGGTTATTGAGTATACTCCTGACTGATGATCGGACTCATGCGGGTCTGGAACTCCGAGAAATTGATAAACGCTTGCTAAATTCGTGTTTAGAGGTGGGGCCACGGAGCGGTGGAGAAGGCTGGAAAATCGAGTTCGATGTGCGCAGGGAGAGTTGAGGCTGTATTAGGAACCCTTCTCGCATAAGCTGTTCTAGGTTGGGTTAGCGCACAGCGCGTAACCCAACTTTTGCTTGATAAAATGATATTATATATAATACTATTCAGCTATGAACACGGCTACTAAACTCATCGAAGCCATGCAAAATAATCCGCTGGACTGGCGCATTGACCAGTTGCAGACAGTCGCACAGCAGTCTGGAATCGACTGGCGGCAACAAGGGACAAGTCATTGCGTCTTTATCCGCACTGACGGCCAGACTCTACCCGTGCCGGTGCATCGCCCCATTAAGCCAGTGTATGTCAAAAAGTTTATCGCTTTCGTGAAAGGAGCCTGAACTATGTACAATCCAGATGATTACCCGTTTGAAATTCGCCCACTCACTCTCGCCGAGGGTGGCGGATTTCTCATTTCCTACACCGATTTCTCCGAGTGTATTTCGGATGGTGAGACGATAGCTGAGGCTATTGCCAATGGACGTGATGCGCTCGTGGAAACGGTGGCGGCGTTAGAGTCAAAAGATTTTCACGTACCCGCGCCAAATAGCGGTGGCGTCGCATCTGGAAAGTTCGTGACACGGGTGCCTAAAAGTATCCATGCACAATTAACAACTCGTGCTAAGGCTGAAGGTGTATCACTCAATACCTTAGTGCTGGCTTTTCTGGCTAAAGGTTTGGGGCATCGACTTAGCTGAAAATCATCGGGTTCTTCGAGGGTTCTTGTGGAAACCGGGTCTTAGTGTCTCATCAATAAGACTTTCGGCGGATTGCTCATCAATAATAGATTGATTTTCATCGGTATTAATCCCACCACGAGCCGGCGCAGACGGGTCACCATCCGTCTTGAGAGACCTTCTCCACAAGAACCCTCGAAGAACCAAATATTTTAACGTGCAGGAGGAGATCACTATCGCTCGGTCCCATGTATCCCGTTATCTGGTCGGCATCGATCTCGGCACCACCCACACCGTGGTCGCCTACGCGGATCTCCGCACTGCCACCGAGATTCAACTGTTCGCCATTGAGCAACTCATCGCTCCCGGCGCGGTGGCGGCCCGCCCGCTGTTGCCCTCGGTGCGTTATCACCCGGTGGAAGGCGAACTGGCGGCGGCGGATCTTCAGTTGCCCTGGATCTTCACCGATCCGGGTCAAGTGGCCCACGTCGTCCTGGGTGAACTGGCGCGGGAACGTGGGGCGCGGACGCCGGGGCGGCTGGTCGCCAGCGCCAAAAGCTGGCTATCCCATGCCGGGGTGGATCGCACCGCGCCGATTCTGCCGTGGGGCGCGGCGGAGGGCATCGCCAAAGTCTCACCGGTCGCCGCCAGCGCCAGTACCCTCGCTTATCTCCGCGCCGCCTGGAATCAGCGCTTTCCCCGCCAACCGCTGGAACGGCAAGAACTGGTATTGACGGTGCCGGCTTCTTTCGACGAGGCGGGGCGAGCGCTGACCGTGGAAGCGGCGCGGTTAGCCGGGTTGCCGCAACTGCGGTTGCTGGAGGAGCCGCAAGCCGCCTGCTACGACTGGCTGCATCGCCATCGCGCCGAAGTGGCGACTGCCTTGGGCGAATCGCGGTTGCTGCTGGTCTGCGACGTGGGCGGCGGCACCACTGACCTGACCCTGATTCAGATCGAGTCTGGCGAGGCTGGCCCGCGACTGACCCGAATCGGCGTCGGCGATCATCTGATGCTGGGCGGCGACAACATGGATTTGACCCTGGCCCGCACGGTTGAAACCCGACTGGGCGGTGGACGGCTGAACGCCGCTGAGTTGTCGCAATTGTGGCAACAGTGTCGGGGCGCCAAGGAACGCTTGTTGGCGTTGGATGCGCCGGAGCGGACTTCAGTGACGGTGCTGGGCGGTGGAACCCGGCTGATCGGGGGGGCGCGTTCGGCGGAACTGAGCCGCGCCGAGGTACGGGCGCTGCTGGTGGATGGGTTTCTGCCGCCGGTCGGGAGCGCGGAGCGACCCCAGGGCCGACGGGCGGCGGTGGTCGAATTTGGGTTGCCCTATGCCGCTGATCCCGCAATCAGCCGCCATTTGGCGGCTTTTTTGGCGCAACACGCGGACGCCTCTCGCCAGGCATTGAGCGAGCGGGTGCTGGCGGATCATCCGCCGATGCCGGATGCGGTGCTGCTGAATGGCGGGGTATTTCATGGCGCGGCGTTGGCGGATCGCCTGCTGGACATTCTGGCGGGTTGGCGCGGTGAACCGTTGGCGCTGCTGGATAATCCTGAACCTGATCTGGCGGTAGCGCGGGGCGCGGTGGCTTATGGACTGGCGCGGAGCGGCCAGGGTTTGCGGATCGGCGGTGGTTCCGCCCGGAGTTATTTTTTGCGGGTGGACGGCGGAGGTCGGCAAAAACAGGGGGTTTGCCTGTTGCCACGCGGCGCCGAAGAGGGGCGGGAAATCCGGCTGGATCGCACCTTCTCGTTGCGGCTGGGCGCGCCGGTGCAGTTTCATCTGCTGTCTTCAACCGGCGATGCCGTTTATCCGCCGGGGGCGCTGGTGGAATTGGACACGGAAGAATTCAGTCCCTTGCCGCCGATAGCGACGGTGATCGAGAGCAAAACCGGGGTTGGTGAGGCGCAGGTGCAACTGACCGCGCAATTGACCGAAGTGGGAACGCTGGAGGTGGATTGCGTCGCGGTGGAATCTGCACTCCCAGGGCGCTGGCGGTTAGCATTTCAGGTGCGCGGCGACACAACGGCGCTGGCTCGCCTGCATCCGCGTTTTGGCGATGCAGCGACACGGCTGGAACGGTTTTACGGCGCTCGCGCCGCCGATGTGGAGCAAAAGGAAATCAAGGCGCTGCGCACCGATTTGGAACGGCTGCTCGGCCAGCGCGAGACTTGGGAAACGCCCTTGTTGCGGGAATTATTCGGGGTGTTGTGGACTGGTGCCCGGCGGCGGCGGCGCTCGGTGGATCATGAACGGTTATGGCTGAGTCTGGCCGGCTATTGCCTGCGACCGGGTTTCGGCTATCCGCTGGATGACTGGCGCGTGGGGCAATTGTGGACGCTGTACCCGCAGGGGGTGCAGTACGGTCGGGATGCCCAGGTGTGGGCGGAATGGTGGACCTTGTGGCGGCGGGTGGCCGGCGGACTGGATGCAACGGCACAGGCGCAATTGAGCGATGATCTGCTGCTGGAACTGCGGCCGCTGACTGGCAAAGCGGCCAAGGACAAACAGCCGGGCATCGAAGATATGGCGCGCTTGGCGGCGGTGCTGGAGCGGTTACCGGCGGCGCGCAAGGTTGAACTGGGCGCATTATTGTTAGCACGACTGGAGCGGAAGGGGGAATCATCGCAACTGTGGTGGGCGGTGGGTCGGCTGGGAACCCGGGTTCCCGCTTATGGCAGCGCCCATGATGTGGTGTCGGCGGCAACGGCGGCGGTCTGGCTGGAGCGGGTGTTGGCGCTGGATTGGAAGGCGGTGACGCCGGCGGCGTTTGCCGCGACCCTGTTGGCGCGGTTGAGCGGGGATCGCGAGCGGGATCTGAGTGAGGAGTTAAGGACGCAGGTGATGCAGCGGTTGCGGGCGGCGAAAGCGCCGATGTCGTGGTTGCGGATGATGGAAGAAGTGTTCGACCTGGATGAAGCCGATGCCGGGCGGATCTTCGGCGAGGCGCTGCCGCCGGGATTGAAGCTGGTGGGATAACTGGCTCTTTCTGAAAGAACAAAGCCGGGGATTGCGCCCCGGCTTTCTCGTTTTGGCTGATTGCCGCCGATTTCTCAGGCTTAAAACCGGTAGCTGGCCTGGATGCCGACCAGATTGCCCGAACCGTTGTAGTCGAGTCGCAGGGTATCGGTAATCAGCCCCGCCGGAGCGGGTATCAGATTGACGGTATTTTCGGTACTGGCGCTGGCGAAATCGATGTACATGTAGCCGAAATCCAGCGACAGTTGTGAACTTGGATGGTAGCTAAAACCGAGACCGATGGCGTTGCGGTTGGAATCGGGAATGCGCGGGGTGCGGTATTCAGCCGATGGGACCGGCGTCTGGTCATAGACGTAGCCGGCCCGGAAAGTCCATTCCGGGTTGTAATCGTAGCTGACGCCGATATTGAATGACCAGCTATCCTCCCAGTTTTCTTCAGTCACACTCTGGGTTCCATCGGCGAATTCCAGCTTCAACTCTTTGAACAGGCTCCAGTTGGTCCAGCGGACGCCGCCCATCACTGCCCATTGATCGTTGAGCCGCCGATAGGCGGCCAGTCCTAGCCAATCCGGCAAGGTGACGTCGGCTTTGGTAGACACTTTGCCATTACGGCCTGGAAGGTAATCGGTGATGGTGCGATCACCCTCTGCCGAGTGATTGAGCCGCGACCGGTAGCTGAAACTGACCCGGGTGTTGGGGTCGAATTCATACAGAGCGCCCAAGTTATAGCCAAAGGCCCAACCGTCGGCCTTGACCTCGACATAGCCATCCTTAGTTGGGCTGAGCGGGTTGAACAGGGCCTGAGTCAGTTTGGCATCCACATACTGGGCGCTGACGCCACCACCAATGGACAGGCTGTCATTGACCCGATAGGCAATGGAGGGATTGATATCAACCGTCAATAATTCTGAATCAACCGCATGATAGCGGCCTACCCAACCCCTGCTGTAACTGGTACTCACCGCAAAGGGCGAGGTCATGCCCAGGCCAAATCGCATCCGGTCGTTAATGTCCATCGCGAAAAAGCCGTTGGGCACCACATTGTCGGTACCACCGTCATCATTACCGAGACCCGAACTTGGAATGGTCACAAATACCGGCACGGTGCCCGGTTTAGTGAGTACGTCACCCAAATTGGCCGGCAGCCGGGTGGTTGAGCCGGCGTTATCCGCCTCGATGGAAATACCGATGAAGGTCATGCCCGCCTGCGCCTGCATTCCTTTGCTCAGCATCATGTCGGCGGGATTATAAAACACGGCGGATACGTCGTCGTTTGGCAAGCTGCCGCCGGCGAATGCCCGGCCCAGGCCGGTGACGCTCTGCTCGGTGATTTGCAAGCCTGATGCGAGGGCTGAATCGGTGGCGGCAAGCGCACTGGCCAGCCCCAGGATGAGAAGTAAGTGGCGTCTATGGTGCGTCATCGTTGTTGTACTCATTGTGATGGTCATCCAAGGATAGCGAATCGCCGCCCAATTTGCCCGGTTTACGAACTTTTTCAAATGAGGATTGTCGCGACGCCCTTTTTGATAAAGAACTTCAAATCGGGTCAACGCCATGCTTCCCACTGCGTAGCAGTCGCCGAAGGGCCGCCGCATCGAAAGGCCAGTCCAGTTCTTCGCCGGTATCTCCCCGGCGCAATACCGGAATGCGGATACCGTAGCATTCCAGCAACTCAGCATCGTCGCTGATCTCCACCTGTTGGACTGTCGCGCCGACTGCGGCCAGAATCAGGGCTTCGGCCTGCGCGCACAGATGGCAACCCAGCGTGGTGTAGAGCATCAGATTCGGCGTACTCTCCTGTTCTTTCATTACTCATCCTCTCCCGTCAACGCTCGCATAACCCATTCATCCATCGCTCCCGATGTTGTCCGGCGTGGAAGCGACTATGATTTATCATCATTCAATTCCTACTTTCATCCCGGAACCGCGCATGGTCAGACTGCTGCACGAACTCATTCTTGAACAGGCGAACCAGAATCCAGACGCTATTGCTATCGTCCACCGGCAGCTAAACCTGGATTACGCTACCCTGACCGGCCAGATCCAGGCCGTCGCACGCGGGTTGCTGGCGCTCGGTTTGAATCGGGCGGAACGGGTCGCGGTCTATCTGCCCAAGCGGTTGGAGGCGGTTACTGCCCTGTTCGGCGCCTCTCTTGCTGGTTGCGTATTCGTACCGGTCAATCCGTTGCTAAAGCCCGATCAGGTCGCTTACATCCTGCGTGATTGCAACGTGCGGATTCTGATCACCGCCCGCGACCGCGCCGAGTTACTGGAACCGCTGCTGGCGGATTGTCCCGACCTGCATACCTTGGCGCTGGTTGACGCCGAAGTTGCATTGCCCCAACGCATCCGCCATTTTCAAATCATCGGCTGGCCGGCATTGCTGGCGGCGGAGCGCGCCCGTTCGCCGGTGCCGGTGATTGATACCGATATGGCGGCCATTCTCTACACCTCTGGCAGCACCGGCAAACCCAAGGGCGTGGTATTGTCGCACCGCAACATGCTGACCGGCGCCTACAGCGTTGCCGAATACCTCGGCAATCGGGCCGATGACCGGATTCTGGCGGTGCTGCCGTTCAGCTTTGACTACGGCCTTAGCCAGTTGACGACCGCGTTCGTAGCGGGCGCCCGCGCTGTGCTAATGGATTATCTGTTGCCCCGGGACGTGATTACCATCGTTGCCCGCGAGGGCATTACCGGGTTGGCGGCAGTGCCGCCGATGTGGGTGCAACTGGCGCAACCGGAGTGGCCGGTGACAGCGGTAGACAGCCTGCGCTATATCACCAACTCCGGCGGCGCGATGCCGCGGGCGACGCTGACCGCGTTGCGCCGCGCCTTGCCCAAGACCACGCCTTATCTTATGTACGGCCTGACTGAAGCATTCCGCTCCACCTATCTGCCACCTGAAGAAATTGATCGTCGCCCCGATTCCATCGGCAAGGCTATTCCCAACGCCGAAATTCTGGTGGTGCGTGAGGACGGTACTCCCTGCGCCCCGGGCGAACCGGGCGAACTGGTGCATCGCGGCTCGCTGGTGGCGCTTGGCTACTGGAATGATCCGGCCAAGACCGCCGAGCGTTACCGTCCAGTGCCCGGTCAGAATCCCGGCCTGCCGTTGACCGAACTGGCGGTGTGGTCAGGCGACACGGTGCGGATAGATGAGGATGGCTTCCTGTATTTCATTGGGCGCAAGGACGACATGATCAAGACCTCCGGTTACCGGGTCAGCCCCACCGAGATTGAGGAAGTGCTGTACGGCAGCGGCCAGATCGCTGAAGCAGCGGCGCTGGGCATTCCTCATCCAGCGCTGGGCCAAGCGATTATTGCAGTGGTCAAGCCGTTGCGGGACGCATTTAACGAAAATGAATTGATCAACCACTGCAAACGGCAGTTGCCTAATTTCATGGCGCCGCTGCAAATCATCGCCCGCCACAGCGATCTGCCGCGCAATCCCAACGGCAAAATTGATCGCAAAAGTCTGGTCGAAGAGTTGCGCAACCTGTTCCCGGAGTCCGAATCATGAGTACGGTCAAGCCGGTGCATGCGCCGATGAGCCAGTTTCCGGTGATAGAGGACTGCCTCCAGATCGGCGGCATTCCGTTGACGCAACTGGCGGCGCGGATCGGCCAGACCCCGTTCTACGCCTATGATCGCAAGCTGCTGGCTGAGCGGGTGGCGCTGCTGCGGCGGGTACTGCCCTCGGCTATTGAACTGCACTATGCAATGAAAGCCAATCCGATGCCGGCGCTGGTGCAACACATGGCCGGTTTAGTAGACGGGCTGGACGTGGCGTCACAAAACGAGATGAAGGTGGCGCTGGATACCGGGATGAACCCGGCTGAGATCAGTTTCGCCGGCCCCGGCAAACGTCCACCGGAACTGGCTGCTGCCATCGCCGCCGCGATCACCATCAATCTGGAATCCGCCCATGAATTGGAAACCGTAGCCCGGCTGGGTCGGGAACAGGGTCGGCGACCCCGGGTGGCGGTGCGAGTCAATCCCGATTTTGAGTTGAAAGCCTCCGGGATGAAGATGAGCGGCGGGCCAAAACCGTTTGGGGTAGATGCCGAACAGGTGCCGGCGGTGCTGCGGCGGATCGGCGAACTGGAACTGGATTTTCAGGGCTTCCACATCTTTTCCGGTTCGCAGAACCTGCGCGCTGAAGCCATCGTTGAGGCTCACGACCGTACTTTTGAATTGGCGCTGCGGCTGGCAACCGATGCGCCAGCCCCAATACGGCTGTTGAACATTGGCGGTGGTTTCGGCATCCCCTACTTTCCCGGCGATACTCCGCTGGATTTGGCGCCCATCGCCGCCAATTTGGAACGCTGGCTGCCGGAAGTGAAGGCGCGGCTGCCCGAAGTGCGGGTGGTAGTAGAGCTAGGCCGTTATCTGGTTGGCGAAGCGGGGATTTACGTTGCCGAAGTAGTGGATCGCAAAGTGTCACGCGGCCACACCTTTCTGGTCGTCAACGGCGGTCTGCATCATCATCTGGCCGCGTCCGGCAACTTCGGCCAAGTGATCCGCAAGAATTACCCGGTGGTGGTCGGCAACCGGGTGGTGGGAACCGAGCGGGAAGTAGTGTCGGTGGTCGGGCCACTCTGTACCCCGCTCGATCTGCTCGCCGACCGGATGGAACTGGCGCAAGCCGAGGTCGGCGATCTGATCGTGGTGTTTCAATCCGGGGCCTATGGATTAACCGCCAGCCCGGCGGCGTTTTTGAGTCATCCGCCTTGCGTGGAAGTGCTGGTGTGATCACCGTATCTACGGTGTTTATGCGTCATATGCCAATGAGGAGGCCTAGCCATGCCCGTGGTCATCGCCGAGGAAACCCTATACGCCGCTCGCCTGAGTCCCGACCAGCTTAAACAGGAAATCGCGGTGCTGCTGTTCAACCAGAACCGGCTGACTCTCAGCCAAGCCAGCCATCTGGCGGAGTTACCGCTGCTCCGCTTTCAACACCTGCTGGCCAGCCGGGGTATTCCCGTGCATTACGACATCGCGGACTTTGAAGCCGACCTCGCCACACTGGCCGCGATCCACCCAGCGTGATCGTCGTCAGCAATACTTCGCCCATCATCAACCTCGCCTGTGTCGGGCAACTCGACCTGCTGCGCCAGATTTACGGGTCCATCACCATCCCTGAAGCAGTCTTTACCGAAATCGCCATAGCCGGTGCAGGGGAACCGGGTGCCGAAGAAGTACAACGCTCACCGTTGAGTCGCCGCCGTGTGGATTTGTGAGCAACCTCCCTGTTGCCCAAAAATCCACATGAGACTTAACCAGCCGACTTTCTAACCACGAGAGTAGACGATGCAAAGTGAAGCGAAAGCGACACACCCAAGAATGCTTAATCAGTTCTTGGCTCTGTGGGCGAAAGGAATGGCGGGCGAGGTGGTACAAGCCCTAATCCTGAGTCTGAACGACCTTTGCACTCCCGGCGAGATTACCGTTACCGTTCATCGAGAGGGTTTACACCCATGAATTCTGTTTTTGTCATCAGCAGCACGAAAAAGC
>NZ_CBTK010000034.1 GCF_000531125.1 Candidatus Contendobacter odensis Run_B_J11 | reverse complement strand
GGGCGGGTCAACTCGGGCATAGTGTCAGAATAGTGGATGTCGGGGAGGGTAGGTAGTTACGTCATAGTTATTTGGACATTGGCGCCCGCATTTTCAACCGCCTTGATGAAATCTTTAACATTAGACTTGAACGGTTCTGCCAGATCATCGAGGGACTTACTATCGTTGGTATTGCTTGTGCGCCATCCGACCCAGTACTCACCGCTTTTTATCTTACTAACGACTATCGGGAGTACAGTTGGCGCAATGCTGCTGCCTTGATTCAGTTTAGCCAGCGTCTGTCCATTGGGATCGACTCGGCCATCGGGTTGACTCAATCTAACGACTCGGCGCTGAAATTCCATAATCGCATCAATCGTTCTTGGTCCTGCCTTGCCGTCAACTTGTATCTGTGGCCGGATATGCCGATTGAGCAAGGTTTGAACGGTTTTTACATCCAAGGAGTTATTGACACCACCTTTGCCTACCGATGCATTAATCTTATCCATGGAAATACCCTTAGGTTGAGATTTGGAAATGAAGGAAAGATTATTCTGAGAATTTTCTGAGAATTTTGTCCTGTATTTAGGGCGGATTCAGGGGCCTGGCGAAAGTCCTGGGAATGTTGGGTTGCGATAAAGCCGCAGCCCAACCTACGACTGTTGTTTGAAAGAATACATTTCTCAATCAAACAGGTAGGATATCGACACCCTCACGGTAAAAATATCCTGATTTATCTCTCCCGGTACTGCACCCAATTTTTTATCAACGAGATCCTTAAATGTATATTGATAACCATCGAGTGCGATTAAATAGCCCCAGTTCTTGTTAATAGTCGACCTCCATGATACGCCATAAGAAAGCCCTTGGGCATTGCTTGTCGAATTGGTCCCAAAAGATAAACCTGGTATTTGATCATTAATTTCTCCATCCAAATCAGCAATAGCAAGGTTGAGAGCGAGTATACCTGATTCCTGTATGACCCATCCGTAGCTTGCTCCTAAGAAGTATCCATCTGCTTTAAAACTAGCATTAGCTCCTCTATTACCAGATGCATCCAACTTATTATATTTATAACCCACATAAATCGAAAAGTTATCCGTAATAGCTACACCAGCAGCTAGAGAATAATCCTTCACGTCTCCATCAAAATTCTCGTTATAATTCAGAACGGGTAAGCTAAGATCATCAGAAGCGTTAGGAGCAATCTGCCCATACGCATCCAGATATAGGTGGTTCCATGATAACGTTGCTCCTGCTCCAATTAGCACAGAGCTAAATTGAAATTTTTGGGAGGGAACAATGCCAGGTAGCGGGCTAGGGGTTTCTAGCTTATAGTCCATGTATCCTGTCGTCAGGCGTGGAATAAATGATAAATCCTCCTCCGCAATCGCAAAAGGAGAAACACCAACAATAGCGAAAGTGATGATTGATCGATATAAGTTTTTCATTGGTAATCTCCCCTTAAAAAGGTTTTGTCAGAAACAAACACACAACACCAAAAATCCCCAATGAATAGTTGCACTTTTTAGTGCTAACCATCAAGGCATAATAACTGATTCCTCTTGCGTAAATTCGCTAGAATGTTCCGAAGATACGTCTTTGTGGTTTTTCTTTAGTAGCGGGCGCGTCATTTGTATCTTGACGCTGCTGATCTTGCTGCTGTTTTTCCAGCCGCTGCTGTTCTAGGCGTTGCTGTTCGAGCTTCTTTTGTTGCTCTTGACGCTGTTTTTCCTGTTGCTGCTGTTCGATCTTCTTTTGCTGCTCTTGGCGCTGCTTTTCTTCTTGCCGTTGTTGTTCTTTGCGTTGTTGTTCTTGGCGCTGTTTTTCCTCTAAGCGTTGTTGCTCCAATCGTTGTTGTTCTTGGTGCTGTTGATCTTGCTGCTTTTTATCAAACTGCACTTTTTCGATAAGCTGTTGTTCAATTTTTTTCCTTTGTTCTTGGCGTTGCTTTTCTTCCTGTTGCTGTTTAAGTCGTTGCTGTTCTTTCTTCTGTTGTTCTTGACGTTGCTTTTCTTCCTGTCGCTGCTGTTCCAGTTTTTGTTGCTCAACTGCAAGTTGAGCGTGAACATCTTCTTGCAGACGCATCAATTCTGCTTGATTTGGAATCACTGACAAACCTTTTTCAATCAACTTCAGGCTGTCCTGCAAAGCCCCCGCTGCTTTTTTCTGTTGTGCCTGTTGCAAGTAATCCTGGGCAATCCGCACCAATCCCGCCTGCGCTTGGACATTATTCGCATCCAGCTTGAGCAGTTGCCGATAGGTGGCTTCAGCATTATTTCCAACCGGTTCAGTCAACCGCTTGGCTTTGAATTGCGTTTCAGCCTGCTCCAATAACTTCTTTACTTCCTCATCCCGTTTAGTTTGTTCCGCCTGCTGCTTCTTTTCCGCTGCCTGTTGGGCGCGGATTTGATCCCGTAATTGCGTCAATTCCGGGTGATCTGGAATCAGTGCCAGCCCTTTTTCAATCTGCTGCAAACTGTCTGCGTATTTTCCATTCTTCTGTAATTCCAGCGCCTGTATTAAAGACTGACGGACCTCCTGCTGCCGCTGTGCCTGTTCCACCTTTTTCCGTTCTGCTTCCTCGGATTGCCGGCGCGCTTCAGCTTGTTGCCGCTGCTGCGCTTCGGCTTGGTGCTGCTGCTCCATCACTCGCGCTTTCACCTGTTCACGCAACGCCAATAAACCTTGATGCTGGGGAACAGCCACCAAACCTTGTTCAATATGAATCAGGCTTATTTCCAACAGCCCTTCCTGAAAACTGCTCTGAGCTTGAAACAGCGATTGTTCCGCTTGTAATTGTGTCTCCTGCTGGCGCTCCTGTTCCACCTTTTTAGTTTTTAGTTCGATAATTCGCTGCTCGGCTTCCTGGCGCAACTTCAGCAATTCCACCCGCCCCGACGCCATTGCCAGACCTTTCCCGATCTGATCCAGACTGTTCTGCGGTGCGCCCGCCTGAAGATAGCGCTGCGCTGAGCGTTCATATTCCTTGACCATATTTTCCAGTCCCGCCAGCGCCTGCGCATTGCTCCGATCCAGTTTTAAAACTCGCCGGTAAGCGGCTTCTGCGCTCTGCTCAGCCTCATCGGTCGACAATCCCGCTTGCAGTTGTGCATCGGCCTGTTTCAGCAATGCCGCAATTTCAGCTTCACGCGACAGTAGCAGCGTCTGTTCAATCGGTTTCACCCGCTCCGACGGGGCCTGGACGCTTTCCATCGCATTTCTTGACTTGAGAGCATACCCGACCGCCATCATCAAAATAGCCGCTCCAATGGCCCCAATCCAAACCGGGCGCTGCGATCTTTCCTTCAACAGGCTTTGTAGCTTACCACTAGCAAATTCTATAATGCTTTGATTAATATTACTGCCCGTATTCAATCCTGATGGTGTCCCGGTGTCGCTAGGGACAATCAAATTGAGCGCATTTAAAAACTCATTGGCGTTCTGGTATCGATCTGCGATTTTCTTCGCCAGCAGTTTATTCAAAACGGGCTGTAGATAGGCACATTCACTCGGTAGATTGGGCACCGGGTCATGTAAATGCTTGAGCATGACGGCGAGTGGGTTGTCCGCCTGGTAGGGAGGCCGCCCCGTCAGCATTTCGTATAACACCACGCCCAGTCCATACAAATCCGATTGAGTGGTGGCGCTTTCTCCTTTAGCCTGTTCAGGACTCATGTAACCCGGACTGCCTACCATCAAACCTACTGCCGTGTGAATCGTATTCGATTCGGCTACCCGCGCCACTCCAAAATCAGTTAATACCGGTGTATCATCATAGCGAAACATGATGTTGGACGGTTTTATATCCCGATGGATAACGCCGTTTTGATGTGCATAGCCCAATGCTTTAGCAATACACCGGACAATATAAATTGCCGAATCAATGGACAAACCCCGTTGAATCCGCTCCCGAAGCGTACCCCCAGAAAGATATTCGATAGATAAATAAAGCTGGTTGTCTTCAGTAATCCCTACATCATAAATAGTAACGACATTGGGGTGTAATAGCCGTGCGAGGATGTGGCCTTCTTTTTTGAACCGCTGCGCCATTTCACTGGTATCGTCAACTTCCTGCGCCAGGATTTTGATTGCAATTTGACGTTGCAAAGAATGCTGAGTAGCTCGGTATACGGTAGCCATCCCACCGTGCCCAATTTCGCAGTCGATTTCATAGCCCGCGATTTGCGGGAATCCCCACCGGCGCAGGCTCTCGCGGCCCAGACTCTCCGGCGGGGAGATGTCTGGAGGTGATGGCTGAAAACTCATCGAATCTCCCCCTTGGCCTATGATTTTTCTTCCTTAAAGACAGACACTTTCATCATCAATAGCGGAGAAGAAAACTGGTGTAAGAATGTAAAAATGTAAGAACCGCCTTTCAAAGATGACCATACGCTTTATATTAGAATACTAGATTTTCAGACTCCCTTGTGGGACTAAGCGAAAAGGATTTGCTCCTCGGACCGGAACATAATCAATCGCCCGGACGAAATCGTGAACCGTCTCATAGCGACCATGGCCGGCGGTGTTACAGGAATGGCAGGCAGAGCAAAGCGATGTCATCGACATCTTCATCACCCCAGTAGAACCTACTCAACTACCTGACACAAGGGGTAAATCCAGTGGTTTAAGCCCAGTGTCTATTGGTTATTTGAAGTAAAAATAGTCCACATGAATAAAAGTTACAACCATCTGATTTAGTAGGAATTAATGTTTGAAATTGAAACATGCGGTTTCAAGACGTTTCAAAAATTAAATCGCAAGACCGCTGGTGGCAGCAGTGGGGGCAAACTCCCCATAAAAAAGGCGCTTATCGCGCATTTTTTATGACCGCCTCTGACTCAAATCAGGCATTAATCTTGTGCTGGGCGCGACCGTGGACGGACCAAAGCCGCCTCGTGCATCGCCTCATACAAGGTCGGATGACCGTGAATGGTGCGGGCCAGATCCTCGCTGCTGGCACCGAATTCCATCGCCAGCACCGCCTCCTGCACCAGTTCCGACGCGAACGGACCGATGATGTGGCAGCCCAGCAGCGTGTCGGTTTCGGCATGGGCCAGCATCTTGACCATCCCAACGGCCTGATCCATCGCCTTGGCGCGACCATTGGCGCTGAACGGGAAACTGCCGATCTGGTACAGAATGCCCTCGGCTTTCAGCGCTTGTTCGGTTTTGCCCACCCAAGCGATTTCCGGGCTGGTGTAGATCACCCACGGAATCGTGTCGTAATTCAGATGCCCGTGCTGGCCGGCGACGATCTCGGCCACCATGACGCCTTCTTCGGAACCTTTATCAGCCGCACCGGATTCGCTGCCGCAAGCTGGCGTAGTCCCTTTCCGGGCATTGCATTCAATTGACTGGGACCAAGGCGCCGCACTGTCTGTTGCACTCGACAGGCGGCGCTGGGTGGAATCCTGTCCCTCTCCCGTCGGGAGAGGGATTTTGATACCGCAGCTCAGAACGCCTCGGCACTCAGCGCCATCAACGAATCCGCGCCAGCCTGAATCTTCGCCAGATGCGCCATGGTCTCCGGCAACACCTTCTCCATGAAGAACTGGGCGGCAACCAGCTTGTTGCGGTAGAACTGACGGTCGAAGCTGTCATCGTCCGGGTTGGAAAGCTGGTTTTCGCAGATTCGGGCCACCTGCGCCCACTGATAACCCAGCGTTACTAGCGCCATCATGTACAGATAATCGGTCGAAACCGCGCCGCCGTTGTCCGGGTTGGAAATGGCGTGCTGCATCAGCCACTGGGTCGCCTCAACCAGCCGTTCCAGCGCCTCGGTCAGAGGTCGAATGAACGGCGATAATGCGGCATTGTCCTCATATTTCTCGCAGAACCCGCCCACTAGGGCAAAGAAAAGCTGGATCGCCCGGCCCTTGTTGGCCGGCAGTTTGCGGCCCACCAGATCCAGCGCCTGAATTCCATTGGCGCCCTCGTAAATCTGGGCAATGCGGGCGTCACGCACGAACTGCTCCATGCCCCATTCGGCGATGTAGCCGTGACCGCCGAAGCATTGCAGGCACAGATTGGCGGCGGTAAAGCCGGTGTCGGTGAAATAGGCTTTCATCACCGGCGTCAGCAGACCCAATACATCCTCGGCCTTGCGCCGGGTTTCCGGGTCGGGATGCTTGCGGATGATGTCTACCTGTAAACCGGCCCAATAGGCCAGCGCCCGCGCTCCTTCCTGAAACACCTTCACCGTCATCAGCATCCGGCGAATGTCGGGATGGACGATGATCGGATCCGCCGGCTTATCGGGATATTTGGCGCCAGCCAGCGCCCGTCCTTGCAGTCGGTCCTTGCAGTACGCCACTGCGTTTTGATAGGCCACTTCGGCTTGACTTAATCCTTGTACCGCTACGCCCAACCGCGCTGCGTTCATCATGATGAACATAGTGCGCAACCCTTTATGCGCTTCGCCGATCAGGTATCCCACCGCGCCGTCGTAATTCATCACGCAGGTGGCGTTGCCGTGGATGCCCATTTTCTCCTCGATGGAGCCACAACTGACCGCGTTGCGGTCGCCGAGACTGCCATCGGGGTTGACCAGAAACTTGGGCACGATGAACAGACTGATGCCCTTGACCCCGTCTGGACCACCGGGAATCCGGGCTAGCACCAGATGGATGATGTTCTCGGCCAGATCGTGCTCGCCGGCGGAGATGAAAATCTTGGTGCCAGTGACGCGGTAGCTACCATCCGACTGCGGTTCGGCTTTGGTGCGCAGCAAGCCCAGATCAGTGCCGCAATGCGGCTCGGTCAGGTTCATGGTGCCGGTCCACTGGCCGCTGATCATTTTCGGTAGGTAGAGTGCTTTCTGCTGGTCGGTGCCGCCAATTTCGATAGCTTCCATAGCGCCACTGGTCAGGCCGGGGTACATGGTGAACGCCATGTTGGCCGAAGCCATCATCTCGCTAACCGCCAGCCCCAGCACATAGGGCAGACCTTGTCCACCGTATTCAGGATCGCCGATCAGGCCGGTCCAGCCTCCTTCGATTACAGCAGCGTAGGCTTCCTTGAAGCCGGTCGGGGTGATGATCTTGCCGTTTTCCAATCGGCAACCCTCCCGGTCGCCAACCCGGTTCAGTGGCTGTAACACCTCCTGGCTGATCTGGGCGGCGCCCTCCAGAATCGCCGCGATAGTGTCCGGGGTCGCTTCCGCGAAGCCGCTGAGTACGTCCTGATAGCGGTCAATCTTGAGCAGTTCATGCAGGATGAACTGCATATCACGCACGGGGGCGGTATAGCTGGGCATGGGCGTAATCCTGGGTTGCGTTGACGTTATTGATCAGCGATTGGCGAACCGCGCCATGCTGAAACCGTAACCGCAAAAATTAGAACAAACACCCTAATTTCTGAAAAATAGCCAGTTAATTCAAAATGCTGCGATAAAAAATCAGGATTTTTGGTACTGTAAATTTTCCTGTGATGGCGAGGGTTGGTAGCGTCAGGCTAGTACTTCACCCGCTCTGAATTGACGGGTAGAGGCGTTTTAACTTGATGCGGGCATCG
>NZ_CBTK010000033.1 GCF_000531125.1 Candidatus Contendobacter odensis Run_B_J11 | reverse complement strand
CTCCTGTAAATTTTCCTGTGATTCGCACGACGGGTTGGGTGAGTACAACGCACACCTCTCAGCAAGATCAAAGAGTTAGATGAAGCCGATGTTCTAGCCCAGGCCGCAAATCATCGCCATCACAGGAAAATTTACAGGAGGACAATTTCAAAGATCTGATGCGAGAAGCCCGGCCCGCCACCATGATCATCGTCACCCCCGTTATCCAGCTTGACGAAAACGAACTGCAATTCCAGTTCAAACTGGCGTCCGGCCCTGGCGGCCAAAATGTCAACAAGGTCGCCACCGCAGCGGAACTGCGCTTTGACGCGGCGCATTCGCCGGCGCTGCCGGACGACGTGCGGGCGCGATTGCTGACCTTGGCCGGGAGCCGGATGAACAAGGACGGGGAACTGCTGATCACCGCCCGGCGCTTTCGCAGCCAGGAACGCAACCGGCAGGACGCCATTGATCGCCTGGTCGTTCTGATTCAGAAGGCGGCGGAAATTCCCAAGCCACGGCTGAAACTGAAGCCTTCCCGCGCCGCCAAACAGCAGCGGGTGGCGGAAAAGCGGCGCGTCGGGGAAAAGAAACAGACCCGCCGGCCTGCCGGATCATCCGGGGATTATGATTGAATCCCGGCGCACTCTGCCCCTGCGGATCGGCGAAGCCGTATAACGCCTGCTGCGGCCCATTCCTCGACCACGCTCAACTACCGGATACCGCCGAGGCGCTGATGCGTTCGCGTTATTCGGCCTATGTTCTGGTGCGGGAAGATTATTTATTGCGCACTTGGCATGAATCCACCCGGCCCCAATCGCTCGATTTCGACAACGCCGAAGCAATAACCTGGCTGGGTTTGAAAATTGTCCACGCCGAAGCGGGCGGCACCAACGATCAGCAAGGCATGGTTGAATTCGTGGCGCGTTACAAGATTGGCGGAAGAGCACATCGAATGACTGAAACCAGCCGCTTTATTCGGGAAAACGGCCAATGGTTTTATCTGGACGGCGCACTACCGCCAATGCTGACTTAGGGAATCCCCAGCAGCTTGTGGGTTTGTAAACTCAGCCGCCATTGCGGATGGCGCAGGCAATACGCCAGTGCCGCTTGGGTGTGAGCCTTCTGGTCGGGACCGTCCAGCGGTTGCAGGAAGAACACTGCGAAATCCAGCCCGACGAACCGCTCCGGTTGCGCCTCGGCTTCGACCTGCGGATAGACCAGCTTCAACTCATCACCTTGAGTGATTTGCAATGGCGCAGCAGCCTTGGGACTGACGCAAATCCAGTCCAGGCCCGGTGGCGCGGGCAGGGTACCGTTGGTTTCTACCGCCACTTCAAACCCGCAGGCGTGGAATGCGGTCATCAGGGGTTCATCCAGTTGCAACAGCGGCTCGCCGCCGGTGCAGACCACATAGGGTACCGCGTGCGGCAGATCAGTCACCGGCCAGCGCTGCGCCACCGCCTGAGCCAGATCGGTGGCGCTGGCGAATTTCCCCCCGCCCGGCCCGTCGGTGCCGATAAAGTCAGTGTCGCAAAACCGACAAAACGCGGTCGTGCGATCTGCTTCCCGTCCGCTCCACAGATTGCAGCCGGTAAAGCGGCAGAACACTGCCGGTCGTCCGGTTCGGGCGCCCTCGCCCTGCAAGGTGTAGAAAATTTCCTTGACCGCGTAGCTCATCGCTTAGCCCGGCAGGGCCGGACCCTCCTCGCCCCAGCACAGCACCGCGCCACAGCCGGGCGTTGAGTCGAGATCGATGCGATCCAGCTCCGGGAGCGAGGAGGCTAACCGCTCGCGCAACCAGATCAGCAGTTGCGCCAGCGTGGGTTCGGTCAGTCCGGCCAGTTGGTCCAACCGCTGGTGATCCAGTTGCTGGTACAGCGGCTCAAACCGGGCTTTGACCTCGCCGTAATCCACCGTCCAGCCTCGCAGCTCATCCAGCGGCGCGGTCAGATGCAGGCGCACGGCATAGCTATGGCCGTGCAAGCGGTGGCGCGGGTCGTCGCTGGCGACGCGGCGCAGGCACAGCGCGCTCTCGAACCGCAGTTCCTTCCAAATCCGGTAATGGCGTCCGTCGTAATGACAGCCGGCGGTAGCCGTTTCGTACACCGTGACCCAGGATAACGGCGGCAGTTGCGGCTTCAATCGATCCCATAGCCAGGCGGCCAGTCTCTCGCTGGTCGGATTATCCAGTCCCGGCAGATCGTTAAGGCAGTGGTGATGCAATTGGCTGTGCAACGGCGCCCACACCACCGCCAGATGATCGTAATCCACTCCGAGATCCTGGCCGCTTAGATCCTGATCGGCATGGAGAATGACTTCGAAGCCGTGACCGTGCATCCGCCCACAGGGATGACCCAGCGGCACGTTGGGGAGTTGGTGGGCGGCTTCCAGACGGAAGCGACGCCAGACATGAGCGTGATCGCGTCCGTCCAGATCTACTCCCTGATCGCGGGTGCTTTGAATGCCTACCCGATCCAGGCCGGGCCTATGCAGGCGCTCCCGCAGCCAGCGGGCCAGATTTTCGTCGGTCGGGATCGGGATCAGGTCGTTGAGCAGCCGATAATCCAAAGCGGCAACCTCGGCGACCAGTCGCTGCTCATACTCTTCGGCGTCGGGAACCGGGGATGCGGCGGGAGAGATTTCGGCGCGAATCCGGGCCAGAAAGCCATGGCCGTGCAGCCGTCGCGCCCGATGGCCTTCCGGCAGGCACTCGACCTGACGGGCGGCTTCAAACGGAGCCGCCGCCGTAACATACTGCCGGGAGTTCACTGATTTAGTCCCCGGAAGCGCGCCAGCAGCGGATCGGCAATGCCGGCTTCAGCGAAACCTTTGGCGCGCAACAGGCAGGCGGGACATTCGCCGCACGGCGGTTGCTGGCCGTTGTAGCAGGTGTGGCTGTAGGCCAATGCGGGCAATGCGCCCAGCGCTTGCGCCAGCCGCACGGTATCGGCCTTGGATTGAAACATCAGCGGAGTGTGAATGGTGATTGCGCATTCCATGCCCAGGCGCAGCGCCTGCTCCAGCGCGTGGAGCGTGGTCTCGCGGCAATCGGGATAGCCGCTGTAGTCGGTCTGGGCAACGCCGGTGACCAGATCGCGAATCCCGCGTGGATAGGCGAAGGCAGCGGCAAAGGTCAGGAAAATCAGGTTGCGCCCCGGTACAAAGGTGTTCGGCAGCGCGGTTAGCGGGTCTACGCCGGTCTGCACTGTAATCACGGCGTCGGTCAGGGCGTTACCGCCCAATGCGGCGAAGGTGTTGATCGGCAGAATCGTATGCGCCACCCCCGCCAGCGCCGCTATCTGCTGGGCGCAGTCCAGTTCGATCCGGTGGCGTTGACCGTAGTCGAAGCTCAATGCTTCAACCTGATCGTGACCAAAACGGTGCAGCGCCCAATACAGGCAGGTGGTGGAATCCTGTCCACCGGACAGGACGACGAGGGCGGTACTCATTGAAGATTTCTCGGAATGCGGGCGGTGCGAGGTCAGGCGGATTCGCCGCTCAGGCGCACCTTCGGCTTGATGGCGATGCCGCCCCGGGGCAAAAAGTCGCCGCAAACTTCCAGCCAGCGCGGTTGCAATAGATCGAACAGATCACGGGCGATGCGGTTAATCCCGTCCTCGCTGAACGATCCCTGATTGCGGAAGCTGTACAGATAAAGTTTCAGCGACTTTGATTCCACCAGCCATCCTTGCGGGCTGTAGCGGATGACGATCCGGGCAAAGTCCGGCTGGCCGGTAATCGGGCAGAGACAGGTAAATTCGGGACAGTCCAATTCCACTTCATAGGCGTTCTGAGGATAGCGGTTGGCAAACCGCTCCAGCAGTTGCGGGCTGTATGCTCGCGGATAGTCGGTAGCAGACTGACCCAACAGCGTCAGACCTTCGATTTCAGGCATGGGGGATTCCGTAGTTGATGATGGCAGGATGGTAGGGACAACGCGGGAAGATGCCAAGGGTTTGGTTTGACCTCTTCCCGTGCGATTTTCGCGGGCTAAAGCACGCTCCTGCCGACTTACCAGTCCTCGTAATACCCGCCACGGCTACCATTGTTACAGTTGTAATAGGTTCTGCCGTCCACGACGACTGATGTGCAACGTCTGGGCGGCGGGGAGTACACCACAACGGGTGGCGGTTCTGATGCGACCAGCGCCGAGCCAATAATCGTGCCGACCGCCAGCCCGACGATGCCCGCGCCGACCGCGTTGCAATTCCAACAACCACCGCCGTAGTAACCGCCGCGATAACCACCGCGATAACCCCCGTGGTAACCACCTCGATAGCCGCCGCCACCCCCACGATAACCACCGTAACCACTGCCGTAGCCCCCGCCACGATGACCGCCGCCATTATCCCAAGCACTCGCGTCGTGCAGGGGCATCAGTGCCGCGATAGCCGTCATGGTTGCCAGTATTAAATAACGGATTGCTTTCATCTTGTTTCTCCTTCCGAACGGTTCGGTTGTTGCGCCGATTGATTGCCAAAGTCAACCTCTCTTAACGGATTAGACACCGTGCCTTGAGCATTATTTTAGCTATAGCGCATTCCTGTTGAATCCCGCCTGAATAAATCCCGCTACGTCGCGCCCGTTCCGAGTGGACACCGATTCCCTCGCTTGCACAGCGTATGTGGAATTCGTCGTAGCACGGGCATCTTGCCCGTGAACTGAACACGGGCAAGATGCCCGTGCTACATCTACAACCGGAGCAAAAAAACAACAATTTGCTATACTAAAAACAACAAGCGCCAAGCTGGCAGATAAGGGTGAAGAAATTATGATTTCAACGCGGGTGTTCTCTGTCCGTTGGTTAACCCGATTTTACCTCCTGTTCCTGCTGCTGGTGTTGCTGCCGATCTATGCCGCGTGGGCGCAGGACGCGGGCGAGGTGGTCAGCATCCAAGGCAGCGCCGAAGTGCTGCGCGATGGCCGCTGGCAGCCGCTTCGTAGCGGTGAAGCCTTGGCGCCGGGCGAAATCGTGCGCACCGGCGAGGGCAGCCGGGCGGCGATCCAGTTGACCAGCGGCACTCAGATCAAGTTGAACGCCCGCAGCCAGTTGGAATTGAAACAGATCGCGCCGCCTTCGGAGGGCTTCGTGCCGACCGCGACCCAAGTGGTGCAAAGCCTGTTGCGGGTGTTGAGCGGTGAAATCTGGGTGCGCAACAGCGGCGAAGCGCTGGAAATTCAAACCGTGCCCGCGACCGCCACCATTCGCGGCACCGAATTTAATCTCGCGGTCGGTCCCGGCGACTCGGCGCAGTTGGCGGTTCTCAATGGTCTGGTCGAATTCAGCAATCCCCAAGGCAGCGTGCTGGTGGCGGCCAATGAACAAGCCGAGGTGAAGCTCGGTGAAGCGCCGCGCAAATCGGTGTTGCTCAACCCGCTCGATGCGGTGCAATGGTCGTTCTACTATCCGGGTCTCAGCGACCCGGCGGAGGGCGATCCGAGCCGCCGCGCTGATCCAAACTCCTCCCGCTATTGGACTCAAACCGCGCAGCAGCATCTCCTCCACGGTGAGGTGGCTCAAGCGCGGCAGGCGCTGGATCGGGCGTTGGCGCTCGATCCCAATGATGCACTGGCCTATGGGCTGCGTTCCAACATTGAACTGGTGCAAAACCACACCGCGCCGGCGCGGGCTGACGCTGAGCGAGCGGTGGCCGCTGATCCGTCCTCATCCGCGGCCTGGCTCAGCCTGAGTCTGGTCAAACAGGCCGAGTTTGATTTGGCGGGGGCACTGGCTGCGGCCCGGCAGGCGGTGAAACTCGATCCGGAGAATGCACAAGCGCTGATTCAGGAAAGTAGTCTTTTATTCGGCATGGGCCGGTTAAGAGAGGCGTTCAAACTGGCGCAACGGGCTAGAAAACAAGCGCCGAATGATGCCTTTGTTAATACCGTCTGGGGCTTTCTGCAACTGGCACGTTTTCAGATTGAGCCAGCCCGCGCCGCATTTGAAGACGCGATTCGGCAGGATTCAACCTTGGGATTACCGCATCTCGGTTTAGGGCTGGTACTGTTTCGGCATAATCAGACCGAGGCGGCAGTTGCAGAAATGCGCAAGGCGACGCTGCTGGAGCCGCAGGTGTCGCTCTATAACAGCTATCTCGGCAAGGCGTTTTATGAAGTAAAACAGGATCGGCGGGCGCAGAAGTATTTGGAGAGAGCGAAGCAACTTGATCCGCATGACCCTACGCCCTGGCTCTACGACGCCATTCGGCTGCAAAGTATCAATCGCCCGATTGAAGCGGTGGAAAATCTGCAACAGTCGCTTCAGTTGAACGATGACCGAGCGGTGTATCGGTCGCGGTTATTGCTGGACGAAGATATAGCCACCCGCGAAGCCACTTTGGCAGGTATTTATGAAAATCTCGGTTTCGGGCAACTGGCTCAGGTCGAGGCAACCAAATCGCTGAGTCTTGATCCCACTAACTATTCAGCGCACCGCTTTCTGTCCGACAGCTATGCTTATCGCCCGCGCTACGAAATCGCCCAAGTCAGTGAACTGCTGCAAGCCCAGCTTTTACAACCGATTAACATCAATCCGATACAACCGAGTCAGGTCGCAACTAATCTGAATATTCTGGCCCGTACCGGTTTGTCCACCATGGCCTTCAACGAATACATGTCTTTATTCGAGCGTGACCGGACGCAACTGTACGTCTCTGGAACCTTGGGCAATAACCGTACTGGGGCGGATAAGGTCGTAGTATCAGGGGTGAATGGACCCTTTTCCTACAGCAGTTCCCGGTCTCTTGAAAAGCTCAATTTAATCAATGTATTATAGAAGGTGTTTGTT